>CAYUBT010000019.1:0-18782 GCA_964443055.1 uncultured Rubellimicrobium sp.
GGTGTCGACCCGCAGGACTGCGAGCGGGCGCGGGGTGCCGGGCACGCCTGCGGTGACGGCGGGCGGTCCTGCGGCTTGGCGAGGCCGAGCGTGCGGGCCCTGCGGTTGGCCGCCAGCACCCGACCCGCCATAGCAGCGTGGCAAGATCAGATATGGTGAATCACGGAGTCATTGCCCGTCCTCCCTGCCCGCCACCCGCAGTCTTGCCCGCTGGTCATGCAGGGGCACGGCCCGGGCGATGTCCTCGGCCGAGACCGGACGGCCGGACGCCGCCGCCCCTGCGACAAGCTCCAGGGCGGCCGTGAGCCCTTCGGCCTCCTGTCGCAGCAGGTCGATCCCCTGCAGCGCGGGCGATGGAGCGACGAGGCTGTCGACCACGGCAGAAACGGCGCGGTCGATTGCGCCGAGCGCATCGGCGAGGCGGCCCGCTTCTGCCGCGCAGGCCTCGATCATCGTTTTCGAAACGGGCGTATGGCCAGCCGCTGCGGGCGGCGGTTCATCCTCGAACATCATCCCAGCGGCCCCACGACCTTCTCGATCGCGCCGCGCAACTGCACCGTCGTGAACGGCTTGACGACGAAATTGTTCATCCCCAGGGCCTGGCCGCGCATCAGCACCTCTCGGTCGGCCCGGCCGGTGATGAGGATGAAGCCGGTCTTCTGCGTCGCCGGATTGCCGCGCAGCCTCTCGAGGAGGCCGAGCCCGTCCATTCCGGGCATGTTGTAATCCGACAGGACCAGATGAACCGGGCTGCCGACAATCTGCTGCAGGGCCGAGGCACCATCCTTGTCATAGACGACATTGGCGAAACCGATCTCGTCCAGCGCCTGCTGGATGAGGCCCCGGCTCACGCTCATGTCGTCGACGACCATGACCCGCAATGTGGTCTTCAATGCCATGTCCGCACCCCCCTTCGCACTGGCAGATCCCCTTCCTTCATCCCGCGCCCCCGATATCGGCCGGCACGACATGGCCGAGATCCAGAAGCCGCAACATCTGGCCGTCGGGCAGGGTCGCGATGCCGGTCATGAAGTCTCGCGCCCGATCGGCGATCTGGTCGGGTAACGGCCTGATCACCTCCGGTGCGAGTGTCAGGATATCAGAGACCGTATCGGCAAGAAGTCCGACGATCCGTCCGCCGAGCGCGGTGATGATGATGACATGGCGCGGCGTCGGCACGCTTGCGCCCAGCCCCAGCCGCGCGGCAAGGTCGATGACGGCCACGACCGTGCCGCGCAGGTTGATGACGCCGGTGACAAAAGGTTGCACATGGGGCAGGACGGTCGCGGGCGTCCAGGCGCGGATCTCGCGCACGAGGCCGATCTCGACGCAGAAGTCCATGTCCTTGAGGCGGAAGGCCACGACCTCGGACCCGGGTTCGGGCGCCTCATGCGGAACCGCGGTCATGCCGCACCTCCGGCGAAGGATATCATCCCGCCGCCCGGCCGGGCACTGCGAATGATCTCCTCGGGGTCGATGATCAGGGCAATCCGTCCGTCACCGAGAATGGTCGCGGCGGAGATGCAGGCAACATGGCCGTAGTTCTCCTCGAGGCTCTTGATGACGACCTGCCGCTGATCGAGAATCCGGTCGGCGGCCAGCGCTGCCTGCGCACCGCTGTCGGATTCCACGACAACAAGAACGCCGGGCTCGGCCCCCGTCGTCTGCAGGCCGAACCGCCCGGCCAGATCGACCACCGGAACGAGCTGCCCGCGACTGGTAACCATCCGGCCGGACACGCCCGTCCGGTGGATCGCTGCCCCTGACGGCGCGAGCGTTTCACTTACCGAAGCGAGCGGCAGCACCATGGTCTGGCCGCCGAATTCCACCAGCATCCCGTCGAGAACGGCCAGCGTGAGCGGCAGAGCAATGGTGAATGTCGTCCCTTCACCCTCTTGCGAGGAGATCGTCACGCGGCCACCCAGCGCCTGAATCTCGCGCTGGACGACATCGAGGCCCACACCCCGGCCCGAGACGGCGGATACCTCGCTTTTCGACGAGAAGCCCGGCATGAACAGGATCGCGTCCGTCTCGGCCATGGTGAGCACCGCATCCCGGGCGACGAGGCCCTTTTCTTCGGCGATGCGGCGGATGCGGGTGCGGTCGATGCCGCCACCGTCATCGGCAATCTCGATCAGGACACGGCCGGAACGATGCGCGGCCGACAGCCTGATCACCCCCTCGGCGGGTTTGCCGGCGACCGTGCGGGCGGCGGCGTCCTCGAGCCCGTGGTCGACGGAATTGCGGATCATGTGGGTGAGCGGATCGACCAGGCGCTCGATCATGGTCTTGTCGACCTCGGTCCCCGCGCCTTCGGTCACGAGCCGCGCGCGCTTGCCCGTGGCCTCGCAGGCCTCGCGCAGGATTCGCTCGAGCCGCTGGAAGACAGGGCGCAGGGGCTGGGCGCGGATCGCCATGACGCTTTCCTGGATCTCGTCGGCGAGCTGACGGATGCGGTCGAGGCCGCTCGCCGCGTCACTGTTGGTCGCAAGCCCGGCATCGGCGATGATCCGTGACAGGACCGCCTCCATCACCACCAGTTCGCCCGCGAGATTCACGAGCCTGTCGACACGGTCGAGATTGACACGCACGGTCGGGGGCGTCCGCATCGGCACGACGGTTCCCGTGCCATTTCCCGTCGGCGGGCCGCCGGATCGCGCAATCACCTGAGGCGGTGAGGCGCTCGGCGCCCGCGCCCCGGCGGCATCGTCGGGCGGGTCGTCGGTGCGGTCGGCGGATATCCCGCCCGGGCCGTGCGCATCAGGCGCGGCGGACAGCGCGGTGATGCGAATATCGGCGATATCCTCGACGAAGTCGAAGACGGCGGCGATCTCGCGTTCATCTGAACCGGTCAGGAGATGGATGTGCCAGCCAAGCGCCGGTATCGCACTGTCGAACCCCTCGAGCGGGAGGATATCGTCGGCCAGGGCCGTGACGGTCACATCTCCCAGAGCCTCCAGCGCGCGGATCAGGGGGGCGGGCTCGTTGCCGGTACGATACATCTCGCCATGCGGCAGGAGCCGGATCGCGAATGCCGCCGACACGGCCGGGCGGGGCGGCACACCGCCGCCGCCGACATCACCGCCGACATCACCGTCGACATCGAGGAGCACCGGCTCGAAGACGAAATCCCCGAGCGGATCATCGTCCGCCCCATCAGCAAAGGAGTCGAGCCCGGCGGTGATGCGGGCAAGCCTGTCGGCGGGTACCGGCGCATCGTCACGCGCAGCCTGCACCAAATCGTCGAGCATGTCGCCCGCCTGCAGCAATGTCTCCATCAGGGGCGGGGTCGCCTCCATCCGGCCGGAACGCAGATTGTCGAGAACCGTCTCGAACAGATGGGCAAAGCCCACCAGCTCCCCGAGCCCGAACGCGCCCGCACCACCCTTGATCGAATGGACCGCACGAAAGACGGAATGGACCAGTTCGTCCTGCCCGTCGCCCGGCGCATCGGCCAGTTCGCGCAGCCCGTCGCCCAGCCGTTCGAGCAGATCCTCGCATTCCTGAAAGAAGGTGATGCGCAATTCGTCGAGACCGGCCATCCTATGCCCCCAGGACGCGGCGGATCACTGCGAGCAGCGCCACGTCGTCAAACGGCTTCACGATCCATCCCGTCGCGCCCGAACGCCGTGCGCGCTGTTTCAGCTCGGCGCTGCTTTCCGTGGTGAGCACGAGAATCGGCGTGCTGGCATAGGCCGGATCGCCGCGCACCCCTTCGATCACGCCGAAACCGTCGAGCCGCGGCATGTTGATATCCGTGATCACGAGATGAGGATCGACCTCGGCCAGCCGTTCCAGCCCGTCGGCACCATCCTCGGCCAGGCTGACGGCGAAGTCCTTGTCCCCCAGCGCCCGGGCGATCAGCCCGCGCATGGTCGGGGAATCATCAATGGCGAGGATGCGATGCATCATGACGCAGCCCCTTCGGACCTGTCCGCCCAGGGCAGCTCACCCTCGAGCGCGAGCGTTTCACAGGCGGCCTGAAAGGCCGGGGAGCCATGTCCGATCTCGAGCGCATGGCCATCCAGTCGCCATTGGCGCGCTGCCGCGACAAGCACCTCGAGGGCAAGGCCGCTGGCCAGTTCGACCCCGCCCGCGTCGATCAGAACCGGCCGGCCGCGCAGGGCCAGCAATTCGGCCCCAAGCCGACCGGCGGCCGCTGCATCGAGACGCCGCGCAAGCGCGAGGTGTGCCAT
Organism: uncultured Rubellimicrobium sp.; assembly: GCA_964443055.1. GTDB lineage: Bacteria > Pseudomonadota > Alphaproteobacteria > Rhodobacterales > Rhodobacteraceae > JADYZU01. The sequence goes on from CAYUBT010000019.1 coordinate 4,197, forward strand.
GTCCTGCCTCATCCTGCCGTGCCCTCCCGGACTGTCACGGCACACCCCGTGGCCGCCCCGATTCCAGCGAAAGCTAGGCGTGCTCCCTTAACGGCAGGTTTCCGGCACTGCCCGGACTCATTCAAATTGTCCCGGGTTCCACCGCCTCGGCTGCGTGGCCGGAAATCCTTCCTTCAGACTTCCATGCGACAACAGCTGCCAGAGGCGCATTCATGCCTTCTCGCAAGGGGCCCGGCCAGATGGCAGACAGTTCGAATCCTGCACGGTCCGGGGTCGGGGCCGCAGCAGTGCAGCGGGGCCCCTGATGGCGGAAGAAAGGGTCATCCATGTCGTTCAGGGCGAATTCGCGGTCTCCGGTGATGTCAGTGCAGTGCTGACGACGGTGCTCGGTTCCTGCGTCTCCGCCTGCATCTACGATCCGGCGCGCAAGGTCGGCGGCATGAATCATTTTCTGCTGCCCGGCGGCGCGGACCGGGACGACATGCGCTTCGCATCCGCCTCGATGGAACGGCTGGTCAACAGCCTGTTGCGCCACGGGGCCGAACGTGGCCGCCTGCGGGCCAAGCTGTTCGGCGGCGCGCGCATGATCGCCAGCCACATGGATATCGGCCGCCGCAACGGCGATGCAGCCCTGCAGTTCCTGAACAACGAGCGAATCACCTGCATCTCGGCAAGTCTCGGCGGAAGCCGCGCGCGCCGAGTGCGATTCTGGCCTGCCTCGGGCCGGGCGCAACAGCTCCTGCTCGACCCGTCGGTGGGTGACCCGCTCGTTCCCGCCCGGTTCGTGCCGGGCCCGGTCGAACTCTTCAGCCACGGGCGGCTCAGCCGCGCAACGGAGACCTGCAAGTGAAATTTCTCGACCGGCTCACGTTCCCGATGAAGATCGCCGCGCTCGTCGGCGCGGCCCTTGCCGCCCTCGCCGGGCTTCTGGCAGCCTCTTTCACGTTCGACACCAGGCAGGCGGCGCGTGACAACGCCCGGCAGACACTCGACATCGCCGCGCTTCTCCTCGAGGAGCGCCTGTCGACCCGGGCCGCGGGTTCCACGGTTGCCGAAACGCAGAGCGAAGCAATTGCCCTTGTGCGGAGGATCACCGGGGCGGATGTGGGGTTTCTCGTCCGCGACCCGACTACCGGGCACTTCCGGATGACGGGAGAGCCGGGGGCCGCCGCCGCACCCGGCCCCGGCAACGCCGCCCTCGATGCGCTGGCCGCCGGCACGGAGCATCTCGACGGGGCGACCGAGGCCGACGGGCGGCACCATCTCGTCCGATACCGTCTCCTGCCCGGCAGCACCGACAGCGCCGCCGCCATCAGCGTGGCGCTCCCGCCCGGCGCATCGCGGGTAGCCGCGCGGGTGCTGTTGACCGGCGCGGCAGTTCTTGCCGTCACGATGGCGCTCGCGGCCCTGCTCCTGCGCAGGAGGGGCGCGCAGATCGCCGCGGTTACCATGGCAATGAACCGGCTCGCCGACAGCGACTTCACTGCCGGGCCTCCCGGACCGCTGCCGCGCGATCTTGCCCCCCTGGGCGAGGCCGTCCTGCGGCTGCGCGACGGCCTGGCCGCGGGCGCGCGAATCGCGCAGGAGACCGAAACGCGCAGAGCCGAGGACCGGCAGGAGCGCCACGATCTCGCCCGCGCCCTGCACGAGGTCGAGCAGGGTCTGAACCGGCTTGCCGCAGGTGATCTCGCCACCCGGATCGACAGCCCTGCCGACGCCCCCTTCCCCGAAGCGCATGACGCGGTGCGCAAGGGCTTCAACGCCGCTCTCGAACGGATCGGCGGCGCGCTCGCGCATGTCCATTCCATCAGCAGCCGGTTGCGCGAGGCCTCGAAGGACATCACGCGCGCCAGTCGCGAACTGTCCACACGGGCCGAGTCGCAGGCGGCCACGCTCGAACAATCCGCCGCCGCCCTGAACGAGCTTGCCGCGAGTATCGGATCGACCGCCGAACATGCCGCCGAGGCGCAAAGGGCCAGCGTGGATAATTACACGGGTGCCGATACAGGCGCAGAGATCGCGCGCGAGGCCGTGGCGGCGATGGGGGCGATCGAGAGCAGTTCCGAACAGATCACCCGGATCATCGGCGTCATCGACGACATCGCCTTCCAGACCAATCTCCTGGCACTCAATGCCGGAGTCGAGGCGGCGCGCGCAGGCGAGGCGGGGCGCGGCTTCGCGGTCGTTGCCTCGGAAGTGCGCATCCTTGCGCGCAGGGCATCCGAATCCGCCAAGGAAATCAAGGTGCTGATTTCGGACAGCTCGCAACAGGTCGCCTCGGGCTCCGAGCTGGTCGGACGCGCCGGCGACAGTCTGAGCGGCATCGTCGACCGCGCGAAAGAGGCTGCCGGCCTCGTCGCCGACATCGCCGTCGCGGCGGCGGAACAGGCGAGCGGCATCAACGAACTCAACAGCGGCATCAACCAGCTCGACCAGGTTACGCAGCAGAACAGCGCCATGGCGGAGGAGACCACCGCAGCCGCCGCCACGCTGCTGCAACGCGCCGAAGACCTGCTCGAGGCGCTCTCGGGATTTCACATTGCCGCAGCGGAAGCCGACACGGGCTCGAATGTCACGCCGCTCCACGGCCCGGGCACAACGAAACCCGCCCGTGTCGTCCCGCGCGACGGCACGAACGAGGCATGGCACGAATTCTGACGCCAGGCCGACCGGCGGAGGCGTCACCGCCCGGTCACGGCCGATCCCGCATGCTCCTGCCACCCGACCGGAGCGGGGTGCCGGTCACAGGAGCGGGATCGTCATTCACCGCGAGCGAAACCCGGGCGCGCAAGCGGAGATGTCCCGTGCAGGCCGGAGCCGGGCGCAATGCGGGACAAACGTCCCACGGCACCGAACCACATGACCGACATCCGCCGACCTTGCGCAACCGGCCGGGCGGCCCGGCTCATCCGCCGGGGGCAAGTGCCTGAACCAGGACGGCAGCCGCATCAGCATCGAGCGCGCCGAACCGCAGTCTGGTGGCGAAGCACTCGCCCGGAGCAAGCCAGCGCAATGTTCCGGCCCGTTGCGCAGCGGCGCATCCGTCGGGGGCCGCCGTCGCAGGCAGGAGCAGACCCAGGGCCTGCCGCTCCCGTGCGCGCGTGAGCCAGCGCACGCCAAGCGGCAGGTCCGCGGGCCTGAAGCTCACCACATCCGCGCCGCCATCGGGCAGCATCTGCAGCGCATGGGCCCACCCGTCCCCATCGGCGGGCAGGTGCAGGAGAGCCACGAATTCCGGTTCGACCCGGTCACCCGCAAGGATACGGCGGTGACGGGCGGGATCGCTCGCAACCTCATCATGCCAGCGGCGGATCCCGGCCTCCTCCTCCTGCGCGAACCGCGCCGAAAGCCCCGGCTCCGCGACGACAAGCGCTGCGTCATCCGCTAGCGCATCGACGATCCGTGAACCGTCCACCGGACGGAAATTCGCATGGCCCAGATACATGAAGGGCATCGGCGCGCCGCCCTCGTTCTCGACCTCGACCCGGGCCTCGACCAGCGCCGAGCCTCGCCGGAACCGCAATTCGGGCCGGAACGCATAGGCATGCGAAAAAGCCTCCCGCTCATGCGCGATCCCGGCGAGCGCAAGCTCCCCCTCCGAGGCGACGAGCCAGGCCCGCTCGAAGGGCATGTTCGGCATTTCGCCATGCTGCGGATGCTCGTCCTCCGGCCCCGGATGCCCCATGCCGGTACCGCCGCAATGCAGGAAGAAGCCGCCATAGGTCCGGCGGAAGTCGCGGGTGGGCAGAGGCTGGTCGAAGACCGACCTCATCGTCAGGCGCCGCGCACCCGCCCAGGCGTCCCAGATCTGCTGCCCCTGCCACGGCAGAAGGGTGAAGCGCGCCGCCCCGGTATCGACCTCGAGCGCGGCCACACCCGACGGGTAGCGGAAGGCATGGGCGGTGATCCCGCCCGCCTCGACCAGAAGATGCCGTTTGGGGGTGAAGGATTCGGTATGAAGTTCGATTTTGACAGACATTTCGGCCCAATCCGGCTGATTCAAGGGTCTCCAGATCGCATGAGTGCAATCCAGCAGGCTCCGTCACAATGGAAAAGCACCTCGGGCGCAGCCGGGAGTCCGTCTTCCAGGCGATGCGAGACGACCCGCCCGCTGTCCCATCCGGCAACCAGAACCGCGCCCCGATGCACGAGCAGGTGCTGCGGCCAGTCCACGCCGGTGTCGATCTCGCCCACAAGCCGCACCGCCGGCCCGTCGGTGCGGAAACTCGCCAGGGTACAGAGGCTGCGGTTGGCCAGATATACGAACCCGTCCGGCCCCGACGCGATGTCGCCGGGATAATTGCGCTCCCAGCGCGCGCGACCGGGCCCTTCCAGCCCCGTGGCCGGGACAATGGTCCAGTCATCCCCCGCCCCGACAAGAAGCGAATTGCCCAGTTCGCCCGCCACCGCCATGCGGCCGCCGGTCAGGAACACGGCGTGGCGCGGGCCGCTGCCCGGCGGCATGGCGATCTCGCGCAGCGGGTGAAGCGCCGCCTCCTCGACATCGAGACGAAACACGCGCAGCAGATCGGCCCCGAGGTCGAGCACCACGACCGCGCCATCGTCGCGGAACAGCACCTGATGCGGATGCGCCGCCTCTTGCCGGTCGGGGTCGGGGCCGCTGCCGGACAGGGGATGAATCACCGGATCACCGTCAAGACCGCCCTCCTTCGACAGGCGCTGCAGCGCAAGGCTCGAGTCCTGATAATTCGCGATGACGAGCATGCGGCCGCCCGGGTCCACGGCCAGATGGGCGGGCTCCACACCGCCCGACGGGCCGGAGCCGATCTCCTGGCCGCCTGAGCCCGAAAGGCGCCAGGCGTAGATCCGCCCCTCGCCGCCGCCTGCCGTCGCATAGACGACCGGAAGCGCGGGATGAACCGCAAGCGAGGACAGGTCCGGCGCATGGCCGACGGGCACGCCCTGCCAGCCCTCCGCCTCCCGACGCCAGCGCCACAGTCCGTGCCCGGCCCCCTGCCCGCGCGACGCGACCAGCAGCGCCTCACCGGGCGCGAGCGTGAAATCCGTCATCAAGCCGCCTCCTTCACCAGCGCCATCACCTCTGCGCCCACCGCCATATCGGGAACCTGTCCGAAATGGCGCGCGCGCAGACGCCCCTGGCGGTCGACAAGCAGAAGCGTCGGCGTCCCCTCGAGCCCCCAGTTGCGCATCGTGCGCGGCAGCGCCCCCTCGCCGGGATGATCGACGGCCACGGGGAACCGGATGTTGTATTCGTGCAAGAACGCCCGCAGGGCGAGCGGTGTCATCGCCTGGTGATGTTCGAAAACGGAATGCAGGCCGATGACCATCACATCCTCGACCCGGAAGGTCTGGCGAATGCGCTGCGCCTGCGGCAGCCCGTGGGCGACGCAGCCGGGACAGAGCATCTGGAACGCCTCGATCACCACCACACGCCCGCGCAGGGCCGCAAGCGTGAGCGGGGCCTCGCTGTTGAGCCACTCCGCCGCCTCGATCCCGGGCAGTTCCACCCCTTCGGCCATCGCACCCCCCATGAAATCCGCACCGACCCTTGCATGCCCCCGCCCCCGCCGCAACAATGCGCCATCGGGAATGGAGGCCGGGATGGATCAATCGCGGGAGCTTGAGGGGCGGAACGTCATTGTCACCGGCGGCACGGGCGCGCTTGGCAGCGCGGTGGTTGCCCGGCTGGTCAGGGCAGGCGCGGCCTGCCATGTGCCCAGTCGCCGCGAGGTGCGGGAGACCATGCCCGGCCTGCATGTCACGCCCGGAATCGACCTGACCGTCGCCGCGGATGTCGCGCGGTTCTACGGCGCGGTTCCCGATCTCTGGGCCTCGGTGCATCTGGCCGGCGGCTTCGCCATGGGGCCGGTCGACAGCGCCGGGGCAGACGACCTGCGGCGCATGCTCGAGCTGAATGTCGTCACCACCTGGCTCTGCGCGCGCGAGGCGGTGGCGGCGATGCGGCGCGGGGGTGCAGGCGGGCGGATCGTCAATGTCGCGGCCCGGCCCGCGCTCGAGCCGCGCAAGGGCGCGCGGATGTCACCCTATGCCGCCTCGAAGGCCGCTGTGGCGGCGCTGACGGCCGCGCTCGCCGAAGAGGTGAAGGGCGATCATATCCTCGTCAACGCCATCGCCCCCTCGACCATCGATTCCGAGGCCAACCGCAAGGCGATGCCCAAGGCCGATCCGGCCAAATGGCTCTCGCCGGAATCCGCTGCCGAGGCGGTGCTGATGCTGGTCTCGCCCGTCGCGACCGAAATCAGCGGCGCGGTGCTGCCGCTTTACGCGCGGGCCTGATCCGCACCTTCGCGGCGGCGGTGGTGATGCGGCGCAAGTTCGCGCGCTTTCGCCTGCCGCTCAAGCCCGCCGCGCCGGATCCAGTTGCGCGTTTTGGCACGGGCGCGCGAGATGAGTTCGGCCGACTGGGAGAAATCGAAGGCAGAGACGCGCAGGGGGCAGAGCGCGGGGGCCATATGCAGACGGATTTCGGGCGGGGTCAGGTCGATCTCGCGCATCAGTTGCCAGGCAATCAGCAGGGTGATCGCATGCATCGCCTGGCCAATGACGCCGCGCGGCGGTTCCTCGAGGTCGCAGGCGTAGCCGGTCGGCAGGATGACGACGCGGCTTGCACCAAGATCACAGGCCTGCCGCAACGGGGTGTTGGCGGCGATCGCTCCGTCGACAAGCAATGTGCCGTCAATGTCCACCGGGGGAAAGATGCTCGGGATCGCGGCGCTGGCCATGACGCTGTCGACGGCCGGGCCGGACGAGAGCACCCGGCCGACCCCGGCCATGTCAGTGGCCAGAACATGCAGCGGCAGGGCGGCGTCCTCGATCCGCATGAAGGGCAGATTGGCCGCGACCAGCGCCCGCAGATTCGTGGGATCGACGAGGCTGTCGGGATTGCGCAGGAGACGCATGGCCGAGGCGAAGGACACGGGAAAGATGTCGTGCCGCTTCAGCCCGCGCCAGATGTCGGCAAGCCGCTTCACCCCGCCCAGATCGGGCGTGCCCGCGAAATAGGCCGCATTCAGTGCCCCGACCGAGGTGCCGACGACGAAGTCGGGATGCACCCCGGCCTCGAGCAGGGCCTGCAGCATCCCGACCTGCACCGCACCGAGACTGCCGCCCCCGGCAAAGACGAAGGCGGTCCGGCCTGTCCTCTCCCCGTCCATCATCCCTCCGTCATGGCGGCAGCCGAAGAAACGAGGCTCCCGGCGGAACGGTCCCTGCTTTCAGCCGGCGGCCATGTTCTGCGCCTCGATCAGCGCCTCGCGGTCGCGGCGGATCGTGGCCATGGCGAGCGTCCGGCCGCCCTTGCGGTAACGCACGGCGCAATCACGATCCGCAATCGAGCCGTCGATCGCAATCTCGTCCCAGTCGGCGGCATGGCCGACATAGCGGATCGTAGCGCCGGGATGGCCGGACCAGAAGAACGGCACATCGCGGAACGGCTTGTCGGCACCGAGCATGTTTTCGGCAGCAACCTGGCCGTGACGCTGCGCGACGACCCAATGCTCGACCCGCTGCGGCGCACCGTCGAGGCCGGGGTAGAGCGCCACATCACCTGCAGCATAGATGCCGGGAACGCTGGTTTCGAGCCGGTCGTTGACCACGATTCCCCTGTCCACCGCCAGCCCGGCCGTCTTCGCCAGCTCCAGACGCGGGCGCACACCGACACCGATGATAACAAGATCGCCGGGCAGGATCGTGCCATCCTTCAGCCCGACCGTATCGGCCCCGATGGTCGCGATGGTGTTTTCCAGATGGAATTCCGTGCCCGATTCCTCGTGCAGGGCCTGGATCATGCCGCCGAGTTCGGCACCGAGCACACGTTCCAGCGGGAGCGCATCCATCGAGACGACATTCACCTCGAGCCCCCGCTTGCGCAAGGCCGCCGCCGTTTCCAGCCCGATGAAACCGGACCCCAGCACCACGGCCGATTTCGCACCTTCGGCATGCGCCATGATCGCCCGGCTGTCGGTGATGGAGCGCAGGGTGAAGACATGCGGCTTGTCCGCGCCGGGGATCGGCAGGCGCACGGGCTCCGCCCCGGTGGCGATCAGAAGCCGGTCCCAGCCATGTCGTGTGCCGTCAGCCGTCACCACTTCGCGCGCCTCCGCGTCGATCCGCTCGACCGTGGTCGCAAGATGCAGGTCGATCGCCGATTTCTCGTAGAAGCCCGCACCCTTGAGCGGCATCCAGTCATCGGGGGCGGAACCGTCGAGATAGTCCTTCGACAGGTTCGGCCGGTCGAGTGGCGCGTCCTCCTCGGCCGACAGCATGGTGAGCGCGCCCGCATAGCCGCGCCTGCGCAGCATTTCGGCCGCAGCGAAACCGGCTGCGCCGCCGCCGATGATCACGATCCTTTCGGGCTCGTCCTGCAGCGGAATGCGGGCGGGTGCCTCGGCCTTTTCCTTCTCCTCGCGCACGAAGATGCGCTCGCCCTCGCGCTCGACCTTCCAGACGGCAATCGGGTTGAAGGCGGGGGCATTCAATGCCTCGCCGGTCCGAAGGGAAAAGAGCGCATGGTGAAGCGGGCAGCGCACCGCATCGCCTTCGAGCGCGCCACGATCCAGACGACCCTGATAATGGGTGCAGGTCGCGCCCACGGCATGGACCTCGTCGCCCAACCGCGCGAGCAGCACCGCCTTCTTGCCGACATGGCCGCGCAGCAATGCCCTGTCCCCGAAATCGGCGAGAGTGATCCCCTCGGTCAGATCGGGGCTGTTGTCGGGTTTGCTCTCGGCGGCCATGTCGGTTCTCCTCGTGTCAGGTCATGCGGTCGGTTTCGCTTCCGGCATCGGATGGATCGTGTGGAAGGACACGCTGAGCCGGTTCCAGGTGTTGATGACGGCAATCACCATGGTGAGTTGCACCAGTTCCGTCTCGGTGAACTGTGCCCGCGCCTGATCGTAAAGCGCATCCGGCACGCCACCCTGCGAGATCTGCGTCACCGCCTCGGTCCAGGCGAAGGCCGCGCGTTCACGGTCGGAAAAGAGCGGCGATTCCCGCCATGCGGCCACAAGATAGAGACGCTGTTCCGTCTCGCCCTCCTGGCGGGCTTCGCGCGAGTGCATGTCCACGCAGAAGGAACAGCCGTTGATCTGCGAGGCGCGCAGTTTCACCAGATGGATCAGGCCGCGCTCCAACCCAGAGTCCTCGACGGCCTTGTTCAGCGCCATGAGGGCCTTCATCAGGTCAGGCACAAGCGGGTAATAGTCCAGACGCGATTTCATCTTTCGCTCCTTGGAGGATGGCGCGTCAGGGATCGCGGGACAGCCCTTCGGCCCGGCCGCGGGCCAGGACGCGGGCTGTGATACGGTCGCATCGCGCACCGTCGAACGAGAACGCCTCGTCCAGCGCATGATCCATCTCACCGGCCAACCCCTCTCGCAAGAGGGCGCGGGCCCGGAAAAGGCGGCTGCGGACCGTGGCTTCGGGGATACCGAGCGCCTCGGCAACGTCGCCCGCGCTCATCTCTTCGACCGCGCGCAGCATGAACACGCTGCGATAGATGTCGGGGAGAAGGTCAATTCGTGTCTCGATCAGCCGCCGTGTCTGGGCGCGCGCGAGTTCGGCTTCAGGCGAGCGGTGCGGAGCCTCGCTCAGCGCCTCCTGCGTGGTGCGGTCCCTCGAACCCATCGCAACCTCCAGCGGGATCACCTGAGCCTTCGTCCGGCGCAGACGCCCCAGCGCCTCGTTCGCCATGACCCGCACGAGCCAGGTGGTGAAGCGACTCTCACCGCGCCAGCCGCCCAATGCGCGCCAGACCTTGAGCCAGCCCTCCTGCACGGCATCCTCGGCCTCGGCATCGTTCTTCAGGATCGCGCGCGTGGTGCGGAAGGCGAGCTGGTTGTGCCGCCGCATCAGCATCTCGAATGCAGCCCCGTCACCCGCTGCCGCCCTGGCGGCCAGTCCGGGCTCGGGAGCGGGCGATGTCCCGGGCTTCGCGGCGGTCGACACCTGCGACTCCTTTCGGGCCTGTGATGACTGGAGTCTCGCATCCATGGGAAAAAAATCAACCTTTGCTCAGCGTTTCATCAGACTGAGAAACTCGCGCCGCAGGGTCGCATCCCTGAGAAAGGCGCCGCGCATGACCGAATTGGTCATCGCCGCCTGGTCGTCCTTCACCCCGCGCCAGTGCATGCAGAAGTGATCCGCCTCCATCACCACGGCAAGGCCATCGGGACGGATGCGCTGTTCCAGTTCATCGGCCAGCATCACCACCGCCTCTTCCTGGATCTGCGGCCGGCTCATGACCCAATCGGCAATGCGGGCATATTTCGACAGGCCGATCAGGTCGGAATCCGCATCGGGCAGCACACCGATCCAGAGTCGGCCCATGATCGGGCAGAGGTGATGCGAGCAGGCGCTGCGCACGGTGAGCGGGCCGACGATCATCAGTTCGTTCAGTTCCGAGACATTCGGGAAACTCGTCACCTTCGGCGGAGCCTCGTAACGGCCACGAAAAACCTCGTCGACATACATCTTGGCCACGCGACGCGCCGTCTCGCGGCTGTTGTGGTCATGGGCGGTGTCGATCACCAGTGCATCGAGCACGGATTGCATCCGCGCCTCGACCTCGGCGCGGAGTTCGTCGAGATCACCCTCCTCGAGGAAGTCGGCGATGTTGTCATTGGCGTTGAAACGCAGGCCCGCTTCCTCGATCCGGGCGCGGATGCGTTCGGAGGCGGGGATTCCGTCCCTGAGCAGGTCGGCGGGGGCGAGAGTGGCTATGTCCATGGGGGTCTCGAAAATCGGTTGCATTCAGGGGCCCGCCCGCCACCCGACGGCAGCAGGACAGCCCCGCTCGTGACAGATCACCCGGCAGAGCGGTCGGGAAAGGCGGCGACAGGTCCATCAGCCAGCATCGTCATGTGAGCTTCGGCTTCACCGCACTGCGCGATCCCGTCCGCTTGGTTCCCGTGCAGAAGCGAGGTCGCATAGACGAGCATGGTGTCAATGTGGTCCCTGGGCATGTCGCGGACAAGATCCTGCGGCCGGTTTTCATTCATCGTCTTCACTCCTGCTCGAAAGGGAATCCGGGATCCCCGGGGCGTCGGCACAGGCCAGATCAATAGCCGGTCCACTCACAAAGGCGGTGCGGCGGTCCTGCCCCGTCTGATCATTGGATGCACCCGGGGGCCGTTTCGTTCCCGAAATCCGGACGGATTTCTCATGTTTCATGCAACAGGCTGATCCGCATGAATTCTTTCCTACAGAATCTGTTCCCCCGAGCCGGGGCGGACGCAATGTCGCAGCCAAAACGCGTCTTTTCACAGGCCGCGCGGCTGGCGCGGCCTGTGGCGCGAGTCTATCCTGCAATCGACAGGGCAACGGGCCGGAGGCAGAGATGAACGAGGACAAACGCCGGTTCGGCGTCGTGCGCCACACCGACAGCGGCAGCGAGGGGATACTGACCCGCCGCTTTGAACATTCGCGCGAAACCGTCTGGAAGCTGATGACCGAAGAGGACGGAATCGCCCAATGGATCGCCCCCGGCACGATCGAGGCTCGCGAAGGCGGCCGCGTCCATATCGACTTTGCCGACAGCGGCATCATCATCGACAGCCCGCTGACGGTATTCGAGCCCATGGAAATGCTCAGCTATTCCTGGAGCAGCGGCGATGAGCCCGAACGCCCCCTGCTGTTCGAGCTGGAAGAGGACGGCGCGGCCACGAAGCTGACACTGTCGGTGATGTTGCCCAAAGGCGAGGATATCGCCAAGGCCTGTGCGGGGTTCGATGCGCATCTGGAAATGCTCGCCGCCGCGCTTGAGGGCGTGCCGCTGAAATTCCCGTTCGAGCATTATCTCGCCGCGCGGAAAGCCTATCAGGAGATGCTCGCCGAATAGCAGGGCTCGGAATCTGTCGCTCCTCTCGTCATTGCGAGCGAGGCGAAGCAACCCGGACTCACAACGGTCGGGCTTGCCGCACCGCCTTCGGCTCCTCGCAATGACGGAGATCTGCAGGAATATTGTGGGCCAGAGGACCGTCCGCCGCCCTGTTCGAGGTCACCGAACCACCTCGGAACGACGGCGTGAACGTCACCGCGACGCGCATTCGGTGCCCTGCGGGGACCGGACCGCCCCATGCGCGGGTAAAAAACGACATCATCCCCTACAATTGGTGGACCTCGGCGGCAGGCATGCTAGGTTCTGACAAAATCAGATTTTACAGGGGGAATTGATCATGTGGGATTTCAGCATAGGGCGCTCGTTCAGCCTGCTGATGAGAACCCTGCCCTTCGTCCTCCTGCGTGCAGCAGTCTATTTCGGCATCACGCTCGCCTATATCCTCGCGACCGGAACCGGGGTCGGAATCGGCTGGGGCGTAGGTGCCTTCGGAGACGCGGAGTTCCGGGCGACGGCCATGCTCTGGGGCGGGTTCATCGGCTTCGGCGTGACCGGGGCGATCTTCTACTGGGTGCGGGAATACATCCTCTACATCGTGAAGGCCGGCCATATCGCGGTGCTGGTCGAGCTTCTCGACAACAAGCCCCTGCCCGAGGGACGCAGCCAGATCACCCATGCCACGGAAGTGGTGAAGAACCGTTTCGGTCAGGCATCGCTCCTCTTTGCCCTCGATCAACTGGTCAAGGGGGTGATCCGCGCGGTCTCGGGCCTCGTGCGCGGCCTGCTCTCGCTGTTGCCAATCCCCTATGTCCGGCAACTCGGCACCGTGCTGCAGGCCTTTCTGCGCGTGGCCGTGGGCTTCATCGACGAGGTGATCCTCGCCCATGCGATCCGCACGCGGTCCGAAGACGCCTGGGGCTCGGCCCGTGAGGCGCTGGTCCTCTATGCCCAGAACTGGAAGGTGATGCTGAAGAATGCCGCCTGGCTGGCGCTCATCACCTACGGACTCGCTTTCATCGTCTTTCTCGTGATGCTCGCCCCCGCGGCGGCACTGGTCTACCTGATGCCGGGTGCCTGGTCGGCAGGCGGTTTCGTCTTCGCACTGCTCTTCGCCTGGAGCGTGAAGGCCGCCTTCTTCGATCCTTTCGCCATCGCCTCGCTGATGCAGGTCTATTTCCGCACCATCGAGGGACAGACGCCCGACCCCGAATGGGAGGCGAAGCTCGACGGCATGTCCTCGCATTTCCGGAAGCTGAAGGCGCGCGTGACCGACCGGATCGGCAGCGGCACCGCAGAAAAGGGAGAACCCGCATGAGCCGCCTGATGAAAACCTGCCTGACCGCCGCCGCCATCGGCCTCGCCGGTCTGCCCGGCCTCGCACAGGAGAGACCGAACACGATCCTCGTCCTCGACGCCTCGGGTTCGATGTGGGGACAGATCGACGGGGTCAACAAGATCACCATCGCCCGTGATGTCGTGGCCGAGATCCTTGGCGATTTCCCCGAGGACCAGAATCTCGGTTTCGTGACCTATGGCCACCGCGAACGCGGCGAATGTTCCGACATCGAACTGATGGTCCCCCCTGCCACCGGCACCGCCGGGCAGATCGCCGGGATCGTGGCCGGACTGAACCCGCGCGGCATGACGCCGATGGCCGATGCGGTCATCGCCGCCGCCGATGCCCTGCGCTACACTGAAAACGCGGCCACCGTGATCCTCGTCTCCGACGGTATCGAGACCTGCAACCCCGACCCCTGCGCCGCCGCCGCCGCGCTGGCCGAGGCCGGGATTGATTTCACCGCCCATGTGATCGGCTTCGACGTCGCCGGAGAGGCTGAGGCGCTGCTGCAAATGCAATGCATGGCTGAGGCCACCGGCGGCACCTTCCACACCGCCGACAATGCGGCCGAGTTGAAGGAGGCGCTGGAGGAGGTCGTGGCCGCGCCGCCACCCATGGTGACGATCACTTTCGCCGCGCGGCTCGGCGACCCCGCGCTTGCGGCACCCGCCTGGCACGAGGGCCTTGCCGGTGGCGAGTTGCCGCTGGTCGAGGGGCCGGTGCTCTGGACTCTGACCGACCCCGCGGGTGAACCCGCCCTGCACGAGGTCGAAGGCAACCCACTTACCGTCAGCCTGCCGCCGGGCGATTACGCGGTCAGCGCCTATTATCTGATCGGCGAGACCCTGGCCCAGGGCGAGGTCACGCTGGTCGATGCGCACGAGATGGCGCTGAGCGCCGAATTCCCCGGCACGCCCGAACCCGAACCCGTCATCGCCGGAGGCATGCTCCACGCGCCGGTGCAGGCCGTGGTCGGCTCGGAATTCGCGGTGACATGGGAGGCCACCGACCTGCATCCACGCGACTACATCACCATCGTGCCCGCCGGGGCGGACGATGGTGAATACGGCACGTTCGACCGCGTGGCCGACCGCACCCAGGGCAAGCTGCGCGCGCCGTCGCTGCCCGGCCTCTACGAGGTGCGGCTCCAGACCAACGGCGAGGATCACGTCATCGCCCGCACCCCCATCGAAATCATCGATGTGCCGGTATCGGTCAGCGCGCCCGATCAGGCCGTCGCGGGGGCACCGTTCCGCGTCACATGGACGGCCGAGGGCCTGCATCCGCGCGACTATGTCACCATCGTGCCGATGGGTGCCGAGGAAGGCGCCTATGGCGACTTCACCCGGCTTCAAGGCAACAGCGAGGGCAACCTGCGCGCCCCGGCCCAGCCCGGTGCCTACGAGGT
>CAYUBT010000019.1:18882-23941 GCA_964443055.1 uncultured Rubellimicrobium sp.
CTACGAGGTACGGCTGCAGATGGAGGGTTCGGGCCGGGTGCTGGCCAGCACACCCATCGAGATCACCGCAGCCGATGTCGCGATCAGCGGCCCGGACCGCATCCGTGCAGGCGACGAGATGACGATTTCCTGGACCGGCACGATTCACGAACGCGACTACATCACCATCGTACCGGCCGATGCTCCGGATGACGCCTACGCCGACTATTTCCGCGTCGGCAGCAATTCGCAGGGCAAGCTCGGGGCACCCGAGGCCACCGGCGTCTACGAGATCCGCTATGTGCTCGAGGGCACCAACGGGGTCATGGCGCGGCAGGTGGTCGAAGTGCTGGCCGCCGATGCGCCAATGGATGACGGCGCAGGGCTGGTCGTGCCAGCGACTGCCACGCCCGGCCAGACCATCACCGTCACCTGGAGCGGTGGCTCGGACAGCGCCGACCAGCGGGTGACGCTCGCCCGCGCCGATCAGGCCGATTTCACCTGGATCACCGTCGAAAGCGCGATCGGCCGCAACAGCCTGAAAATGACCCTGCCGGACGAGCCGGGCACCTACGAGGTCCGCTATCTGGACATCGCCGCCGGTGCCGTCCTCGGCCGCTCGATCATCGAGGTGCAGTGAACGAATGCGCTGCGGCCCCTGCAGGGGCCGCAGATACGCTCAGCCGCCCTCGAATTCGAGGATCACCTCATCGACCTTCAGGCTCTGGCCCTGCGCGACATGAATGCGGGCGATTCGGCCTGAACGCGGGGCGCGCAGGATGTTCTCCATCTTCATCGCCTCGACGGTGACAAGCGGCTGGCCCGCCTGCACCTCGTCCCCCTCGGCGACCGCGAGCCCCACGACCTGCCCCGGCATCGGGCAGAGAAGCAGCCGCGACAGGTCCGGCGGGGCTTTCACCGGCATAAGCGCGGCAAGTTCCGCCTGGCGTGGTGTGCGAATATGCACGACGATATCGGCCCCACGGTGGCGGATGCGGAACCCCTGCACGACCGGCGTGACCTGCAGCGTGAAGGGCCTGTCCCCGACCACGAAGTGTGCAAGCATTCGCCCCGGGGCCCAGTCGCTCTCGATGCGAAACGGCCTGCCCGCGATGGTCACGACATCTTCCGAGGCCTGCGCCTCGTATTGCCTGCCCGCCAGCGTCACGACCCGCTCACTCCCCGGAACCGGCGGGCGCAACTGACCCGAGACCTGCGCCGCCCGCGCCTCGGCCACCCGCGCCATGATGACGGCGGCGGCTGCGAGATGCAGACAAGTTTCCTCGTCCTTCTCGACACCGGCAAAACCCTCGGGCCATTCCTCGGCGATGAAGCCGGTGGACAGATCGCCCGCCCGGAACCGGGGATGCTCCATCACGGCCGCTAGGAAGGGCAGGTTGTGACCGATCCCGTCGATCTCGAAGGAATCGAGTGCCCCGGCCATCTCCTCGACCGCGCCTGCGCGGGTCTCGTTCCAGGTGCAGAGCTTGGCGATCATCGGGTCGTAATCCGGGGTGATCCGCGCGCCTTCCTCAACGCCCGCGTCATTGCGCACCTGTCCGGCCCGCTCTTCGGGCGGGCGATAGCGCACGAGCCGTCCCGTCGAGGGCAGAAAGCCGCGCAGGGGATCCTCGGCATAGACCCGCGCCTCGATGGCCCAGCCCCGCGCACGGATATCCTCCTGTCGCAGGGAAAGTTCCTCGCCCGCCGCAACCCGGATCATCTGCTCGACAAGATCGATTCCGGTGACGAGTTCGGTCACCGGATGTTCGACCTGCAGACGGGTATTCATCTCGAGAAAGTGGAAGCGGCGCTCCTGATCGACGATGAATTCCACCGTCCCGGCGCTGGCATAGCCCACGGCTTGCGCCAGCGCGACGGCCTGTGCGCCCATGGCGGCGCGGGTGTCGTCATCAAGGAATGGCGAGGGGGCCTCCTCGACGACCTTCTGATTGCGCCGCTGGATCGAGCATTCACGCTCGCCCAGATGGATGCAGTTGCCGTGGGTGTCGGCGAGGATCTGGATCTCGATATGGCGCGGCCGGGTGATGTAGCGTTCGAGGAACAACCGTCCGTCGCCAAAACTGGCCTCGGCCTCGCGCGCCGCAAGCGGGAAGGCCTCGCGCAGCTCCTCAGCATCAAGGGCGATGCGCATCCCCTTGCCACCGCCCCCGGCGCTGGCCTTGAGCATGACGGGATAGCCGACCGTCTCCGCCGCCGCGACAGCCGCATCGGCATCGGCGATCACGCCCGGAGCCCCCGGAACCGTATTCACCCCCGCCTCGGCGGCGATCCTCTTGGCCGTGACCTTGTCGCCCATCGCTGCAATCGCCTCGGGCGGGGGGCCGATGAAGACCACGCCCCCGGCCGCGAGCGCACGGGCGAAATCGGGATTCTCGGACAGGAACCCGTAACCCGGATGCACGGCCTGCGCGCCGCTCTGGCGCACGGCTTCGAGGATCCGCTCGATCGAGAGATAGGACTCCGCCGCGCGTGCCGGGCCGATATGCACGGCCTCGTCCGCCATCCGCACATGCAGCGCGCGCCGGTCGGCATCCGAGAAGACCGCAACCGTCGCGATCCCGAGCCGCCTTGCGCTGCGGATGATGCGGCAGGCGATCTCGCCCCTGTTGGCGATCAGGATCTTGTCGAACATGTGCAACAGGCCCTCCGGGGGCGGTCAGACAAGAGAAGGGCCGCCGGAGCCAAGCCCCGAAGGCCCAGGATCAGGCCGGATGCCGTGCCGGGCACGGCAGCGTGATCAGCGGCAAAGGCCCTGATCGGCCATGACGCCACCGGCAACGCCACCGACAACCGCCGATTGCGCGAGGTTGTTATTGGTCGCCGCACCGAGCGCGGTGCCCATCAGTGCGCCCATCCCGACACAGTTGGGATCGACGGGCTGATTGCAGCCGGTGAGCGTGCCTGCGGCCACGACAAGGCCAAGGATACCGACAATCTTGGTCATGAGAGTTCTCCTGAAAGATTTGAATCTGTTGCCCCTAACGCCGCAAGAGTGCCACCGCAGCCGCAGCCGCGCAAGCCTGCGGGCGTTGTTATCCGATGTCCGCGAGGCGTCAGTGCGGATCATTCCACGTCCTCACCCTCGAACGCGCGTGGAAAGGATGCCCGCGCCCGCGTCTCGTCGATGCGCAGGACGGCATCGTAAGAGGCCGGATCAAAAGGATCTTCTGCCGGAACGACCTCACGCCCGATGAGCCATGACAGCCGCCCGGCATCGAGATTGCCGCGCTTGAACGGCTCTGTGCCGAAATGTGCCCAGAGCGCGGCCATGAAGGCCTCGTCCGCGCGCCGGTCAAGGGGTTTGCGGTCGGCATGGCGCTCGCGCCGGATGATGCGCGACGCGCCTTCCTTGCGGTTCTCGCGCCGGATCACGAACTGCAGGTCGCTTCCGGGCAGCCGCCCGGGAAAGCCGCGATGTTTCAGCATCAGAAATATTCCTCGACACAGGTGCCGTCTGCGAAGGAGAACGCCTCGAAATACTGCAGCGCCTCGGGGTCCGACTGGCCGAAGGGCACTTCGCGGTCACCGATGGAGATGATGATCTCGGCCACGTTCCAGCCCGCATCGAGAACCTCGGGCAGGGCCACATGATCGCAAAGCCAGGGCAGATCGCCCTCGACCTCGGCAAAATCGAGGCTGCGCAGATCGGGTGCAAGAAAGCGGAACCGGGCAATTGCCGCCTCGGGTTCGACCAGCATGTCATAAAGCCCGACCGCCAGGCCCGAGGGCACCCCGTCCGCCACCGCCGCGCCCGCCGCCAGAACAAGCAGCACCGCCGCGCCTGTCGTCATCTTCGCGAAAGTACTCCGACCTTGCCGACGGGCCGGCCGCCGGTCCGGGGAGCCGGCGACATGGCGCACGGCACGGGGGGCAGCGCCCCCCTGCCCCGCCGGGATCAGAGCGGAATGTTGTCGTGCTTCTTCCATGGATTCTCCAGCACCTTCCCCCGCAGGGCCGCAAAGGCCCGTGCCACGCGCCGCCGCGTCGAATGGGGGGCAATCACATCGTCGATGAAGCCGCGTTCGGCGGCGATGAAGGGATTGGCGAAGCGCGCCTCGTAATCGGTCAGCCGCGCGGCGATCTTCGCCTCGTCGCCAGCCTCGGCGCGATGGAGGATCCCGACGGCCCCCTTCGCACCCATCACCGCGATCTCGGCCGTGGGCCAGGCATAGTTCACGTCCCCGCGCAGATGTTTCGAGGCCATCACGTCATAGGCCCCGCCATAGGCCTTGCGGGTGATGACCGTCACTTTCGGCACCGTCGCCTCGCCATAGGCGAACAGCAGCTTTGCCCCGTGCTTGATGATCCCGCCATGTTCCTGCGTGACCCCGGGCAGGAAGCCGGGCACATCGACCAGCGTGAGGATCGGGATCGAGAAGGCGTCGCAGAACCGTACGAACCGCGCGGCCTTGCGGCTCGAGTCGATGTCGAGCACCCCGGCAAGGACCATCGGCTGATTGGCGACCACGCCGATGCTGCGTCCTTCAAGCCGGATGAAGCCGGTGATGATGTTGCCGGCAAAATCCGCCTGCATCTCCATGAAGTCACCCTCGTCGGCGATCTTCAGGATCAGTTCCCGCATGTCATAGGGCTGGTTCGCATTGTCCGGCACCAAAGTGTCGAGCGCGGGCTCGATCCGATCGGCCTCGTCGAAAAAAGGCCGCTCCGGCGGGGGCGTGCGGTTCGAGAGCGGCAGGAAATCAAAGAGCCTTCGCGCCTCGGCAATGGCCTCGACATCGTTTTCAAAGGCCGCGTCCGCGACCGAGGACACGCCCGCATGGACCAGCGCGCCGCCCAGTTCCTCGGCCGTCACCTCCTCGCCGGTCACGGTCTTCACCACATCGGGGCCGGTGACGAACATGTAGGAGGACTCCTTCACCATCAGGATGAAGTCGGTCATCGCCGGGGAATAGACCGCACCGCCCGCGCAGGGCCCCATGACAAGGCTGATCTGGGGCACGACACCCGAGGCCAGGACATTGCGCTGGAAGACCTCGGCATAGCCCGCAAGGCTCGCCACGCCTTCCTGGATCCGCGCGCCGCCCGAATCATTGAT
>CAYUBT010000020.1:0-23096 GCA_964443055.1 uncultured Rubellimicrobium sp.
GGGTGAAGGCGCTCGGATAGGCGGGCTCCGGATCCATCGATCCGGTCGTCATTGCGAGCGAATGCGAAGCAACCCAGTCCCCACGTTTCTGGGTTGCCGCGTCGGCTGCGCCTCCTCGCAATGACGGGGTGAGCGCGAATCGTGCGGCCTGAATGCCCGCCCTTGACCCCGTTCAACGTCACCACGCCACTTCACGGAAGGATGTAAGCCTCACCGCAAACATGCGTCCGGGGACGGCCGGATTCCGCCTCAGCGCCGCCCCGCGCGGGCCGCCGGGGCAAAGAAGATCGTGTCGCGCTCCCGCCGGTAATCCTGCAGCAGCAGATGCGCCGCCACGAGCACGCCGAACCACAGAAGCGCAAGCGCGGGACGGCGGATCAGCGTGAGGACCAGCGCGAGCGGACCGAACATCGTGCCGTAAAGCGGCAGGACCAGCGTCCCGGCGACCACCGGCGCGAACAGGGTCACGAGCAGAACCCCGCCCGCCATGCGCGCCCAGCCGCGCAGACGCGGCCAGCCGAACCGGCCCAGATTGAAGCGCAGCGCCACGAAAGTGCCCAGCGCCCCGGCCATGAGCCGCCACAGGGCCGGACCCGGTCCCGCAGGCCCGGCCCGACCCGGATCAAGCGCGCCGACCGAGGCGAGACACAGCACCGCCCCGACAAGCGCGGCCAGCACGAGCGCAAGAATGCGCAGCCTTTCGCCCCGGGTCGGCCGGATGCGGGCACGGTCTGTTCGGATCATCTGGCCCCCGGTGGTTCTGCAGCCAGGGCGGGGTCGGCGGCAATCGTGGCAATGGGGCGGCACGATCATGGCGACAATGCGGCAATGGCGCTCAGTCGTCCACAGCCTCCGCCGACGGCGCGGGCGGGGGCCCGGGGCCGAACATTCCCTGGCCTGCGGCATAGAGAAGCACGGCACCGATCAGCGCGGCGACCAGCGACGGAATCAGCCCGACCCGGCGCAGGAGACTGCCCGCATCATCGGCGAACAGCCGCCGCTCGATCCGCGCCAGCGCCCCCTGCGGCAGGGGCTGCGGCGGACCATCAAGCGCCTCCGCCGCCGCGGCCGCCCAACGCGCCCGCGCGCGGACGAGGTCCGGGTCGTCCTCGATCCCTTCGGCAAGGAGCCGCGCCTCCGCCGCCATGGAGAGGCCAAGCACAAGCCGCGCGGCCATGACCTGCCCGTCGCCGCCCAGGCAGCGGTCGACCTCGCCCAGGGCATGGTCGATCCTTGCGCGCATCAGCGCCTCGGGCAGGCCGAATCCATGGGCGAGTTCCGCCTCGCTCTCTCCGGAAAGAAGGGCGCGGGTGATGGCTTCGGCCTCGTCGGCCCCGAGGCGCCGCAGACAGCCGGCAAGCACGCCCTCACTGTCGAGCACGGGCGGCAGGTCGCCCAGACGCTCGACATCGCTTCGGGCCCGGGCTGCGCGCGCGGCGCGCAGGTCGCCCACCGCCACATCGCGCATGACAAGGGTGAGCCAGTCGGCACCGCGCAGGCCCGATCCCGCGAAATCCGGTGCTCCGTTCCAGATCGCCTCCCATCCGCGTTCACAGAACGACAGCGCCGCCTTGTCGTCGCGGGCCAGCGACAGGCAGAGGCCGTACAGCCGCGCACCCTCTTCGGCGACGAGTTCGGCAAACGCGCGCCGCTCGCCCGCATCCATGCGGATGATCAACTGCCCGATCCGGTCCGTGCCGATCATCGCCCTGCCCCTGTATCGCGCGGCAACCATGTCCCGCGTGGCAGGTGGTGACAAGCGCAGCCCTGCTACTCGGCGGCCACGGCCAGGCTGCCATCCCGCTTCAGCCGGTCCTCGATCTCGCCGCGGAAGGCGCGGATGAGACCCTGGACCGGCCAGGCGGCGGCGTCGCCGAGGGCACAGATCGTATGGCCCTCGATCCTTGTCGAGACATCATAGAGCGCGTCGATCTCTTCCGGATCGGCCTTGCCCTGCACGAAACGGTCCATGACACGCATCATCCAGCCCGTGCCCTCGCGGCAGGGGGTGCACTGGCCGCAGCTTTCATGCTTGTAGAAGCGCGAGATGCGGGCGATCACCCGGATGATGTCGGTGGACTGGTCCATCACGATCACCGCTGCCGTGCCGAGGCCCGAGCGCTGGTCGCGCAGCCAGTCGAAATCCATGATCGCTTCCATCATCGTCTCGGCGCGCAGCACCGGGACCGAGGAGCCGCCGGGGATCACGGCCTTGAGATTGTCCCAGCCGCCGCGCATGCCGCCCGCATGCCTGTCGATCAGTTCCTTGAAGGGAATCGACATCGCCTCTTCGACGACGCAGGGCTTGTTCACATGGCCGGAAATCGCGAAGAGCTTGGTGCCGGAATTGTTCTGCCGCCCGAACTGCGTGAACCAGCCCGCCCCCCGGCGCAGGATGGTGGGGGCAACGGCGATCGATTCGACGTTGTTGACCGTGGTCGGGCAGCCATAGAGCCCCGCGCCCGCCGGGAAGGGCGGCTTCATGCGCGGCATGCCCTTCTTGCCCTCGAGGCTTTCGAGGAGCGCGGTTTCCTCGCCGCAGATATAGGCCCCTGCCCCATGGGCGAGATAGAGGTCGAAATCCCAGCCCGAGCCGCAGGCGTTGCGGCCCAGCAGCCCCGCATCATAGGCCTCGTCGATGGCGATCTGCAGCGCCTCGCGCTCGCGGATGAATTCGCCGCGCAGGTAGATGTAACCGGCATGCGCGCCCATGGCGAAACCGGCGATGAGGCAGCCCTCCACGAGCGTGTGCGGCTCGTGGCGCATGATCTCGCGGTCCTTGCAGGTGCCGGGTTCGGATTCGTCGCCGTTCACGACCAGATAGGCGGGGCGGCCATCGGATTCCTTGGGCATGAAGGACCATTTCAGCCCGGTGGGGAACCCTGCACCGCCGCGGCCGCGCAAGCCGCTGGCCTTCATCTCGTTGATGATCCAGTCGCGGCCCTTGCCGAGGATCTCCTTCGTCCCGTCCCAATGGCCGCGCGCCATCGCGCCTTTCAGGCTGCGGTCGTGCATGCCGTAGATATTGGTGAAGATCCGGTCCTGATCGCTGAGCATCCCGCCCTACCCCTTGTCGTTCCGGTCGCTGTCGCTGCGGCGTCGCCAGAGCTGATACGTCATCCACAGGCCGAGCGCAAAGCCCGCGAGCGCCAGAAGGTCGAAGAACCCGCGCACCCGCATCGGCCAGTCATATGCCTTGCCGATCTCGATGACGAGCAGCCACAGGATCGCGGTCCCCGCAAGGACATACATCACCCGCTTTCCGGCGCGTGCCTCCACCTTTCCCTCGTCTTCAGGCCGGCCCGCCATCGCTCTAGTAATCGTTGGTCTTGGCACGGATGCGGAAGGCCTCGACCCCCTCGCTCACGATGAGCTTTGCCTGCGCCACCCATTTGTCGCGGGTGATGCGGCCACGGAAGCCCTTGAGATTGCCGTCCATCCAGGCGACTTCCCCGGGCCCCCACGCGGCGATCTGGTCGAAATGGAAGATGCCCATCTCGTGGCAGAGCCGTTCGAGAGCCGGCCCGATCCCCTCGATTTCCTGAAGGTTGTCCGGCTGCCCGCCGCGCGGCGCGGCGATGCCTTCGGGCTTCTTCTCTGCCGCTGCCGCCTCGGCCGGCACTTTTGCGGGCGCGGTCTTCGCCGCGGCGGGGGTCTTGGCCGGTCCCGGCTTCCTTACGGGCTTCTTGCGCTCGCCCTCGGGCCGCACCGGCGGTTCGGCCACAGTGACGGCTTCGGCCATCGCGCCGGGGCGGTGGTTCGCACCCCTCTCGATCCATGGCGTGGAGAGCGGCACTTCGGTGCCATCGATACGCTTGATCCCGTCCGCCTGCTCCAGCGCCAGCGTGACCGAGGCGTTATGCGGCAGGCGGCCCGCTTCATGTTCCCTGAGCGTGGTCAGCCCGCCCAGAGGTTCCGCCGCGTAGCGTCCGTTCTGCGGCCCCGGCACCGGGGTGCCACCTGCGGCCATCTCGTCGAGAATGGCGGCCAGGCTCTCGGGCGTCAGATCCTCGTAGTAGTCCTTGCCGATCTGAACCATCGGCGCATTGGCGCAGGCACCGAGGCATTCGACCTCTTCCCAGGAGAAACGCCCGTCCGCCGACAGTTTCCCCGGCTCATCGGCGATCCTGTCACGGCAACAGGCGATCAGGTCGTCCGAGCCCATCAGCAGGCAGGACAAAGTGCCGCAAACCTGCACATGCGCGACCGAGCCCACGGGTTCGAGCTTGAACATGAAATAGAAGGTTGCCACCTCGAGCACGCGGATACGCGGCATGTCGAGCATGTCGGCCACATGTTCGATCGCGGGCCGGGTAAGCCAGCCCTCCTGCTCCTGCGCACGAAAGAGCAGCGCAATGACGGCGCTGGCCTGCCTTCCCTCGGGGTATTTGCGGATCTGCGCCTCGGCCCAGGCATGGTTGGCGGGCGAAAAGGCGAAATCGGCGGGCTGGTCGTGGTGAAGTCTGCGCAGCATCGTGAGGGTCCGGGATCTGGCACCCGCCGGGGCGGGCGGCTGGTGAAGGTCAGATGCAGTTTTGCGAAAGAAGCCGGATCGTGCCGGGGGCCGCTGCCTCGACCTGGTGGTCGGTGCGCAGGTCCTGGATGATGGAGGCCAGTTCCTCGCGGCTGAGATTGGCGCGCAACTGGATATTCGCGGCATTGTCGGCTGTCAGGAGGCAGCCGTTCTCCTCGATGGCGGTCACGAGGCGTTCGCGCGGCGAGGCAGGCGGAGGCGGCGTCGCGGTCGCGCCTGCGGCGATGGGCTCGCCGCCGAGATAGGGCAGCATCGGCGCGCAGCCGCCAAGCACCATCGAGAGCGCGACTGCCAGCGGGACGGCACGGATCATCTGGGCTCCTTCCGTAAACGGCAGAGGGCGCTTCCGCGCCCAGCGTCACGGCCGGTTTGCGGCTTTGGCGGCAGATTGTCCAGTCCTGCCTGCCCCGGAGGGCGGAAATGCGCGGGGCCAGGGTGACGGTGCGCGGGGCGGTCCTGCGCGATCGCGTGCGTCGTCATTGCCGCGCCGCCCGCGTCCCCCCACGATGACGGGACGAACTACCCGGATGAAAAGGGGCCGCGTTGACGCGACCCCATGTTGCCCCCCGTGACGGTCAGGCCGCCTTGTCGAGTGCCGCATCCGCCCGGGCGCTGCGGGTCGCATCCACCCACCAGGCGAGTTCATCGAGCATCGCGGTGGTCGAGGCACCGATGGACTCCTCGATATCGTCCAGATTGCCCGAGCCGCCGAAGCCCGGATGGACCTTGAAGAAATCCCCGCCAGCCACATGCACGGCAGAACGGGTCGCGGCCATCTGCAGCTCGATGCCGATGGAGCGCAGATGCTCGAGCGCGCGCGCCCCGCCCATGGAGCCATAGGCCACTGCGCCGAACGCCTTGCGGTTCCAGTCGACATAGGCGCTGTCGATCGCATTCTTCAGTGCTGCGGTGATCGAGCGGTTGTATTCGGCCACAATGAAGATGTAGCCGTCGAAGCTCGCGACCTTCTCCTGCCATTCGCGCACCGATTCGTGCTGGGTCGGGGCCCAGGCGTTCGAGGCGACATCGTCGAAGAACGGCAGCGGATGGTCGCGCAGATCGACGATTTCCGTCTCGAACGCGCCGGTCGCGTCGGCCTTCTCCTTGATCCACCTGGCAGGAATATCACCGAAACGCGTCGGGCGGGTGGAGCCGATGATGATGCCGATACGGGGAAGTGACATGGGAACCTCTGATATTGCGTGATTTTTTTCTGGCCTTGATATGGTCGCACAGACCGTCACCCGCAATGCCATTTACTGTGCCAACGCGCACAGGGACTCTCGCTTCCTGCACGGGCTTGAACGGGGCGCGGGGGGGTGATTTACCGCCCCCATGTCCAAGCCTGCAGACAACCCCGCCGATCCGTTCAAGAAGGCCCTCGCCGAGACGACGAAGGTCCTCGCCCATGATCGTGATCTGAGCATCACCTATTCGGTCGATCCGCCGGGGATGAGTGCGGATTCGATTCGCCTGCCGCAGGTGAGCCGTCGTCTTACCCGTGACGAGGTTCTGCTCGCACGCGGCACGGCGGACGGTTTCGCCCTGCGCTGCCGCCACCACGATGCGGAGATCGCCGCCCATTACCAGCCCGAGGGGCCGATGGCACGCGACCTCTACGAGGCGATGGAGACGGCAAGGGTCGAGGCAATGGGCGCAGAGGCGATGCCCGGGGCCGCCAGCAACATCGACGCCCGCATCGCCCACGAGGCGCGGCGCAAGGGGTATGATCAGATCCGCGACCGCAGCGACACCCCGCTTGCGGTCGCCGCGGGCTATCTCGTGCGTCAGCTTGCCACGGGCCGTCCGCTGCCCGCCGAGGCGGCGAATGTGCTCGATCTCTGGCGCGGCTTCATTGAAGAACAGGCGGGCGAACGGCTCGGGAACCTGCCGGACCTCGTCAAGGACCAGCGCGCCTTTGCCCGTTTCACACGCGATCTGATCGCCGATCTGGGCTATGGCGACGAACTCGGCGACGACCCGGACGCCGAGGATGACCCCGACGACCAGGACGAGGCCAGCGAGGACCGGAGTGAGCCCGATTCCGCAGGCGAGGAGGAGGAGGAGGGCGAAGAGGCAGAGGCCACGCCCGAACGCCAGCAGGAAGAGACCCAGGACCCGAGCCAGGCACAGATCAGCCTCGACGAAGAGGCCGAGGGCGGCGACGAGGAGGAGATGGAGACGCCGGAGGGCGAGGCACCGCCCGAGGCCGCGCCTCCGCCCATCTCCGAGGCCAGCGCCAGTTACCGCGCCTTCGACACCACGCATGACGAGGTGGTCGGAGCCGAGGATCTGGCCGAGGCGGCCGAACTTGAGCGGCTGCGCGCCTATCTTGACCAGCAGCTCGACCCGCTCAAGGGTGCTGTCGGCAGGCTGGCCAACAAGCTCATGCGCCGCCTGCAGGCCCAGCAGAACCGTTCTTGGGAATTCGACCGCGAGGAAGGCATCCTCGATGTCGCCCGCCTTGCCCGCGTGGTGGCCAACCCGACGACGCCGCTGTCGTTCAAGGTCGAGAAGGACACCGAATTCCGCGACACGGTGGTGACGCTGCTCATCGACAATTCGGGCTCGATGCGCGGGCGGCCGATCTCCATCGCCGCGATCTGCGCCGATGTGCTCGCCCGCACGCTGGAACGGTGTCAGGTGAAGGTCGAGATCCTCGGCTTCACGACCCGTGCCTGGAAAGGCGGGCTCGCGCGCGAGAAATGGCTGGCCGATGGCCGCCCTGCCCTGCCCGGCCGCCTCAACGACCTGCGCCACATCATCTACAAGAGCGCTGACGCGCCCTGGCGGCGGTCGCGGATGAACCTGGGCCTGATGATGAAGGAAGGGCTGCTCAAGGAAAACATCGACGGCGAGGCCCTGGAATGGGCCCACCGGCGGCTGCAGCAACGGCGTGAGGCGCGCAAGATTCTCATGGTCATCTCGGACGGTGCGCCGGTGGATGATTCGACCCTGTCGGTGAATCCGGCCAACTTTCTCGAACGCCATCTGCGCGACGTGATCGACATGATCGAGCGCAAGAAACAGGTCGAGCTCATCGCCATCGGCATCGGTCACGACGTGACGCGCTATTACGACCGTGCGGTGACGATCACCGATATCGAGCAACTGGCAGGCGCGATGACCGAGCAGCTCGCCGCGCTGTTCGATCAGGACCGGCGCAAGCTCGCGCAGGTTCTGGGGATCAACCGGATACGGTAGGGGCAGCCCCCTTCCCCATCGTCATTGCGATGAGGTGAAGCCGATGCGGCAAGCCAGAACGCCGGAACCCCTGTATTGCTTTCACCGACGCTCCCGATGACGGGGGATCAGACGGTCACCTCATAGCCCGCCGCCGCCATGACGCGCATCAGTTCCCCGTGGCCCTTCTTCGCGATTTCAAGCGGGGGCGAGACTTTCGGGTCCTGTTCGGCCTCGACCACGAACCAGCCTTCATAGCCTTTCGTCGCCAGCGCCTTCACGATCGCCTCGAAATCAAGGTCGCCATCACCCGGCCCGGTGAAGGCCCCTTTCACCACGGCATCCAGAAAGCTTTCCCGCCTGCGGTCGATCCCGTCGATCACCCGTCGGCGCACGTCCTTGGTGTGCACATGGCTGATGCGCGCGTGATGGGTCTCGATCACCCGCAGCGGCTCGCCCCCCGCAAAGACGAGATGGCCGGTGTCGAACAGCAGCGGCACCGAGGAATGTTTCATGAAGAGGTCGATTTCGGCCTCGGTCTCGATCGCGGCGGCCATATGGTGATGATAGGCGAGCGGCATGCCCTCCCTCGCGCACCAGTCGGCGAAATCGCTGACCTTGCGGCCATAGGCGGCGGTCTCGGCCTCGCTCAGGCGCGGCTTGGTCGCGAGCGGTGCCGAACGCACACCCTGGATCGAGCGCGCGGTCTCGCCATAGACGATGCAGGGGGCGCCTGCGGCCCGGAAGAAGGCATGCTGCTCCGCGATGCGGTCCTTCTCGCGCTCGATGTCGCCGTCCAGCAGCAGGCCCGAGAACCAGCCGCCGCACACCGAAATGCCGTATTTGCGCAGGATCGGCCCGAGTTCCTCCATGTTCATGGGGAACCGCCGGCCCGTCTCCATGCCGGTGAAGCCCGCGAGCGATGCCTGGCGCAGGCATTCCTCGAGGCTCACATCGTCCGAGAGTTCCTCGAGATCATCGTTCCACCAGGCGATGGGCGCAATGCCGAGCCGCGCCTTCATCGCTAGACCCCCGCCCGCTGACGGGCGCGGATCGCTTCCTGCGCCGCCCGGGCCGCCTTCACGCTTTCGCGCTCCGAGACCTCGGGCACGCCCACATCCCAGTCGGCATCGCCCGGCACCCATGAATATGCATCGGAGGCGATGGTGAGGACCGTGGTCCGGTCCGTCCCCTGCGCCCAGACGAGCGCATCCTCGAGATCGGCGAGGCTCTCGCAATGCCGCGAGAGCGCCCCCATCGCGGCCGCATGGGCCGCGAAATCGACATGGGGAATGTCGGCCGGATCGCTGACGCGGCAATCGGCCAGCAGGTTGTTGAACCCGGGCACGCCCTTGGCCTGCTGCAGCCGGTTGATGACCGCAAAACCGCCGTTGTCGCAGACGATCAGGATCATCTTGTGACCGGAAAGAACCGTCGAATAGATGTCCGAATTCATCATCATGTAGGTGCCGTCGCCCACCATCACGACCGGCGTGCCGCCAAGGCCGCCCGGCAGATGCTGGGCCATGGCGGCACCCCAGCCTGCGGGGATCTCGTAGCCCATGGTGGAAAAGCCGAATTCGCAGTCGAAGGTGCCGGGATGCTTCACCCGCCAGCCCTTGGTCACCTCGCCGGGCAGGCCACCCGCAGCGGTGATGAGCGTATCGTTCGGGCGCGCCAGCCGGTTCACGACGGCAACGACCTGTGCATAGGTCGGCACGGGGCTGTTGGTCGGTGCCTGCAGCCCTTCAAGAAGCGCATCCCATTCGGCGAAGAGCTTTTTCGCGCGCGGGAGATGGTCCGCCGGCGCGGCCCAGTCGCCCAGACCCTCATCGAGTTCGGCCAGCGTCTCGCGCGCATCCCCCACCACAGGGAGCGCGCGGTGCTTCATCGCATCGAACCGCGCGGTGTTGATGGCGATGAAGCGCGCATCGGGCGAAAACGCGGTCCAGGAACCCGTCGTGAAATCCTGCAGCCGCGTGCCCACGGCAAGGATCACATCCGCCTCGCCCGCCAGTTCGTTGGCCGAGGTCGAGCCGATGATCCCGATCGGCCCGGCATGGACCGGATGATGATGCGTGAAGGCTCCCTTCCCGGCGATGGTCTCGACCACGGGGATGCCGCGTCGTTGTGCGAAATCCGCGAGATCGTCCTCGGCCAGCGAATAGCGCACCCCGCCGCCCGAAATGATCAGCGGCTTCTTTGCCGTCTTCAGCAGTTCCGCTGCCGCGGCGACCGAACCGCGATCCGGGCGGGGGCGGGGAACGGTCCAGATGCGCGGCTCGAAGAACGCCTCCGGGTAGTCAAAGGCCATCTCCTGCGTGTCCTGGCAGAGACCGATGAAGGCCGGCCCGCAATCGGCCGGGTCGAGCATCATCGCCACCGCCTGCGGCAGCGACTGCAGGATCTGTTCGGGCAGCACGATCCGGTCCCAGTAACGCACCACCGGCTTGAAGGCGTCATTCACCGTGATGCCGGGATTGCCGAAATGCTCGACCTGCTGGAGCACCGGATCGGGCAGCCGGTTGGCGAATGTATCGCCCGCAAGGATCAGAAGCGGCAGCCGGTTGGCCATGGCCGCGCCCGCCGCCGTAACCATGTTCGCGGCCCCCGGTCCGATGGAACTGGCCGCCACCATGATCTGCCGCCGCCTGCGCGCCTTGGCGAAGCCCACGGCCGCCAGAGCCATGCCCTGCTCGTTCTGGCCGCGCCATGTCGGCAACTGGTCCTGCACGGATTCGAGCGCCTCCGAGAGGCAGGTGACATTGCCATGGCCGAAGATCGCGAAGACACCGGCAAACAGTGGCAGCCGCTCGCCCTCGATCTCGGTGAACTGGTTGCACAGGTAGCGCACCAGAGCCTGCGCCATCGTCAGGCGGATGGTCTTGCCGGTCATCTCTTCCTCCCGCAGTCCCTCGGACACCGTGCCGCCACACCCGCGATCCGCGAGCAAGCCAGGCGGCATGACAAGGCCCTCGGCAATGATCATTGCCCCCGGCCTGCAGAGATGACAAGATCATCCAGCACGGGATGAGGGAAACAAGGCAATATGGCCAACAAGCGCCTGTAATACCTTATACTTCCTGGAAAGCCCTACGCATGACCGGCATCGCCGGCATCCGCCTCGAAACCTGCCGCCACGGAGGCCCCCATGGCCGGAAACCGCCTCAAGACGATCTGGAAGGACGGGGGTGCCGTGCTGAACGGCTGGCTTTCCATCGGCAATTCCTTCTCGGCCGAGATCATGGCTGCACAGGGCTATGACGCACTGACCGTCGACATCCAGCATGGCGCGCTCGACTATTCCGCGGCGCTGCCGATGCTGCAGGCGATGCGGGCGTCAGGCGTTGTGCCGATGGCGCGGGTCCCATGGCGCGAACCGGGGATCGTCATGAAGGCGCTCGATGCGGGCGCGCTCGGCATCATCTGCCCGATGGTGAACAACGGGCGCGAAGCCGCCGAATTCGTGAGTTTCCTGCGCTACCCGCCCGCAGGCACCCGAAGCTGGGGCCCGACACGGGCCACTTTCGCCCATGACGGCTACGGCACCGACATGAATGACGAGATCGTCGGCTTCGCCATGATCGAGACGGCCGAAGCGATGAAGAACCTTGACGAGATCGTCGCCACGCCCGGCCTCGACGGCGTCTATATCGGCCCCTCGGACCTGACCATCGGCACCCAGGCCGGACGGCTGCCACCCGGATTCGACCGTGAGGAGCCCGAGATGGTCGCCCTCATCCGGCGCATCCTCGATGCGGCCAGGGGGCGCGGGCTTCATGCGGCGTTGCATTGTGGCTCGCCCGAATATGCGGCGCGGGCAGTCGAATGGGGTTTCGACCTCGTGACGGTCGGAGGGGATTCGCGCTTCCTGGCCGCCGGGGCCGGGGCCAGCGTGCAGCGCTTTCGCGAACTGGCGGGAGGCGCGGCCCCGGAGGCGCAGAAGGCCCGTTACTGATGGCCCATATCCTCGTCGCCGGAAAGCTGCACCGGGACGCGCTCGCCCTGCTGTCGGAAGCGGAAGGCGTGAGTTTCGACTATGTCGAGGAAGTCTCGGAAGAAGCCTACACGCCCTTCCTGCGCCACGCCGATGCACTGTTGCTGCGCACCCAACCCCTGCAGGCAGATGCGATCGCAGGGGCCGGGAGCCTGAAGATCGTCTCGCGCCACGGAGTCGGCTTCGATGCGGTCGATGTCGCGGCGCTGAATGCGCGCGGGATCGTGCTGGCGGTGGTCGGTGACGTGAACTCCGTCTCGGTGGCCGAACACACGATGGCGCTGTTGCTGGCAGCATCAAAGCGCCTGCTGCGCGCCGACCGCGCGGTGCGCGCGCAGGGCCAATGGCACTGGCGCAACCGGCTCGAGCCGCGCGATCTGGCGGGCAAGTCGCTGCTCCTGATCGGTTACGGACGCATCGGCCAGCGCGTCGCCCGCATGGCGGCGGCCTTCGGGATGGAGGTTGCGGCCCATGATCCCTGGCGCGCCGGACAGGGCTGGCCCGAGGATGCAGTGGCCCGCCCGGCCCCCGATCTGGCCGAGGCCCTCGCCCGCGCCGAAGCCGTCTCGGTCCATGTCCCCTTCACCGGCCGCCCGGTGCTGGGGGCGGCGGAACTCGCCCTGCTGCGCCCCGGTGCCATCGTCATCAACACCGCGCGCGGCGGCGTGGTGGATGAACAGGCCCTGGCCGATGCGCTGGCCTCGGGCCGGATCGGTGCCGCCGGACTCGATGTCTTTGGCGAGGAGCCCCCGGCCCCCGACCATCCGCTCATGCGGTTCGACCAGGTGATCCTCACCCCGCATATGGCCGGCCTCACCGAGGAATGCGCGCGGCGCATGGGGCTGCAGTCGGTGCGGAACATCCTCGATTTCCTTGCCGGAAACCTCGACCCCGCCTTCATCGTCAACCGCGAGGCGCTCCATGTCTGAGAAACCCGTCCTGCGCATCGGCCTCATCGGCTCGGGCTTCATGGGCAAGGCCCATGTCTTCGGCTTCGCCAGCGCCGGGAAGGTGTTCGACCTGCCCTTCCGGCTCGAATTCCACACATTGGCCGATGTGAGTGACGAGGCCGCCCGCGCCGCCGCCCGCGCCTTCGGCTTCGCCCATGCAACCGGCGACTGGCGCGCGATGGTGACCGATCCCGACATCGACCTGGTCGACATCACCGCCCCCAACGCGCTTCACCGCGAGATGGCGCTTGCCGCCATTGCCGCGGGCAAGCATGTCTATTGCGAGAAACCCCTCGCCCCGACCCGCGCCGAAGCCGAGGAGATGGCCGGGGCCGCCGCGAGGGCCGGGGTGACGACGCAGGTCGGCTTCAACTATCTCGGCAATCCGATGCTGCATCTGGCGCGCGAGATGATCGCCGCAGGCGAACTGGGCGAGATCACCTCGTGGCGCGGCATCCATGCCGAGGATTACATGGCCGACCCGGCCGCGCCCTTCACCTTCCGCCACGATCCGGCCGGCGGTGGCGCATTGGGCGATCTGGGCAGCCATGCCCTCGCCACCGCCGAATTCCTGCTCGGCCCCGTTACCCGGGTCATGGGCGACAGCGTGACCGTGGTGCGGGAGCGTCCCGACGGGCGCGGAGGCATGCGAAGGGTCGAGGTGGACGACATCTCGCGCGCCTTCCTGCGCTTCGCCTCGGGGGCCTCGGGCAGCATCGAGGCAAGCTGGGTCGCCACAGGCCGCAAGATGCAGCATGATTTCGAGGTTTACGGCACGAAGGGCGCGCTGCACTTCTCGCAGGAGCGGTTCAACGAACTGCACTTTCATTCGACCGCCGACCGCGCGGGCCTGCGCGGCTTCCGCCGGATCGAGGCCGGGCCGGATCACCCGCCCTACGGGCTTTTCTGTGTCGCGCCGGGCCATCAGCTCGGCTTCAATGACCTCAAGGCCATCGAGGTGGCGGGCTTCATGGAGGCCATCGCCGGACGGCGGCCGGAACCCTTCGGCTTCGCCGCAGGTGCCCATATCCAGACCCTGGTCGAGGCCATCCGGACATCGGCGCAGAATGGCACCTGGATCGACATCCCCGGATGAGCAGGGGGAGTCCCGGTTGCTTCGCTACGCTCGCCATGACGGGATGGCGTGCGTAATCCCCATCCCCCCTCGTCATTGCGAGGAGCCGAAGGCGACGCGACAAGTCAGAACGGCGGACCTGGGTTGCTCCGCTCGCACTCGAAATGACGAAGGGAGCGCTGGAGTCGGAGCCCTGCGCCGGGAAGACTATCCCTTCAGCCGCAGGCTGTAGGTCCAGGTGGGTGCGGTGCCACCCCGGGCAATGGAATAGGCCTCGGCGTCGCCCAGATAGTCGAATCCGCAATTTGTCAGCACCCGGGCCGAGCCGGGACTGTCCTGGAACGCCTCGGCGAACAGGGTCTGCGAATCTTGCGGATTGGCGGCGATCAGGGCGCGCAGGGCCTCGGAGGCGATGCCGGTGTTCCAGAATTCCGGCGCGACCCAGTAGGACACCTCGCTTTGTGCGCGGTCGAGCCGGGTAAGCGCCACGAGCCCCACCACATCACCCCAGCCCTGTGCTGCGCCGTCGATGGCCCAGACGTCACGCAGGCGATCAGGCGCCCGGGCGGCGGCGATCAGCCGTTCGGCCGTGCCGGGCGGATAGGGATGGGGGATGGATTTCGTGCCACGCGCCACGCGGATATCGGCCGCATGGGCCGTGATCGCCGCCGCATCCGACGGGTGCAACGGGCGCAGGGTGATCCTGTCCGCCCGGATTTCGGTATCCATCGTGATCTGGTCGTGTTTCACCGCATCCCTCCCGGTTGCGCTGTTCCGGCCCGGGCCTGCCCCGTGGCCGCCGTCTTCCCAATCCCGGCCTTCCTAACCCCGATTCCCTTACGGAAGATTGCCCGCACCAAAGCAAAAGGGCCGGCCTCTGCGGCCGGCCCCCTGATATTCCGGCCGCAAGGGCCCGGGGTCACTCGGCCGCGGTCGTCGCGGGAAATACCGAGATGAAGGTTCGCCCCTTGAGGCCGGTGTGAAATTTCACCTGGCCCTCGACGGTGGCGAAGATCGTGTGGTCACGGCCCATGCCGACGCCCGCGCCCGGCCACATCTTCGTGCCGCGCTGGCGGACGATGATATTGCCCGGAATCACGACCTCGCCGCCGAATTTCTTGACGCCGAGCCGACGTCCGGCGCTGTCGCGCCCGTTGCGGGAGGAACCGCCTGCCTTCTTCTTCGCCATCCGTCTACTCCTTCCCGGCCTGTGCCGCTTCGCGGCGTGCCGCCCTGGCACCCGTGGCCGGTTTCACATCCGACTTGTCCGCGCCCTTGGCGAGGATCCCGGTCACCCGCACCAGCGTGAGCTGCTGACGGTGACCCTTGGTGCGCTTCGACGAATGCTTGCGGCGGCGGCGCACGAAATGAATCGTCTTCTCGCCCTTGATCTGGTCGATCACCTCGGCCTGCACGGCCGCGCCCTTGACCAGCGGCGCACCGATGGTGTCGCCCGCGACGAGAACCTCGTTGAACTGGACCGTTTCCCCGGCCTCGGCGTCAAGCCTTTCCACGCGCAGGAGGTCACCCTCGCTGACCCGGTATTGCTTGCCGCCCGTCCTGATGACTGCGAACATCGTTCATTCCTGACTTCGCGCC
Organism: uncultured Rubellimicrobium sp.; assembly: GCA_964443055.1. Lineage (GTDB taxonomy): Bacteria > Pseudomonadota > Alphaproteobacteria > Rhodobacterales > Rhodobacteraceae > JADYZU01. The sequence goes on from CAYUBT010000020.1 coordinate 15,339, forward strand.
CTGTGGCCCCCTTGCGGGTGTTGCCGGGTTTCCCCGCCTCGGACAGCGCGCCCGTTCGGGCGGTGTTGCATCACGCGCGGGGCTGCGCCCGCACGAATCCCCTCCGGGGCGCGCAGGCCCCGCCGGTTCGCGGGCTTATCCCCGTCCTCGAGCCGACTGTCAACAGTGGCGGTGGTGCATGGGGGCTCCGCCCCCCATCGTCATTGCGAAGAGCCAAAGGCGACGCGGCAAGCCAGGCGGCGTGAGGACCGGGTTGCTTCGCTGTCGCTCGCAATGACGGTGGGGGGATTTGGAATCCCGGTGGTGCACGGGCGCGACAGGGCGCGGCGGCGCGACCCCTTTCGTCACGGCGAGCGCGGGATCGGTGCCCTGCACGTCCCCCGACTCCGTCCAGTGTCGCTTTTCGTCGCAGGGCGGCGCAAACTGCGCCCGGGACGGGGGTGTGCTCGGCTAGACCCGGCCCAGGCTGTGCTGGAGAATGAAATGAACCAAGACGCACATGTGCGGCGCGGGCGGGGCGGCGGCGGCGCGGCGCGGCGGGCCGCGCGCACCGCGATCACCCACGAGACCGTGCGCTTCATCACGCGCGAGATCCCGAATCTCGAGATCCTCAACGACGAGGCGATCGAGATCATCGAGGCCAATGCCGAGATCGTCCTCGAGGAGATCGGCGTCAATTTCCCCGAAAATCCCGGCGCGCTCGAGCGCTGGAAGGAGGCGGGCGCGGATATCGACGGCGACCGGGTGCGCCTTCCCCGGGGCCTTGCGCGCGAACTGTGCAAGACCGCACCGGCGACATTCACCCAATATGCCCGCAACCCCGAGCGCAATGTCGACATGGGCGGGCGCAACCTCGTGTTCGCGCCGGTCTACGGTCCCCCGTTCGTGCGGACGCGCGAGGGCGGGCGGCGCTATGCCACGATCGAGGATTTCCGCAACCTCGTGAAACTCGGCTACATGTCGAAATGGCTGCACCATTCGGGCGGCACGGTCTGCGAGCCCACCGATGTCGCGGTGAACAAACGCCACCTCGACATGGTCCATGCGCATATGGTCTACAGCGACAAGCCCTTCATGGGCTCGGTCACCGCGCCCGAACGCGCGCGCGATTCGGTCGAGATGTGCCGCATCCTGTTCGGCGAGGAATTCGTCGCGCAGAACGCGGTGATGACCAGCCTCATCAACATCAACTCGCCCATGACCTACGACAACATCATGATGGGTGCACTCGAGGAATATTCCTCGAACATGCAGGCGGTGATCGTCAGCCCGTTCATCGTCGGCGGTGCGATGGCGCCGGTCTCGATCGCGGGCACGCTCACGCAGGTGATGGCGGAAATCCTTGTCGGCGTCGCCTACACGCAACTCGTGCGCAAGGGCGCGCCGGTCATCGCCGGGGCTTTCGTCACCTCGACCGACATGGCCTCGGGTGCCCCGACCTTCGGCACGCCGGAAGCCTCGCAGGTCACATATGGCGCGGGCCAGCTCGTTCGCCGTCTCGGCGTGCCCTACCGCAGCGCGGGTGCTTTCTGCGGCTCGAAACTGCCTGATGCGCAGGCGGCCTACGAATCGGCCAACTCGCTGAACATGGGGCTGCTGTCGGGCGTGAACTTCATGCTGCACGCCTGCGGCTGGCTCGAGGGCGGGCTGGTGAGCAGTTTCGAGAAATTCGTCATGGATGCCGACCAGCTCGGTGTCCTGCACCGGCTCGCGCAGGGGGTCGACCTGTCGGAGAACGGTCTTGCCATGGATGCGATCCGCGAGGTCGGCCCGGGGCATCACTATCTCGGCAGCGCCCATACCCAGGCCAATTACAAGACGGCCTTCTGGCGCAGCGACCTGCTCGACTACAAGCCGTTCGAGACCTGGTCCGAGGAGGGCGAGCGCGATACCGAGGAACTGGCCGCGATCCGCGTCAGGTCGCTGCTCGACAATTACGAGCAGCCGCCGCTCGATCCCGGCATCCGCGAGGCGCTTGACGATTACGTCGCCCGCAAGAAGGCGTCCGAACCCGACGCTTTCGTCTGATCACGCCTCGCGGGCGAGCGCGCGCAACAGCTGCGCCTCGCCCATGAGCGCCACGAGCAAGGCCACATGGCGGGCGACGCGATAATCCGCCGCCCGCCTGCGCCGCCCCCCGTCCATGACCGCCTCGAGTTCGAGCAGCCGCAGGATCGCGGCCCCCGGACGCAACGGCACCTCGGCCGCGCCCAGCAGCCGGGGCAGATGCACCTCGCGCCGGTATTCCTCGAGACCGAACCGCACCGCCTGCACCAGCAGCCGGGGCCGCTTCAGCTCCGCAACCATCGACAGAACATCCTGCATCATGCCCTCCGCTCGATTCAGGCGGACCATGACACAACCCATGGTGGTGTTGCGCATTGTTGCCAAAGTGAGAACGCTGCCCGCAGCATTTGTTTACTATTTGAAAACAATCTTGGCCGGATGGCAGAAAAGATAATACAACGTGAACAATCTGTGGTTGTCTCAGGCAAAGGCGGAGGGAGGCGATGTGGCGGATGCGGCCATGCGGAAGGATGGCGGCGGCGGGATTCCCGCATGGGTGCCTGACGCCGCGCGGCATTACCTGGCGCATGTGACGACCGGCGCACCGATCCGGGCACTTGCCCGCGATGCACAGGTTCATGCGTCAACCATCCTGCGGCAGGTGCGGCGGCTCGAGGCGCAGCGCGACGACCCCCTTGTCGATGCGGCGCTGCATGATCTCGCCCGCCACATCGCCCCGCGCGCAGGACAGACAGAGGAGCGAGACGTGACGACAGGATCAGCAAGCGGATGCGCGACGGCAACCGGAGGGGTGGAGCCGGTGCGCATTCCTCCCAGCGAGACCCGGATCCTGCGGGAGGGGCTGCGCATCCTGCGCCGCCTGAACGAGGCGCAGACCGTCCTCGCCGTGGCCCGTGACATGGAGATGGCTGTCGTGGTGCGCGAGGCGGCGGATGGCGCACCCGAACGGCTCGCCGTCGTCGCCCGCGACATCGCGCAGGCCATGGCACTGAAGGACTGGATCGCCTGCGCCGACCCTGCGGCACGCATCATCCGTTACCGCATCACCGCCGCCGGACGGCAGGAGCTGCGCCGGGCGGCACGGCCCGATATGGCGCAGGACACGCCCGCCCGCCATGCCCATGCGCCGGGCGACGGCGACCGCACCTTGCGGCACATGCGCAGCCTTCTGGGCGAAAGCCCCGTGTCCGCCCTCGCGCGGCGGCGGATGCGCAATGGCGAACCTTACCTCTCCCGCGCGCTCGTGATCGCCGCCGAACGTCTGCGCGAGGATTTCGAACTGTCGCAATCCGGGCCCCGCCCCGCGCTCGACCTCGAGCGCTTCATTGCCCTTGCGCGCGAGACACCGGCCAGCCTGCCCGGGGGCGCGGCCGAGGCCCGGGCGAGACTGGTCGCGGCGCTCACCTCCCTTGGTCCGGGACTGGCAGATGCAGCCCTGCGCTGCTGCTGCTTTCTCGAGGGGCTCGAGAGGGTCGAGGACCGCATGGGCTGGTCGGCGCGGTCGGGCAAGGTGGTGCTGCGGATCGCGCTCGGCCATCTGCAGCGCCATTACGAACAGGCGCATGGCCGCTTTGCCCCGCCCATCGGGTGAACCGGCCGCAAACCCGTCATTGCGTGCGCCAGCGAGGCAAGCCAGTCCTCACGCCGCTGGTTTGCAGCACCGGCGGCGCCTCCTCGCAATGACGGGGGAGATGCGACTCCGCACTCGCCCGGGCCCATGGCTGGAAACCCGTCTGCGGCAGCGGTAGAAGGAGCAGCCCCTGCAGGAGTCATCCATGGCCAGCCGCATCATCCCGGTCGCCCCGTTCGACCTCGTGATCTTCGGAGGCACCGGCGATCTGGCGCAGCGCAAGATTCTGCCCGGCCTCCTGCGCCGCTTTCGTGCAGGACAGATGCCTCCCGAAGCACGGATCATCGCCTGCGCGCGCAGCAACCTTGACGATGCGGGCTATCGCGCCAGTGCTGCCGGGGCCATCGCCGAATTCGGCGGGCCCGAGCGCGAGGAGGAAAAGCTGGTCGCGACGTTCCTCGAGCGGCTCCACTATGTGCGCGTCGACGTGACGGGCGAGGAGGGCTGGCGCGACCTGGCCACGCTCATGCGACCCGATACGGTGCGCGCCTTCTACTGCGCCGTGACGCCCGCCCTCTTCGGCCCGATCGCCGAGCGCCTGCGCAAGCACGGGGTCGCCGATACCGCCAGCCGCATCGTCGTTGAAAAGCCCTTCGGCCACGACCTCGACTCGGCGCGCGACCTCAACGCCGCGCTCGCGCGTCACTTCGACGAACACCAGATCTACCGCATCGACCATTATCTCGGAAAGGAGACGGTCCAGAACCTGATGGCGGTACGCTTCGCCAACATGCTGTTCGAGCCCCTCTGGAACAACCACTATATCGACCATATCCAGATCACGGTCGCCGAGACCGTGGGCGTGGCCGGGCGCGGTGCCTATTACGATGCCGCCGGGGCGATGCGCGACATGGTGCAGAATCACCTGATGCAGCTTCTGTGCCTCACGGCGATGGAGCCGCCCGCGCGCTTCAACGCCGATGCGGTGCGCGACGAGAAACTCAAGGTGATCCGCGCCATCAGCCCCGTCGGCCCCGAGGACATTGTCTTCGGCCAGTATGCCGCCGCGCCCGGCTCCCCCTCCTATCGCGAGGATGTCGCCAATCCCGACAGCACGACCGCCAGTTTCGTTGCCCTGCGCTGTTCGGTGGCGACCTGGCGCTGGGCGGGCGTGCCCTTCTACCTGCGCACCGGCAAGAGGATGAAGACGCGCTCCTCCGAGATCGCGGTCGTGTTCCAGGAACTCGGACACCGCATCTTCGACGAGGATATGACGCGCCATCGCAACATCCTCTCGATCCGGCTCCAGCCCAATGACGGGATCGACCTGCAGGTGACGGTGAAGGAGCGCGGCCCCGGAGGGATGCGACTCATCGACATGCCGCTCGACCTCACCTTCGCCGACCAGGTCAGCGACCAGGGCGAGGCGGCGGTCGACGCCTACGAGCGGCTCATCATGGACGTGATCCGGGGCGACCAGACCCTGTTCATGCGCGGCGACGAGGTCGAGGCCGCCTGGGCCTGGACCGATCCGATCCTTGCCGCCCGCAACGCGCGCGGCGAGCCGCCGAAGATCTATGAACAGGGCTCGACAGGGCCGGATGATGCGCTCATGCTCCTGCATCGCGACGGGCGCCGCTGGCGCGAGATCAAGGGCTGAGGCTGCACGGGGCAAGCTCACGGGGCAAGCTGAGGACGGACATGGAACTCATCACCTATCCCGACGCCGAGATGATGATGATCGAACTCGCTCATCGTCTCGCCGGGGAATTGCGGCAGGCGCTGGCGGGGGGCGAGCGCGCCTCGTTTGCCGTGCCGGGGGGAACGACGCCGGGGCCGATCTTCGATTCGCTCTGCACCACCGATCTCGACTGGGAGCGGGTGGATGTCCTGCTCACCGACGAACGCTGGGTGCCCGAGACCTCGGAGCGCTCGAACACCCGTCTCCTGCGTCGTCGCCTGCTGCAGGAGCGCGCCGCCAGGGCCCGGCTCGTGCCGCTCTACAAAGACGTGGCCGCACCCGAGGAGGCGCTTGACGAACTGTCCGCCGGAATCGCCGCCTGCCTGCCGCTTTCCGTCTGCCTGCTCGGCATGGGGGCCGATCTGCATGTCGCCTCGATCTTTCCCGGTGCTGACCGCCTCGACGAGGCGCTGACCGGCCAGGCGGTGCTCGTGCCGATGCGCGCACCGGGCGCGCCCGAGCCGCGGGTGACCATGTCGGCGCGGGTGCTCATGGGGGCGGTGCAGCGCCATCTCGTCATCACCGGCCGGGCGAAACGCGACGCGCTCGAGAAGGCGCAGCACATGAAGCCGCATGAGGCACCTGTCGCCGCCATGCTCAAGGACACGGTGGTCCACTGGGCGGAGGGATGACCATGTGGGACGTGCTGCGCGCCCACGCGGCGAAGATCGCCGACCGGCCTGTCGCGGACATGCTCGATGCTGACCGCGCCGCCGGTTTCTCGGTCAGCACGGGCGATCTGCTCTTCGACTATTCACGCACGAACCTGGACGACACCGCCCGCGACCTGCTGCTGTCACTGTTCGATGCAAGTGATGTCGCCGGGCGGCGCGAGGCGATGTTCACCGGGGCGGCGATCAACGAGACCGAGGGGCGCGCCGTCCTTCATACCGCCCTGCGCAACCCGGATGGCGGGCCGGTCGCGGTCGACGGGCGGGACGTGATGCCGGAAATCCGTGACATGCTCGCCCGGATGGAGGGTTTCGCCCGCGCCGTGCGGGACGGCGGCTTCACGGGCGCGGGCGGTCCGATCCGTGACGTGGTGAACATCGGCATCGGCGGCTCGGATCTCGGTCCCGCCATGGCGGTGCGGGCACTCGCCCCCTGTCACGACGGACCGCGCTGCCATTTCGTCTCGAACATCGACCCGGCCGACATTGCCGACACCCTGGCCGCCTGCGATCCGGAATGCACGCTGGTGATCGTGGCGTCCAAGACCTTCACGACCATCGAGACCATGACCAACGCCGCCACCGCGCGTGACTGGCTGGCGCAGGCCGTGCCCGACCCGGCGGCGCAGATTGCGGCGCTCTCCTCGGCGACCGGACGCACCGACGAATGGGGCATCGACCCGGCGCGCGTGTTCGGCTTCGGCGATTACGTCGGCGGGCGCTATTCGGTCTGGGGCCCGATCGGCCTGTCGCTGATGATCGCCATCGGACCCGAACGGTTCCGCGAATTTCTTGCGGGTGCCCGGGCGATGGACACGCATTTCCGCACCGCGCCCTGGCTGCGGAACATGCCCGCCATGCTGGCGGCGGTCGGGCTGTGGCATAATCAGGTGCTCGGCCATGCGACCCGCGCGGTCCTGCCCTATGACGAGCGCCTCGCCCGACTTCCCGCCTATCTGCAGCAGCTCGAGATGGAATCGAACGGCAAGGGCGTGGCGATGGACGGCAGCGCCCTGCCCTTTCCCTCTGGCCCCGTGGTCTGGGGCGAGCCGGGGACGAACGGCCAGCATGCCTTCTACCAGCTCATACATCAGGGCACGCGGGTCGTGCCCTGCGAGTTCGTCCTCGTGGCGCGCGGCCACGAGCCGGGGCTCGAGCACCAGCACCGGCTGCTTGTCGCCAATTGCCTCGCCCAGGCCGAGGCGCTCACGCGTGGCCGCAGCCTCGACGAGGCCCGCGCGCACATGGCGGCAGCCGGATTCTCGGGTGCGGAACTGGAGCGTCAGGCCCTCCACCGGATCTTTCCCGGCAACCGGCCCTCGACCACGCTCGCCATTCCGCAACTCACCCCCTTCACGCTGGGCCAGATTATCGCCCTTTACGAGCACCGGGTCTTCGTCGAGGGCGTGGTGCTCGGGATCAATTCCTTCGATCAATGGGGGGTGGAACTGGGCAAGGAACTGGCCACCGCCCTTGCACCCGTGGTCGAGGGGCGCGAGGGGGTCGAGGGCAAGGACGCAAGCCTTGCCGCCATGGTGAATTACCTGCGCGCGCACGGCGTCTGAACCCGGCTTTTCCACCGCACGCCCGGACCAGCCCGCAGATGCCTCTCCGGGCTCCGGCAAGAACGGTTTCATGAGGGTGAGGAAACACCGCTCTCTTCATCTTCGCGAAAATACCCCGGGGGCAGCGCCCCCGCACGGGCAGGGTCAGAACGGGATTTCGTCGTCGTAGCCCTGCTGCGAACT
>CAYUBT010000021.1:0-22506 GCA_964443055.1 uncultured Rubellimicrobium sp.
CCCGGTCCATCCAGTCGCGAAAGGCGGGCTCGGTCTCGTAAAGGTCGCGCGCCATCCCGGCATATTGCGCGCCGCCGCCGGGGAACATGAACACCGGCGCGGGCGCATCGCCCACGACCTGATGCGTGAAGACCTGGCGCGGATCGCCCGCCTCGAGCTTGGCCGCCGCTTCCTCATGCGAATGGGCGACCAGCACCCGGCGGCGATCAAAGGCGCGGCGGCCCTCCTTCAGCGTGAAGGCCACATCGGCGAGCGGCACATCCCTGTTCGCGCGCAGCCAGCGGGCCAGTTGCCCCGATGCGTCATCCAGCGCCCCCTTGGAGCGTGCCGACAGGGTGATGATCTGAAATGGCCAGTCGCTTTCGTCTGAAGGCGCACGTTCAGGCGCGGCCTCAAGCACCACATGCGCATTGGTGCCGCCGACGCCCAAAGAATTGACGCCGGCGCGTGGCGGGTGGTCGGTCTCGGGCCAGTCAGTCAGAATGTCATTCACACGAAACGGCGAGCCGTCAAAGGCAATCGCCGGGTTCGGCTTCTCGTAGCCCAGCGACGGCGGAATCTGCCGGTGCTGCAACGCCAGCGTTGCCTTGATGAGCGAGGCCACCCCCGCGGCCGTATCCGTATGCCCGATGTTGGTCTTCACGCTGCCGATGCGGCAGAAACCGGCCTTGTCGGTCGTGCGGCGGAAGGCTTCGGTGAGGGCCGCGACCTCGATCGGGTCGCCCAGATAGGTGCCGGTGCCGTGGCATTCGACATAGTCGATGGTGTCGGCGGTGATCCCCGCGACCGCATGGGCCTCGGCCACTGCCGCCGCCTGCCCGTCCACCGATGGCGCAAGATAGCCCGCCTTGGCCGCGCCGTCATTGTTCACGGCCGAACCCCGGATCACCGCGCGGATGTCGTCGCCGTCTGCCAGCGCATCCGAGAGCCGCCGCAGCGCCACGCAGCCCGCGCCCGAGCCGAAGACCGTGCCCTCGGCCCGGTGGTCGAAGGCGTGGCAATGGCCGTCAGGTGACAGAATCTCGCCGTCCTTGAACAGGTAGCCTCGCAGTTGCGGCAACTCGATGGTGACTCCGCCCGCCAGCGCCATGTCGCACTCGCCGCCCAGCAGGGCCTGAATGGCATAGTGCACGGCAACAAGGCTGGTCGAGCAGGCGGTCTGGATGTTCACGCTCGGCCCGGTCAGGTCAAAGATGTGGCTCACCCGGGTCGAGAGGAAATCCTTGTCGTTGCCGGTATGGCGCAACAGGAATGCGCCGGTCTCGTCCAGCAGGTCGCGGTTCGAGCGTACGTTCACCCAGTAATAGGTGCCCTGCCCACAGCCCGCAAAGACGCCGATCCGCCCGGGGAAACTCTCGGGCGGATGGGCGGAATCCTCGAGTGCCTCCCAGGCAACCTCGAGGAACTGGCGATGCTGCGGATCCATGATCGCGGCCTCTTTCGGCGAAAGGCCGAAGAAATCCGCATCGAACATCTCGAACCCGTCGAGCGGCGCGGCGGCGGGCACATAGTCGGGCCGGTCGATCAGATGCGGAGCCTCGCCCGCCTCGAGCAACTCCTCGCGCGACAGCTTGCGGATCGATTCCACCCCGTCGCGCAGGTTGCGCCAGTAGTCGGCCACGGTCGCCGCGCCGGGCAGATGCGCGGCCATGCCGATGATGGCGATATCAGTCCCGGCATCGGTCTCTGTGGCGGAGGATGTGGTCTCGTGGCTCATGACTGGTCCGAAAAACACGACTGGAGGACAGATGCACCTGGAATGGGGAGTGAATGTGACATGGGCGTGATCACCCTCCGGCCGACAGGAAGAGGGCGGAGACGGGCCCGGCGTTCACGGCGATGGCCAGCGCGCCGAGCAATGCGCCAATCATGCCAGTCACGGCGTCGAGTCGCCAGTCCCAGGCCCGGTGCGGATGCAGGAGCCAGCCAAGCGCGGGCCATGACGCAAGATGCCCGAGCGCCTGTCCGATCACCGCCCCGGGCAGGTCGGCGACGCCCCAGCCGGCCACGATCCCCACGGTCACGGTCAGGGCACGGATCGCAGTATAGCTGAAATAGCGTCGCGAGTCCCCGGCGGCCAGCGCGGCGTGGTCGCAGGTCATGATGACCAGCGCGGGCACCTGCACCGCGGCGATCAGCACGGTCATCGCGCCGGCGTCGAGATAGCGGTCGTCATAAAGGAAATCGACCAGCCAGTGCCCCAGAAATGCCAGCGCCGTGACCATCGCCAGCAGAACGGCCATGGCGGCGGCGCGCATGTTGCGGATGCGGATGAAATTCTCGCGCGCGGCGGCGGGCGGGCTTTCGCGATAGACCGGGATCAGGACGCGGCCCATGACCATGCCGCCCATGAGCATCGGGACCGAGGCCAGAAACCAGGCGATGTTGAACAGACCGAACGTGCCCAGGTCGAGCAGGCGGCCAAGGATGACCTTGTCGCTCTGGCTGATCGCGAAGGCCATGAAGGTCGAGAGGAAGATCCATTTGCCGAAATGGATGAGTTCCGCCGCGGCCGCCTTCTCCCAGCGCAGCCGGTTCGCAGGGCCGGGCAGGAACAGGTTCAGCCCGACAAGCAGCGCAAGCGACGCCGCCACGCCGGAAATCACCAGTGCCCAGATGGATTGCGTGAGCCATGCAAGGATGACGCCGACGGCTATGCCGACGAGCTGCGCGCCCAGTTCAATCATCGTCAGGCGGCCTGCGCGAAGATGCCGGTTCGCCGTCTCGCGCTGTGTCGGGTAGAAGCCTTGGATGATGAGTGAAAGCGCCGCGACCGGCAGATATTGCAGCAGGTCCGCCTCGCCATACCATTGCGCCACCGGCCAGGTGAAGATCAGCGCCAGAAGCCACAGGATCACGCCGCGCCCGATCTGAATCGTCCAGGCGGTGTCGAGGAAATCCCGGTCGTCCCCGCGTGCGCTGCCCATGATCGAGGGGCCGATGCCGAGGTCGGAAAACATGTTGAGCGCGGTCAGGACCACCGTCACCAGCGCCATCATCCCGAAGGCTTCGGGGAACAGCAGCCGCGTCAGGATCAGGTTCGAGCCGAGCCGGATCACCTGTTGCGCCGCAAAGCCGCTGCCGATGATGACGGAGGCGCGCAAGGCACGTGTCACGAGCCCCTTTCCCCGGATCATCTGCACAAAGGCCCCCGTCATCTCGCGCGACTCCATTCGTCACGCCCGCGCCCGAGCCGCACGGCAAGGGCGACGCCCGTATAGGCGGCGAAACCCGCCGGGTCACCCAGCGCGAGACGCAGCGCGCCCGCCACGCCCAGCCGGCCCTTGTCCCTGTTGCGCAGAAGTTCGGGGTAACGGGCCTCGATCTCGGCAACGCCCCGGTCCTGCCTGCGGCGCACCCGGACGAGCGCAGGGAAGCCCTCGGCCACCGGCCAGTCGTAGGGGGCCGGGATCATGTGGCGCTCTTCCGGCCGGAATTGCAGCCGCGCGAATGTGTCATCCGAGATGATCGCGGGCCAGTCGTCCCAGCGCGCCCGCCCTGCCGCATTCACCGCGAACGCCCCGCAGCCCGGCACGCCCTGCGTCATGAAGGGCACCCGCGCCCAGAGTCGCGCATAGGCGCGCGCCACCCGCCCCCGCCCGGTGATCCGCACCCGCCCCGAGGCGAATGCGGCTCCGGGCCGCGCAAGGACGGGTGCGAGCGCTGCGAGGAAACTGGGCGACAAGGTCACATCCGCGTCGAGATAGAGCCGCATCTGTGCGTCTGTCGCCGCGTCGCCCGCGTTCAGCGCGCCGGGCTTGCCGGGCTCGGCCAGTTCGGTCACCTGCATCCGCCAGCCGCGCGCGCTGATCGCGTTGCCTGCGCTCCGTGCGACCTCGGCGGTACGGTCGCTGCAGCCGTTCGCGACAACGATCACCTCGACCGCCACGCCCGGTTCGGCGCAGGCGGCAAGGGCGGCGAGGCAGGGGCCGATCTGCGCCTCCTCGTTCGCGGCCGGGATGATGATGGCCAGCTTCCTGTCGCCTTGCGCGCCTTTGACGATGCCGCGATTATCCATCATTCTGCGCCGGTTCCGTGCGCAATCGGCAAAGGCAAGCCTGTTTCATGACCTCCCGGCCCCGGCTCGGCTATCTCGTGCCCCGCTTTCCGGGCCAGACCCATACCTCCGCATGGTCCGAGATCGCCGCGCTCGAGGAACTCGGGGTCGATGTCGTGATCCTGTCCACCCGCCTGCCCGATCCGGTGCGGATGCCGCATGAATGGGGACGGATTGCCCGTATGCGCACCACCTGTCTGGGTGATGCCGGTCCGCTGGCCTTCCTGCGCGGCTTGCCTGCTCTGCCCCTTGGCGCGCTGCTCGGGCGCGAGCGGGGACTGGCGGCGCAGATCCTCACGGCCCTGGGCCCCGCCGCGCGGCTTGCCGCCCTCTCGCGCAAGCGGGGCTTCCGCCATGTCCATGTGCGGGGTGCGGGCGAGGGTGCGCTGATCGCGGCGCTTGCGCAGCGCATGGGCGGACCCGGCTATTCGATCCACCTTCCCGGCCCCCTGTCGTCGGGCGGGCCGGGCCAGAATTTCAAATGGCAGGGCGCACGGTTCGCGACGGTGGCGACCGCGCGCGTCCTCAACGAGATTCGCTTCGTCCTGCGCGGCGACCTGCCCATGCGGGTGGCGGTGCGGCCCGCGGGAATCGACACGGGTTTCTTTCGCCGTGATTCCCCCTATGTCGCCCCCCGCAGGGGCGAGGTGCTGCGCCTGTTCGCCTGCGGCGCGCTCGAGCCGGGCAAGGGGTTCGATGACCTGCTGAAGGCGGTGCGCATGATGCTTGATCGCGGCTGCGACCTGAAACTGGTCATCGCCGGAGCCGAGGCCGGGGACTCCCCCGGCCAGCATGCCCGTCTCGCCGCACTGATCGGGGAATTGCGTCTTGGCCGCCACGTCACGCTCGCGGGTGCCTGTGACGCCGGTGCGGTGCGCGAGTCGCTGCTCGCGGCCCATGTCTTCGTCCTGCCATCGTGGCAGGAGCCGCTGGGCACCGCGTTGATGGAGGCCATGGCCTGCGGCGTCCCCTCGGTCGCGACGGCAGCGGGAGGCGTGCGCGAACTGGCCCGGGACGGCCGCGAGGCGCTGCTCGTCCAGCCCAAGCGGCCCGAGGAACTGGCCCGCGCGATCCTGCGGATCACCGATGACGGCGAACTGGCACGCCACCTCTCGACGATGGCGCGCGCCCGGATCGTGGCCGATTTCGACGCGGTCGGCGGGGCAGAACTGCTCATGCGCGAGGTGGGTTTCCTGCCGATGGACGATCATGGCGATCCTCTCGTCACGGCGCTTCCACCCTGAGAATGGACTCGGGCTCGTCGGCGAAGCCGATTTCCTCGACATCGACCATGCGCACCTCGCCCGCCGCGCCGATCATCCACATCGCTTCGCCGTCGTGGGCCGGGGTCCAGTCATCGGCACGGCCGGGCAGAATCACGCGGGCATGGCCTGTGCCCCCGGCGATCAGGTCGTCGCCACCCCCCGCGACGATCACGTCAGCACCTGTGCCGCCGATCAGGATATCGGCCCCGGCGGTGCCTTCGAGCATGCCGCCCCCGTTGCCTGCGCGGCGCAGGATGCCATGCAGGAAGGCGTCGGCGTCCCTGTTGCCGCCGAACGGCAGGCTGTTCCAGGCCGCCAGCGTGGCCCAGCGGGGATTCACGTCGCCCGTATGCCGCCGCGCGCCCCACGAGCCCCAGCGCGTCGGGGCGGCGATATCGACAAAGGCATTGAACGGGCCGGTCGGTACTTCATGGCCCAGATCGCGCCATGCGCCGAGCAGGTCGGCGTAAAGCGTCGCAACTTCGGGACCGTAGTTGTAGCCGGTCAGGAACTGCGTGATCGTCTCGTCCTCGACGACGGACCCCAGCCCGACCAGATGAGTGCCTCCCTCATACATGAGAAGCTGATAGCCCCGCCGGGCGACGACATCCGCATGATGGGGCCAGAAGGTCGTCACGAGGTCATGCAGACCCTGTTCGCGCACGGCGGCGGTCAGGCGTTCGGCGGCCGTGCCGTCGCTGATCCAGGCGCGCAGTTCAGGGGCAAGTCCGTCTTCGGCGAGATCGAGGCCGAAATAGCCGGTGACGGCGTAGGCGTCGAACGATTCAGCCGGGGGCGGCAGCCCCTCCGCCTGCCTGCGCGGCGCATCGAGAAGCGGTCCCTCCAGCCCCAGCCAGGCGGTATGCACCCCGATGACGCGGACGAGGCGGTCGGGATCATCGGCAAAGACCTCGGCCCAGATATCAGCCACTTCGGCCGCCCGGGTGCCTGCGAACTGCATCCAGGCGTCGCCGTCCGCCCCCTCGCCCCAGCGGGCCCGTGCCTGGTCCATGGCCCAGTGTGCCTGGTCGAAGATGAAGTTCCACACTTCGTTCGACCATTCGGCATGGACCTTCAGGCGCGGGTCGAGGCGGTTGTGCACATGCTGCGCGAATTGCCGGACATAGTCGTCGTCGGCCATATGCGGCAGCGTGAACCATGGATCGGCACCGATCCGGTTGGCGAGATCGACCATCACCTCGACCGGGACGCCATGCGAGGCCCAGGTGGCGTCCCCGGGGCGGGGCCGGTCCGTCCATGTTGCCTGCGTGGAGTTGTTCGTCGCCATCCAGTCCATGAAGCGCACCATCCGCACATCCTGAACCACCGCGATGAAATCGGGATTGAAGACCACCCCGGCGCGCGCAAGGTCAAGCCGGTCCTCGCGGATCATGCGGATGTCGCGGATCGGATCGTCCGGGTCGACTGCCGAGACGCGGACCCCGACCAGGCCGGGGCCGGGCGTGAAGGAGAAACGCATCTCGTGATCGCCCGTCTCGACATCACGCGCGCGGCCAGTCAGTTCCAGCGCGCCCTCGCCTGCCCAGGTCAGGACATAGCGGCCGGCGGCGTCATCGGCCTCGACCGGCAGGTCGGTGAGGACAAGCGTCTCGAGCGACTCCACCCCCTCGGGGATCGCCAGCGGCCAGCCTTCGGGCGAGAGAAACCCGCCCGCCCGCAGGTCTTCCGGCTCGACCCCGCCCCATCGTCCGGGCAGATGTCCGAGCCAGGGCCGCGCGGTCTTCATCACGTCGAGAAACGGCATCTGGGTCGACCAGTCGGATACCCCGTTCAGACCGAAGGCGAGCGACGGATCGGCGAATCCGGTTTCGGGCGGCTGCAGGGTCGTGCCCTCGGGGGCGACCGCCCCGGCCAGAGCCAGCCAGATCGCATCGGCAATGGCGGGGTAATCGTCGCGCAGCGCCGGAGCGATGCTGTCGGGCAGCGCGATCACCGGCGCGGGCCCGTCGTGGAGCGTGGACCAGGTGACCATCGCCGCCAGCAGATAGGCCGAGGGTGTCCCCCGGGGCGTTGCGTCAAGAAACAGATCGTCCGCCCCAAGCCCGGCCAGCGGCCCCTCCGCCATCAGTTCCGCCATGATCCGCGCCACCGGAATCATGCCGATCCGCGCCTCGGGCAGCGCCTCCCCGAGTTGCAAGACGAGGTCTAGATGCCATGCGTCATATCCGCCTGCCGACCAGGTTCGCCAGCCTGCAAGCGCCTTGTCGTCCGGCGGAAACGAGCCGTTGTGGCCCGGCTCGGGCCAGCCTTCGTAAAGGAGGAACTGCCGCAGCCCCTGCCGCCCGGCCCAGTCGAACGTGCGGTGGATCAGGTCTACGGCGGTCCCGTCCTCCTCCTGCATGTCGCCGGGCGGTGCGAGCACCAGCGTGTCGAATCCCGCCATGCGGAACGAGCGGGGATTGTCGCTCATCAGCCGCTCGACCCCCTCGATCCGCCAGTCGGAGCCGGGCGGCAGATCGCGGGCGAAATCGTCCAGGGTGCCGGTGACGCCGTCGGCAGTGAACGCAAGCCCCCGGGCATCCGCCATCCGGGCAAGCCAGTAAGGCACCGCCGCCTCGTCGCCGCCGCCCTCGTGGAAGATGCGGTCGTCGCCGAAGAAGAACACATGCGCCGCCCGTTCGGCCTGCAGCGGCGAGGCGAGAACGAAAGCGGCCGCGATCAGCCACAGGCGCAGGATCATGGCGTCACCCCCTTGGGAACCGTCTGTGCGACATGCGCGGCCGTTTTGCCATCACAGCACCGTTCGTATGGGCGCATGACGCCGATCGTGTATGCGTTTTGGCAGCCGTTCAAGCGCGCCGAGGACCGTCCCTGCGAAAAGCCAGGTCAGCGGTGTGATCGTTGCATTCGGAAGCAGGTCGAACATGTTGACGGCAAGCATGAGCGCGAGCGCTGCCGTCCACAGCGCCCCCTCGCCCTGGATGATGTCTTGTCGACGCCACCACACGCCGAGGACGGGCAGGGCCAGCAGGCCGAATGTGCCGAGCAGCCCCGCGAAGCCGAAGATTCCGAACACCAGCACCCATTGCCCGTCCGTCACGGTCAGCATCTCGCCGTCACTTGCCGCGAACAGGTGATTGCGTCCCCATTGCCCCCAGCCGAAGATCGGCTTCTCCCAGGCGCGCGCTGCCAGGACGGATTCGTTGTCGAAGCGGTATTTCAATGTATGGGCGCGGTCGGGGCCAAGCTCGCCGGCCAATGCGACGATCCTGTCGGTCGGGATGATGTCGATGCTCCGGGCGAGCGGATAGGCCAGCGCGACGACGGCAATGACGGCGGCGATGTGAAGCTGCAGCCGGGGCGAGGTGAACAGGACGACCGGCACGAGCGCGATGGCGTAGAAGATCGAGGCGTAGGATTTGCCCAGCACGAGCGTGAGCGCCAGCCAGCCGGCGACGCCCAGCATCAGCATGCGCGCGCGCCCGGTCATGCTGCGCGTGATCGCGGTGGCGGCGACCAGTGCGGTCATGAGATAGAATGCCACCCAGAGCGCGTGATACAGGAACACGATCGGGCGGAAGCCGCCGTCGCGCATCATCTGCTCGAAGGAATGCTGGAAATAGCCGTAGACCAGGGTATTGATCTGGGGCGACAGGCGGATCTCGGCCAGAACCGGCAGCGAATAGATCAGCCCGCCGACCATCAGCGCCAGCAGCAGGTCGCGCTGGTCCTCGGGCCGGGCGAGAAAATGACGGGCGAGCAGGAAGGGCGTTACCGTGATGCCCTGGAGGATGACGGCGCTCATCCCCTCGCGCAGGCCGAGCCCGGGCAGGAACAAGGGCCCGAAGACCAGCGGCTCGAGGTTGGTCAGGATCGTGCCGAGAGGCGAGAGGACATAGAGCGCGATCAGCCACCGCGCGAGGATGCTCCTGGGCAGCAGTTCGAGCCCGGGGCGATGGATTGCCACCGCGACGAATGCGGCCGACAGCGCCGCCATCTCCTCCTTGCCGAGATCGGGGACGAGCGGCAGGTCGAGCACAGCAGGCTGCGGCGGCAGCAGGAGATAACCCGCCAGGATCGCGGCAATCAGCGCGCGGCCCGGCGGCAGGAACCGGAACAGGGCCAGCGTGACGAGCGGCCAGAAGACAAGGGCTGCATATGCGACAGGATTCGGCACATGTGCCTCATTGCTGGCCGGGCCGGCCGGTCTCTTTCCCGGCCCGGGCCATATGGGTGCTTATCGCGGCAGAATGATGACCCCGCAATGTGCCCCCCGCCGGTCAGCTCCCGGTCTGGCGCAGGATGACGCCCGCGGTGCGCAGGATCAGGGCGATGTCGGTGCCCAGTGACCGGCTGTAGTAATAGAGCCGGTCGAACTGCGCGCGCTGGACGAAGCTCGCCTCGTTGCGATCCGCCACCTGCCACGGTCCGGTGAGACCCGGGGCCATCTCGTAATATTCGCGGCCGGGATAGAAGCCGATCTGTGACGGCAGGAAGGGGCGAGGCCCCACGATCGACATGTCACCCTTCAGCACGTTCCAGAGCTGCGGCAATTCGTCGATGGACGAGCGGCGCAGAAAGGCACCGAACGGCGTGATCCGGGGGTCGTCATGCAGTTTCTGGTATTTGTCCCATTCGGCGCGCGCCTCGGGATTGGCGGCCAGATGCCCGGCCAGCATCTTGTCGGCGTCGCGCACCATCGTGCGCAGCTTCCACATGCGGAAGAGGCGCCCGCCCTTGCCGACCCTGTCCTGGATATAGAAGGGCGCGCCGCCGTCGAGCATGATGAGAAGCGCGACCGGCAGCACGACCGCCAGCACGGCGGGCGCGGCGATAAGCGCGAGGATGATGTCGAAGGCGCGCTTGAACAGGCGGTTGTAAAGGTCGTTGCCTGCCCTGCGCCCGTTCTGCGACTCCGGCACCGGGGCTGGTGCGGGCTCATAACTGCGAAACTGATACGTCAATTTGTCCCCCAACGGGCCTTCAGCAACACAAGTGGATCCTCCGGCAGGCCAAGGGCCTCCCGGATTGCGGACCAGCCGGTGTCTCACGATTTCAGAAACACCCTGCCGGGTGCTTCACGCCGGATCGGTTCCGGCCCCCAAGGCATCTGGCAGTCCCCACCACCTGCGCCCATAGCAGCAGCCTTCTCATACGATTACGGGCAAATCGACATAACCATTTGGACGGGCTCGGAGTCAAAAGCCGAATGCAGCTGCCGGCACCTGACCCGCCCCGTCTGCACGGGCAGATGCCGCAGGGGCGCGTCGGCAGGCAACCCTGACGTGGCGTCAGCGGCCGGGCCGGTTGTTGCGAGATTATGGGTGGTGTCCCGAACAATCGGGGCGATACATGCCAAACTGGTTATCCAAGCAGCGGAATCCGGGCCTACATGTGCGATTCCAAACGATATATGTGCGCAATTGCACATGATAAATGACATGTGGCCGAATTGCGGCGGGTTGATGGTGGGCTTGGACATTCGCGGCGAAGATGTGGCGGTGATGCTCCCGCAATCAGCGTGCCTGTAGCGGGCCGTTCATCAAAGCGCCCGGAATCCGGCGATTGTGCACAAAGCGGATACGTCGTGTCAAAATTGCGGCGAATCACTCCGCGCTGTCGGGCAGGGCGGCGAGGTAGCTGCCATAGGCATTCTTCTCGAAAATCTGCGCCCGGGCCAGCAGTGCCCCGGTGTCGATCCAGCCCTGCCGCCAGGCGATCTCGTCCGGGCTGCCGGTCTGGAGCCCCTGCCTGCTCTGCAGCGTGTAGACGAAATTCCCGGCGTCGAGCAGGCTCGCATGAGTGCCGGTGTCGAGCCAGGCAAAGCCGCGCCCCATGCGCTTCACCGCCAGCAGCCCGTCCCGGAGATAGCTTTCCAGCAGCGAGGTGATCTCCAGTTCCCCGCGCGCCGAAGGCGTGACCTGCCGCGCACGCTCCGGGGCCGAACCGTCAAGGAAATAGAGCCCGGTCACCGCATGGTTCGAGGGCGGCTTCGCCGGCTTCTCGATGATCTCGCGCACGCGCCCGTCGGCATCGAAACCGACCACGCCATATCGTTCGGGATCGGCGACATGATAGCCGAACACCGTGCCGCCCCCGGTCTGCGCATCGGCCTCGGCCATCAGTTCCGGCAGGCCGTGGCCGAAGAAGAGGTTGTCGCCGAGGATCATTGCCGACGGTGCGCCCGCCAGAAATTCTTCGGCCAGCAGATAGGCCTGTGCAAGCCCGTCGGGCGAGGGTTGCGTGATATACTGCAGGCTCACGCCCCACTGGCTGCCGTCGCCAAGTGTGCGGCGGAACTGTTCCTGGTCCTGCGGGGTGGTGATGATCGCGATCTCGCGCAGCCCGGCCAGCATCAGGACCGAAAGCGGATAATAGATCATCGGCTTGTCGTAGATCGGCAGAAGCTGTTTCGAGAGTCCCAGCGTGACCGGATAGAGCCGCGTCCCCGATCCCCCGGCGAGGATGATGCCCTTGCGTTGCATGACCGTCTTCCTTTTCAGAACGGGTTTTCCCAGTCGCGCAGCAGCGGGGCCGCGCGATCCTTGTCGGACAGGATCGCCGCATCGGGTGCGATCCCCCAGTCGATGGCAAGGTCCGGGTCGTCGAACCGCACCGCGCCGTCATGGTCGGGCGAATAGATGTCGCTGCATTTGTAGGCGATTTCTGCGCCTTCGCTGCGGGTGACGAAACCGTGCAGGAAGCCTTGCGGAATCAGTAGCTGCAGCCCGTTGTCGTCGCTCAGCTCGATGCCGAACCACTGCCCCCGCGTGGCCGATCCGGGGCGTATGTCCACGGCGACATCGAAGATTACGCCCCGCAGGCAGCGCACGAGTTTGTCCTGCGCGCGTGGCGGGGCCTGATAGTGCAGGCCGCGGATCGTGCCGGGGGCCACGCTCATCGACTGGTTGTCTTGCACGAAATCAATGTCGATCCCCTGCGCTTTCAGGGTTTCGCGGTTCCAGGTTTCAGAAAACCAGCCGCGCGTATCGCTGAAACGGCGCGGTTCCAGCACCAGAAGGCCGGGAATGGGCGTTTCGCGGATCTTCATCAGCCCGCCTCCAGTTCGCGCAGCACATCGGCCAGCCCCGCCCGCCAGTCGGGGCGGGGGATGCCGAAGGTGGCTGTCATCGTGCTGCAGTCGAGTCGCGAATTGAGCGGCCTTTGCGCCGGTGTCGGGTAATCCGCCGTCGAAATATCCTGCACCTCGGTGGCAAGTCCGGCACCCGCAAGGATCGCGCGGGCAAATCCGGCCCAGCTCGTGTCGGGCGCGCCCGTGAAATGGTGGATTCCCGAAAGCGACCCGTCCCGCGCAAGGCCCTCGGCCATGGCCAGGCAGGCAAGCGCAAGGTCAGCCGCAGGGGTCGGCCCGCCGATCTGGTCGGAGACGACCGACAGTCGTTCCCGTTCCCGTCCCAGCCGCAGCATGGTTTTCACGAAATTCCCGCCATGGGCCGAGAATACCCATGACGTCCGCAACACCCCGTGGGTGCCGCCTGCCGCGCGCACCGCCTCCTCGCCCGCCAGCTTCGTGCGCCCGTATGCATTGAGCGGCGCGGTCCTGTCATTCGGCCGCCACGACGCACCGCCCGAGCCGTCGAAGACGTAATCGGTCGAGACCTGCACGAAGGGCACCCCCGCCGCTGCCGCCACCCGCGCCATCGTGCCGGGGCTTTCGGCATTTGCCGCCATGGCGAGCGCTTCCTCGCCCTCGGCCCGGTCCACAGCGGTATAAGCGGCGGCATTGATGACTGCCCCGGCTCCGGCCAGATGCGGGGCAAGCGCCTGCGCCGCCTGTTCGGGGCGGGCAAGGTCGATCTCCTCGCGCCCCAGAAACACCGCCTCCGGCGCGGCCCGCGCAATCTCGCGGGCAAGCTGGCCGGTGCGGCCGATCACCACCACCTTCACGCCCCGACACCCAGCCGTTGACCCACGCCGGGGCGTTCCAGCAGCACCCGCCACCAGTCCTCGTTCTCCAGATACCAGTCGACGGTCCGCGCCAGCCCCTCGTCCAGGGTCACCTTCGGCCGCCAGCCCAGTTCGTCGCGCATCCGGGCCGGGTCGATCGCATAGCGCAGGTCATGGCCGGGCCGGTCCCGAACGAAGGTGACGAGCCGGTCATGCGGCGCGCCCCCGGGCCGGGCCCTGTCCAACAGGGCGCAGATACGCCGCACGATGTCGATATTCTCGGCCTCGGCATCGCCGCCGATATTGTAGCTGCGCCCGACCTGCCCGCGTGTCAGGACAAGCAGCAGGGCCTCGGCATGATCTTCGACGAACAGCCAGTCGCGCACATTCTTCCCCTCGCCATAGACCGGGATCGGCTGCCCGTGCAGCGCGGCAAGGATCACGACCGGGATCAGCTTCTCGGGGAAATGGAACGGCCCGTAATTGTTCGAGCAGTTCGAGAGCACCACCGGCAGGCCGTAGGTTTCATGCCAGGCCCGCACGAGATGGTCGGAGGCCGCCTTCGACGCCGAATAGGGACTGCGCGGGGCATAGGGTGTCGTCTCGGTGAAACGCGGATCGCCGGGGTTCAGGTGGCCGAACACCTCATCGGTCGAGATATGGTGAAAGCGGAAAGTGTCGGGCCGCCCGCACTGTTCCCACCAGGCCCGTGCAGCCTCGAGCAGGTTGAACGTGCCGGTCACATTGGTGGCGATGAAATCCGCGGGCCCGTCGATGGAGCGGTCCACATGGCTTTCGGCGGCGAGATTCATGATCGCATCAGGCCGATGCTCTGCCAGCGCCGCATCCAGTGCGGCGCGGTCGCGCAGGTCGGCATGGACGAAGGCATAGCCCGGCAGATGCGCGACCTCGGCCACATTGGCCGGATTGGCGGCATAGGTCAGCGCGTCGAGATTCACGACCTCATGGCCCGCGCGCATCGCCTGCCGCACCACGGCCGAGCCGATGAAGCCCGCCCCGCCGGTGACGAGCAGCTTCACTGCGCGCCCTTCAGCCGTTCGGCCAAGTGCAGGAGCGCCAGCGCATAGCCCTGCACGCCGCAGCCC
Source organism: uncultured Rubellimicrobium sp. (assembly GCA_964443055.1). Taxonomy (GTDB): domain Bacteria; phylum Pseudomonadota; class Alphaproteobacteria; order Rhodobacterales; family Rhodobacteraceae; genus JADYZU01. The sequence goes on from CAYUBT010000021.1 coordinate 14,298, forward strand.
GCGATCACCGCTTCGGCACGGGCGGAGATGAAGGAATGATGCCGGAAGGTTTCGCGCCGGTGGATATTGGAGATATGGACCTCGATCACCGGGGCCTCGAACGTGTTGAGCGCATCGAGGATCGCGACGGATGTATGGCTCCAGCCGCCGGGGTTGATGACGATCCCCTGTTTCACGCCGCGCGCCGCGTGAATCCAGTCGATCATCTCGCCTTCGTGGTTGGCCTGGCGGAAATCGGTGGCCAGGCCCGCGCCTTCCCCGGTCCTGTGGCACAAGGCCTCGACATCGGCGAGCGTGTCGCGACCGTAGATCTCGGGCTGGCGCAGGCCGAGCATGTTCAGGTTCGGACCGTTCAGGATCAGGATTCCGCTCATCGCGCCTCGCTCTCTCTGCTCAGTCCGGTTCTGGCAAATGCCGGCGCGCGGAGCAAGCGCGGGGTTGGCTTTCTCCCCGGTCTGGCCATATTCCGGGGACATGAATGACGGAGGGTGACATGACCAGCAAGCTCGAGCAACTTCGTTCCATGACGGTTGTCGTGGGCGATACCGGCGATATCGAGGCAGTCCGCGCCCTTCGTCCACAGGATTGCACCACGAATCCGTCGATCGTGCTCAAGGCGGTGCAGATGCCCGCCTATGAGGAACAGGTCGCGAAGGTGATCGAGGCGGGTCGCGGGCGCGAGAATGCCGTCGACTCCATCGCCCAGGATCTGACGGTGATGGTCGGTGCGGAACTTGCCGGAATCGTGCCCGGCTACGTTTCGACCGAGGTCGATGCGCGGCTTTCCTTCGACCGTGACGGCTCGGTTGCCAAGGCGCGCGCGCTGATCGCGGCCTTCGGCGAACGGGGGGTGGGGCCTGAGCGTATCCTCGTGAAGCTCGCCACGACCTGGGAGGGGGTCGAGGCTGCGCGCATTCTCGAGGCCGAGGGGATCCGCTGCAACATGACGCTGCTGTTCTCCATGGCCCAGGCGGTGGCGAGTGCGGAGGCCGGGGCCTATCTGATCTCGCCCTTCGTCGGCCGGATCACCGACTGGTTCGGCAAGGCCACCGGCGAGACCTATACGCCCGAGACCGACCCCGGCGTCGCCTCGGTGCGGCGCATCTACGATTACTACAAGTCGAACGGGATCGAGACCATCGTCATGGGTGCCTCGTTCCGCAACACCGGCCAGATCGAGGCTCTGGCAGGCTGCGATCGCCTGACCCTCGCACCGGCGCTGATGGAACAGCTCGACGCCGACAGCGGCGATCTGCCGCGCGCGCTCTCGCCTGACCATGCGACCGGCGTTCCGCGCCGCTCGCTGACCGAGGACGGATTCCGCTGGGAGATGAACGAGGATGCGATGGCGACCGAGAAACTTGCCGAGGGCATCCGCAACTTCCACGTCGATACGCTGAAGCTGCACAGGATGATTGAGGAGCGGCTGGCGGGGAAGTGAGAGACTGGACAGCGACCCAGACGGGGCTCGTTGCGGCTGCTTCCTTCCGGACCTGACCGGGTTGGCGAGGCGCCTGCCCGCGCCAGCCTCTCGAGGCGCGGATATAGGGCGGGCGGGCCGGGCGCGCAAGCGTGAAGGCTCTGCCCTTCCCCGTCATTGCGAGCGGTAGCGAAGCAACCCAGCGTTCCGACGTTCTGGATTGCCGCGTTGGCTGACGCCTCCTCGCAATGACGGGGGGAGAAGGGTGGCTACCGTTCCTTTCGTCAGTGCGAGCGCAGCGAAGAAACCCAGCCTCTCCCACATCTCCGGCCTGCCGCATCGGCTGGTGCCCCCTCGCAATGGCGGATGGAGAAAGGGGGCTGCCGCCCCTCGGCCCTGCGGACCTCACCCCTGCGGATATTTGCGGACAGATGAAGGGGCAGGCGGCTGCGTGCCGAAGGCGGCGTCCATCAGGCGGCGTGTGTAGTCGTTTTCGGGCGCGGCGAAAACGTCCTCGGTCGGCCCCGCCTCGACCACATCACCCTCTTTCATCACCATGACCTTGTGCGACAGGGCGCGCACGACGCGCAGGTCGTGGCTGATGAACAGATAGGCGAGGCCGTGGCGGCTCTGCAGGTCACGCAGGAGGTCGACGATCTGGGCCTGGACCGTGGCGTCGAGCGCCGAGGTCGGCTCGTCCAGCACGATCAGGAGGGGCTGCAGGATCAGGGCGCGGGCGATTGCGATGCGCTGGCGCTGTCCGCCCGAGAATTCATGCGGGTAGCGGCCCATATGCGCGGGCTCCAGTCCGACCTCCTCCATGATTGCGGCCACCATCTCGCGCCGGTCCCGCCCGCGGTCGATCCGGTGGACGCCGAGCCCCTCGGCAATGATCTGGCCGGCGGTCATGCGCGGCGAGAGCGAGCCATACGGGTCCTGAAACACGATCTGCAGGTTGCGCCTGAGCGTGCGCATCTCGTGACGTGATTCCCGGTTGCGGCTGCCGGGTTCCGGGGCGGAGATGTCGCGTCCGGCGAAGGTGATACGTCCCTCGGAGGGGATCAGCCGCGTGAGCGCGAGCGCGAGCGTCGTCTTGCCCGAACCCGATTCGCCGACGATGCCGAGCGTTTCCCCCGCCCGTACCGAGAGCGTGGCGTCGTTCACCGCCTTCACATGGCCCACGGTGCGGCGCAGCAGCCCCCGGCGGATCGGGAACCAGATGCGCAGGTTTTCGGCCGACAGCACGGTTTCCGCATTGTCGGGCACCGGCAGCGGCCGTCCCGAGGCTTCGGCCGCCAGCAGCATCTTCGTATAGGGATGCTCGGGCTCCGAGAAGATGCGTCCGGTTGGCCCCTGTTCGACGATCTCGCCCGCCTGCATGACGCAGGTGCGGTCGGCGATGCGGCGCACGATCCCGAGATCATGGGTGATGAACAGCATCGACAGATGCCGCTTCGCCTTCAGCTCCGCCAACAGGTCGAGAATCTGCGCCTGGATCGTCACGTCGAGCGCGGTCGTGGGTTCGTCCGCAATCAGCAGTTCGGGATCGTTCGCCAGCGCCATGGCGATCATCACCCTCTGCCTTTGCCCGCCCGACAGTTCATGAGGATAGGCGGTGAGCCGCTCCCCGGCATTGCGGATTCCCACCTGATCCAGCAGTTCGATGATGCGCTCCCGCGCCGCCCCGCCCTTCAGGCCCTGGTGGAGTTCGAGCGTCTCGCCCAATTGCCGCGCGATCGTGTGCAACGGGTTGAGCGAGGTCATCGGCTCCTGGAAGATGAAGGAGATGTCGTTGCCGCGCACGGCTTGCAGTTCCTGCGCGCTTGCGGCGCCGAGATTGCGGCCCGCGTAATGAACCTCGCCCGTGACTTCGGCATTGTCGGGCAGCAGCCGCACGGTCGAGAGTGCGGTGACCGACTTGCCCGAGCCGGATTCACCCACGAGCGCCACGGTCTCGCCCTTGCCCACGGTGAAGCTCACCCCGCGCACGGCATGGACGAGGGCTCCGTCCTGACGGAAGCGCACATGCAGGTCGCGGACGCTCAGGACGTCACTCATGCGAAGGTCTTTCGGGGATCGAAGGCATCGCGCACGCCCTCGAAGATGAAGACGAGCAGCGCAAGCAGGATGGCGAAGACGAAGAACGAGGTGAGCCCGAGCCAGGGCGCCTGCAGGTTCTGCTTGGCCTGCATCGAGAGTTCCCCGAGCGAGGGGGCCGAGGATGGCAGGCCGTAGCCCAGGAAATCCAGCCCGGCCAGCGTGCCGATGGCCCCGGTCACCAGAAACGGCAGCATGGTCAGCGTCGCCACCATCGCATTGGGCAGCAGATGGCGGAACATCAGCACCGTGTTCGATACGCCAAGCGCCCGTGCCGCGCGGACATATTCGAAATTGCGCGCGCGCAGGAATTCCGCCCTGACCACGCCCACCAGCGCCGTCCAGCCGAACAGCACCGTGAGCAGGACCAGCAGCCAGAAACTTCGCCCGATGATCGCGAACAGGATGATGATGACATAGAGCGAGGGAATCCCGGCCCAGATCTCGATCAGCCGCTGGAAGATCAGGTCCACCCAGCCGCCGAAGAATCCCTGCACCGCGCCGGCGACAACGCCCAGAATGGACGAGGCCACCGTCACGATGATCGCGAACAGGACCGAGAGCCGCACCCCGTAGATCACGCGCGCGAGCACGTCTCGTTTCGTGTCGTCGGTGCCGAGGTAGTTGTCGCCCCCCGGGGGCAGGGGGGCTGCGCCGGGCCGGTCGACGATGGTTGTGTAGTGATAGGGGACGAGCGGCCAGATCATCCAGCCGGGTGAATAGCCGGGGATGTCGTCGAGGCCCCCGGCAGCGGCGGCCGCCAGCGTCTCCGCGGGTTCGTAGAAACAGTCCTCGAGCCCGCCGGTGCGGATCAGGCATTCGACCTCGGGTTCGCGATAGGCGGCCTCGGTGCGATAGGTGCCGCCGAAGTCCGCCTCGGAGTAGAAGGAGATCACCGGCATCCGCAACTCGCCCTGATAGGAGACGAGGATCGGCCGGTCATTGGCGATGAATTCGGCAAACAGCGACAGGCCGAACATCACCGAGAAGATGACGAGCGACCAGAATGCCCGCGCATTGCGGCGGAAGTTGCGCAGCCGCCTGCGGGTCAGCGGGGAAAGCCAGCGCCGTTCCGGTGCCGGGGCGGGGGCGTCAGCCGTCATTGTCTGCTCTCGAAGTCGATGCGCGGGTCGATCAGCACATAGGTCATGTCCGCGATGATGCCGATGACCAGCCCCAGCAGCGAAAAGGCGTAGAGCGTGCCGAAGACCACCGGGTAGTCACGTGCCACGGCGGCCTCGAATCCAAGCCGCCCGAGGCCGTCGAGGCTGAACAATGTCTCAATGATCAGGCTGCCGCCGAAGAACACACTGATGAACACCGCCGGAAAGCCCGAGATGACGATCAGCATCGCGTTGCGGAACACATGGCCATAGAGCACCCGCCGCTCGGTCAGGCCCTTGGCCCGGGCGGTGATGACATATTGCTTGCGGATCTCGTCGAGAAAGCTGTTCTTGGTCAGCAGCGTCAGCGTGGCGAAGCCCGAGATGGTGAGGGCGACGACCGGCAGCGCGATATGCCAGAAATAGTCGGGGATGACGCGCGTGACGCAGACGCGCAAGGTGAAGGCGTCGGCCCAGGGCGCGCACATCGCGCCCGAGAGATCGCTGGAAAGCAGCCCCCGCAGCGGAAAGATGCGCCAGTAACTCCCGCCTGCGAACAGCACGATGAGCAGGATCGCGAACAGGAACCCGGGGATCGCATAGCCCACGATGATCGCGCCCGAGGTCCAGGTGTCGAACCGTGATCCGTCACGTACCGCCTTGCGGATGCCCAGCGGGATCGAGACCAGATAGGCGATGAGCGTCGTCCAGAGGCCCAGCGAGATCGAGACAGGCAGTTTCTCGATGATGAGATCGACCACGCTGATCGACCGGAACCAGCTTCGCCCGAAGTCGAAGCGCAGATAGTTCCACATCATCATCGTGAAACGCTCGATGGGTGGCTTGTCGAAGCCGAACTCGCGTTCAAGCTGTTCAATGAAGGCCGGAGGCAGCCCGCGTGCGCCCACATATTTGGAATCGAAATCATGAGATTCCATGCTTATGGCCGCGTCGCCGCCCCCGCCCGCGATGTTGCGGAACACGTCGCCCCGCCCCTCCATCTCGGCGATGATCTGTTCGATCGGGCCGCCGGGGACGAATTGCGTCAGGGCGAAGTTCAGCACCATGATCCCGAGCAGGGTCGGGATGATCAGGAGCAGCCTCCGGACGATATAGGCGCCCACGGGCGGCGGGCCTAACGCAGGGTGCCGGCCGCCCGCAGCGCGGCTTCGGCCTCGGCGTCATGCCACCAGAAATCGAGCTGGCCGAGTGCATAGGGCGGCAGCGGATCGGGGTGACGATACATGTCGTAATAGGCGACCCAGTAGCTGGCGTTGTACCACGTAGGCACGATGAACAGTTCCCGGCGCATGATGCGGTCGATGGCGCGGACGGCGGCCTCCATTTCCTCGCGCGTCTCGGCATCGACCACGATCTCGATCAGCCGGTCCACGGCGTCGGAGGCATAGCCCGCCGGGTTGAAGACATCGCCGAGCCCGTCCGAGCCGAATTGCTGACTCAGACCGATTCCCTCCTCGAGACCGGTCGAATAGCCGCTGTAGATCAGATCCCAGTCGAAATTGCGCTCACGGTCGGTATACTGGGCTGGATCGACACGGTTGTAGATGGCCCCGCCGTCGCCGAGCAGGCGGTTGAGGCTTTCGACATAGGGGATGAAGATCCGGTCGAATGTCGGCTGGTCGGTCATGAATTCGAGCGTGAACCGCTGGCCGTCCTTCCAGAGCCGCCCCTGGTCGTCGGGCTCCCAGCCTGCCGCCTCCATGAGTTCGAGCGCACGGGCAAGATTGCGCCGGTCCACCGGCGCGCGGGCGTCGGATTCATGCGGACGGGTCACCTCCTCGGTGAAGATCGCCGGGTCGACCAGGTCCGCGACCAGTTCGAGATATTCCAGTTCCAGCCCCTCGGGCACGCCTTCGGCGGCCAGGCTCGAACCCTGCCAGAAGCTCTCGCGCTGGGCAAAGAGTCCGTATTGCAGGCTCTCGTTCGTCCATGAGAAGTTGAACATCAGCGCCAGCGCCTGGCGCACGCGGATGTCCTGCAGGTTCGGGCGGCGCAGATTGAAGACGATTCCGGCGGCATATGGCAGGTTGCCGTTCGCCAGTTCCTCCTTGAGGACCCAGCCCGCTTCCAGCGCGGGAAAATCGTAGCGCGTGGCCCAGGAAAGCGAGCTGTTCTCCTGCCGGAACGTGTATTCCCCGGCCTTGAACGCCTCGAAGGCCGCGTCGGTATCGGCAAAATACTCGATCCGGATGCGGTCGAAATTGTTGCGGCCCTGGTTGATCGGCAGATCGGCCCCCCAGTAGTCGGGGTTACGCACATAGGTGATGCGCCGATTCACGTCGACGGTCTCGAGCATGTAGGGCCCCGATCCCGGCGGCACCTCGAGCCGGGGCTCGTCCAGCCGCGCGCCCGTCGCCTCGAACCAGTGTTCGGGCCAGACCGGAATGCCGCCCGCCTGGTTGATGAGGTTTTTCCTCGGAACGTCGGGGGCGAAGGTGAATTTCACCGTCAGGTCGTCGAGCGCCTCGGCCTCGGGGATCAGCGCCCGGACCGCCTCGGCATAGGAGGGCAGGCCCTGGTCCAGCAGCAGGAAATGCGAGAAGACGACATCCTGCGCCGTCACCGGCGTGCCGTCCGCGAAACGCGCCTCGGGGTTGATGTGGAAGATGACCCAGTCCTCGCTTTCGGGGTATTCGAGCGAGGTGCAGAGCAGGCAATATTCCGCGCTCACCTCGTCGGCAGAGGCCAGCAGCAGGCTCTCGGACATGATCGTCGAGAGCGCGCCCGCCCGGCCCTGCCGTGAGTAGGGGTTCATCGAATCGAAGGTGCCGAGCGCGAAGATCGAGATCTCGCCGCCCTTGGGCGCATCGGGGTTCACATAGTCGAAATGGGCGAAATCGGCAGGGTAGCGCAGGTCGCCGAAGGTCGAATAGCCGTGGCTGGTGACGATCTCCTCGCCGAAGGCAGGCAGGGCCGGCCCCGCCAGAGCCAGCGCTCCGGCAGCAATCACGGCGGTGGGCGACAGGCTCCGGCTCGCGGCGGTGACGCGTGTGCGGTGGTGATCGGTCATGACGCTCTCCCTCTCTCGCCCCTGCCGGGTCGGTCGGCCTGCAGCTTGTGGGGCTTGGGCGGCGAGTTCAAGCCGGGAATGTGCGAAAGAGGCTGGGCGGGTCGGCACAACGCCCGCAATGCTGGAGTGCGTTGTGTGCAACAGGCCGAACGGGGATCCCGGCGGGCGGCCGATCGACAGCAAGGATGACAGTGTGAGTTCAGACATGGCCGCATTCGCCCAAGCACGGAGATAGGCTGCCACCGTGCGCCGCAATGTCGAGACTTTTGGAGGCGGGAACTCTTGCCCCCGAATGCGATCACGAATCCACGTAAATCGCAGCTGTGCGCACTCATCTTGTTGGTTTCCGCACCGCCCGCGATGCGGCGCATGGGGAAGTGCAGAACATGATGAGGTCCCCGGGCAACGCGTCGGCTCGCCAGATCACGCCCCCTTCCTGCCGCCCGTCTGAGCACACCCCTCAACCCGCTTATCCGCTTTGCGCGCGGCCGTGGCACGAACCTCGGCAAGGCGAAGAACCAGGCGCTCCCAGCCCCGGAACCGCAACACCATCACCTC
>CAYUBT010000022.1:0-8380 GCA_964443055.1 uncultured Rubellimicrobium sp.
CCCATGATTTCAACAACCTGCTGACCGCGATTTCAGGCCATTGCGACCTGCTGCTCCTGCGCCGGGACGAGACCGACCCCGACTGGCCCGACCTCGCCCAGATCCGCCAGAATGCCAATCGCGCGGCCGGGCTCGTGAGCCAGCTGCTTGCCTTTTCCCGCAAGCAGAGCCTCGTGCCCGAGGTGATCGACCTGCGCGACACGCTCGCCGATCTCACCCATCTGCTCAACCGGCTCGTGGGTGAGAAGGTGCATCTCGTCCTCGAACACGATCCCGCCCTGAAGCCGATCCGCGCCGACCGGCGGCAGCTCGAACAGGTGATCATGAATCTGGTCGTGAACGCCCGCGACGCCATGCCCGGGGGTGGCGAGATCAGGATCGAGACCGCGAACCGTCACCTTGACGGACCATATGAACGCGACCGTGCCCGCGTCCCGGCGGGTGACCATGTCACCGTGCGGGTGATCGACCGCGGCGCGGGCATCGCCCCCGAACGCATGCCGATGATCTTCGAGCCCTTCTACACGACGAAACGTGTGGGCGAGGGCACGGGCCTCGGCCTGTCCACCGCCTACGGGATCGTCAAGCAGACCGGCGGTTTCATCTTCGCCGATTCCATGCCGGGCGAGGGCACGACATTCAGTCTCTGGTTCCCCGCCAGCCGCGAGCGCCTGCAGCCTGCCACATCGCCGTCGAAATCCGTCCTGTCGCGTGTTCCGGGTGGCGGCGTCGTGCTTCTGGTCGAGGATGAGGCTCCCGTGCGCGCCTTCGCTGCGCGCGCCCTGCGCCTGCGCGGCCACCAGGTGCTCGAGGCCGACAGCGCCGAGGCCGCTCTCGCCCTGCTCGCCGACCCCGGCCTGCGCGTCGATGTCTTTCTCAGTGATGTCGTCATGCCGGGCAAGGACGGCCCGACCTGGGTGCGTGAGGCGCTGGCCGACCGGCCGGGAACCCGCGTGATCTTCGTCTCGGGCTATGCCGCCGACGGATTCGCCGACCACCGCGCCCTGATCCCGGGCGCGGCCTTTCTGCCCAAGCCCTTCTCGCTCACCGATCTTGCCGAGGCAGTGCAGCAGCAGTTGCAATGGCCCCAGGAGGATGCTGCATGAAGGGCTACATCACCGCGCCGATGTTCCAGGGCACGAATTCCGCGCCGCCAAACCCCAGCGCCTCGGATTTCGTCGCCTCGCCCGATGCCACGCGGATCCAGTGCTCGAAGATTTCGTGTCCCTTCTCCTCGATGCTGACCCCCGCCGAGACGATGTCGCCGCAATTGATGTCCATGTCCTCGGACATATGCGCATACATTTCGGAATTGGTGGCCAGCTTCACGCAGGGCACCGGCTGGAACCCCGAGACCGAGCCGCGCCCGGTGGTGAAACACACCAGATTCGACCCCGATGCGATCTGGCCGGTGACCGAGACCGGGTCATAGCCGGGGCTGTCCATGAAGGTGAACCCCTTGGCCGTCACCTCCTCCCCGTAAAGGCAGACCTGCGCGAGCGGCGCGGTGCCGCCCTTGGCCACCGCCCCCAGCGATTTCTCGAGGATGGTCGTCAACCCGCCCCTCTTGTTCCCGGGCGAGGGGTTGTTGTCCATCTCGGCCCCGCGCCGCGCGGTGTAATCCTCCCACCACCGGATGCGTTCGACGAGCTTCTCGCCCACCTCGCGGCTGACGGCGCGCCGCGTCAGCAGATGCTCCGCACCGTAAACCTCGGGTGTCTCGGCCAGAATCGTGGTGCCGCCATGGGCGACGAGCAGGTCGCTCGCCGCGCCGAGCGCCGGATTGGCGGTGATCCCCGAATATCCGTCCGAGCCGCCGCATTGCAGCGCCACCGTCAGTTCCGAGACCGGAGCGGGCGTGCGGGTGACCTTGTTCGCCTCGGCGGCCATCTCGCGCAGGGCCGCCACCCCGCGCTCGACCGTCCGTCGTGTGCCGCCCTCGTTCTGGATCGTCATCGTGCGGAACAGCCCGTCGCCGCGCAGGGCACCCTCGCGGATGATGTCGGGGACCTGCATGACCTCGCAACCAAGGCCCACCAGAAGCACGGCACCGAAATTGGGGTTGCGCGCATAGCCGCGCAAGGTGCGTATGAACGTGTCATAGCCCTCGTCGCGATGGGCCATGCCGCAACCCATGCCATGCGCGACGGGCACGACCCCGTCGATATGGGGAAACCCGGCCAGCCAGCCCTGACGCTCGACCTCCTCTGCGATGAAGCGCGCGACCGAGCCCGAACAGTTCACCGACGTCAGCACCCCCAGATAGTTGCGTGTGCCCACCCGTCCGTCGCCCCGGCGGAAGCCCATGAAATCGCGCGGCTCTGCAGGCAGGTCCGGCATGCGCAGATCCGAGGAATAGGCGTAATTCGTGTCGTGCCCGCCCATCCCCAGATTGTGCGAATGGATATGCTCGCCCGGTGCGATGGCCGTCGTCGCGATGCCGATGATCTGGCCGTAACGGATCACCTGCGCGCCCGGCGTGATCGGGGCGGTCGCGATCTTGTGCCCGCGCGGCACCGGCGCGGGCAGGACGATTCCCTCGACCTTCTCGCCCTGCGGCAGATCGGCCAGCGCGACGACGAGATTGTCGCCGGGGTTGAGGCGGATGAAACGGGGCGGCGTCATGGACTTGTCCTCGGGAGGGAAACTGGCATGGATCATCGTGTCATTGACAGGCGGGGCCCGACAGCTAACATGTCAGTATGCTAGAACTGAACAGGGACGACAGGCAAGAGCCCGAAAATGCGGCACCCCGGCTTGCGCCGCTGGATGCGTTCGAGGGCACACTCGCGCAGCGCTGCTATCAGAGCCTGCGGGCGGCGATCCTCGACCTGACGTGTCCGCCGGGCGAGCTCCTGCGCAAGCAGGAGCTTTGCGCCCGTTTCGGCGTCTCGCGCAGCCCGGTCTCCGAGGCTCTGGCGCGGCTCGCCGCCGAGGGGCTCGTCACCATCATCCCGCAATCGGGCAGCTATGTCGCGCGGCTGTCGATGGATGAGATGCGCGAGGGTGCCTTCCTGCGCGAGGCGCTTGAACTCGCCGCGGTCGAGCGTGTGGCCGGGACAGCGGATGCGGCGCTGATCGACAGTCTCGCGCGCAACATCGCCCGGCAGGAGGAATGCCATGCCCGCACCGACCATGCGGGTTTTCACGCTGCGGATGCGGAATTTCACGACCTGATCCTTTCGGCCACGGGATTCCGCCGCCTTGCCCTGTTGAGCGAGACCGCCTGGGTCCATGTGAACCGGGCCCGCCGCCTGCTCCTGCCCGAGCCGGGGCGGCTTGCGGACACGATCGAGGAACATCGCGCGATCGTCGCGGCGCTTGCGGCCCGTGACCCGCAGGCCGCACGCGCGGCGACGCGGCTGCATCTGGGCAGGCTGCTGGGGCGGCTCGAACCCCTGGCCCATGAACAGCCCGGGCTTTTCTCATGAGGATCGCATGATCGACACGCGCCCGCTCTACGCCGCAAGGCTCAACGCATTCCGCCACGGCCTGCCGGGCAGGCCGGGGATCGGCGACCTGATCGCGCGGGCGGGCACGGTGACGGGGCTCGATGCTGCCGATCTCAATTTTCCCGACCATTTCGAGGGCGAGAGCCCCCGGACGCTTGCCACCATGCTTGCGGATGCGGGCCTTGCGCTTAACGGGGTGGCGATGCGCTATTATACCGATCCGGGGTTCCGCCTCGGCGCATTTACCAACCCGGATCGCAAGCTACGGCAGCAGGCCATCGACATGACGAAGGCGGGGCTCGATGCGCTGGGCGAGATGGGACAGGGGGTGATGACGCTCTGGATGGGCCAGGACGGGGTCGATTACTCCTTCCAGGGCGACCACGCGCGGATGTGGGACGACACGCTCGCCGCGCTTGACGAGGTCTGCGCCCATGCGCCCGATCAGCCTGTCGCCATCGAATACAAGCCGAACGAGCCGCGCGCCTATGCCCTCATGCCCGATGCGGCGACGACGCTGCTTGCCGTGCGCGAGGTCGGGCGCGACAATCTCGGCGTTGCGCTCGATTTCTGCCATGTGCTCTTTGCCGACGAGATCCCCGCACAGGCGGCGGCCCTGATCGCGCGCCATTCGCGGCTTCTGGGCGTGCATCTGAATGACGGTTACGGCAAGCGCGACGACGGGCTGATGGCCGGTTCGGTCCATCCGGTGCAGACGGTGGAACTCTTCCTTGAACTCGACCGCCAAGGCTATGATGGCGCGATCTATTTCGACACTTTCCCCGATCACGGCGGGCTCGATCCGGTGGCCGAATCCGCAGCCAATGTCGCCATGGCCGAGCGGTTGCGGGCGGCGGCGGGGCGGTTGCGCGGCGATGCGGCGCTGACCGAGGCCATCGCGCGGCAGGATGCCGCCGCCGCGCTCCATATTGTCGCCGCGGCACTTTATCGATGAGCGTCTTCGTCTGTGGGGCGCTGCATCTCGACGTGATGGTTGATGCCCCGCATCTGCCGACCCCGGATGAAACCGTGACAGGCAGCGCCGTCGCCTATGCCTTCGGCGGTAAGGGAGGCAATCAGGCGGTCGCGGCCGCGCGGATGGGGGCGCGGGTCGAGATGGCGGGGCGCGTGGGCAGCGACGATTTCGCCCGTGCACTGCTGGGCGGGCTCGATGCGGCCGGGGTCGGCCGGGTCCAGGTGCAGGAAGTTTCGGGGGCCTCGGGGATGAGCGTTGCCATTGTCGAGACGGGTGGCACCTATGGCGCGGTGATCGTCTCGGCGGCCAATCTTCAGAACGACGGGCGCATTACCCTGCCGTCCGGCTGCACCAGCCTTCTGCTGCAAAACGAAATTCCGGCCAGCGCGAACCATGAGGCCGCGAACCGCGCCCGTGCGGCCGGTGTGCGTGTCATCCTCAATGCGGCTCCCGCACGGGTTGATGACATGGGGCTTCTGGCGCTGACCGATCTTCTGGTCGTCAATCGCGTCGAGGCGGCGCAGCTTCTGGGGCTGGACCGGCTGGATGACCCCCTCGCCGCCGCGGCAAGCCTTGTCGCACTCGGGCCGGGACAGGTGATCGTCACGCTCGGCGGCGATGGTCTTGTGCTGTTCGATGGCAAGGCGCGGCACAGTCCCGCGCGTCGCGTTCAGGTGGCCTCGACCCATGGCGCGGGCGATGCGTTCATCGGTGCGCTGGCGGCAAGGCTGGACCAGGACGACGCGCTTTTCGCTGCCTGTTCCTTCGCGCAAGGGGCGGCGGCGCTTCATGTCGCCGCGCCACCCGAAGCCCGCGCCGCGATCACCCCGGCGCAGGTGCTTGCGCTCTGACGATCACACGGGGGCATCCGGCGCGATCAGCCCCTCTGCCTTCAGCTCCTGCCAGAGCGCGGCCGGAATCTCTGCCCGTGCCGCGCGCAGATTGGCCTCGACCTCGCCTGCGTTCTTGCCGCCGGGGATGATCGAGACGACGGCGGGATGCCGCAGGGGGAACTGGAAGGCCGCATCGACCAGCCGAACATCATGGCGCGCGCAGACGGATTCGATCCGCGCGACCCGCTCCATCACCACAGGCGGGGCGGGTTCGTAATTGTAGAAGGCTCCCTCGCGCGCGCCGGTGGCGAGGATGCCGGAATTGTAGGGTCCGCCGATCACCACGCCGATCCCGCGTTCGGTGGCCGGATTCATGAATCCGTCAAGCGCCTCCTGTTCGAGAAGCGTGTAGCGCCCGGCGAGCAGGAAGATGTCGAAATCGCCCCGCTCCATCAGCCAGGCGGAGACCGGCCATTCGTTCAGTCCCGCGCCGAAGGCTGCGATCATTCCCTCCTCGCGCAGCCGCGACAGGGCGCGATAGCCGCCATGCATGAACTCGCCGAGCTTGCCCTCGACCGCCGCCCAGGAGCCGTGGTTGAAGATGTCGAGATCATGGGCGAAGAGCAGGTCGATCCGGTCCACGCCCAGCCGTTCGAGACTGTGCTCGAGCGAGCGCAGGATGCCGTCATAGGTGTAGTCGTAGACCTCGGCCCGGTTCGGAACGTCGATGAACTTGCCGATTCCGGTGCGGTCCTCGGCTGCGCAGGGGCGCATGAGGCGGCCGACCTTGGTCGAAAGGACGTAATCCTCGCGCCGCCGCCCGCGCAGGAAACGGTTGAGCCGGGTCTCGGCCAGACCCAGTCCGTAAAGCGGCGCGGTGTCGAAGACGCGCACGCCACCGTCCCAGGCGGCTTCGAGCGCGGCCTGAGCGTCCTCGTCGCTCACCGCCTGATAGAGATTGGCGAGCGGGGCGGTTCCCATCCCCAGTTCGGTGAAGGTGAGGCCTCGGGTGCCACGCCGGTCCCAATGCCTTGTCTTCAATTGCATCGCGCTTCTCCTCATGGCTAACATGTCGCCGACTCGCAGCGTCACGAAAGCAGATCACGGGCCTGCGCAACAGCATTTTACGGAAAGGGCCCCAGATGGGTGCAATTCGTCAGGACCTGATCGACCTCATGCTGATCCCGGGCCTGTCCGGCCACGAGACCCGCGTCGCCCGTGCGATCCGCGACCGGCTGGCCGAGGACGGGATCGAGGCGACACCTGACCGGATGGGCAATCTCGCCGCGACCTTTTCCGGCGACGATGGCGCGCCGTCGGTCATGCTCTTCACCCATACGGACCAGCTCGGTTTCTTCGTGCGCAGGATCGGGGAGGACGGCTTCGTCCGGGTGGAGCGCATGGGCGGCGTGTCCGAACGGGCCATGGCGGCCCAGGCGGTGGTGCTCTGCACCGACAAGGGCGACATTCCCGGCCTGATCATGAACAAGGCCCATCACGCCACCGGCCAGGAGGACAAATACCGCGTCGTCACCACACGCGACATCCTGATCGACACCGGCCATGGCTCGAAAGCGGCCGTCGAGGCGGCGGGGGTGAAGATCGGCACCCCGGTCGTCTACCGCCCGCAGGTGATGGAGCTTGCCGGACGCCGCATCGCCGGGACCAGCATCGACGACCGTGCGGGCTGCGCCGTGGCGATGGAGGTCGCGCGGCGGCTGGCGGGGCGGAAGGGCGGGCCCACCGTCCATGTCGTCTTCACGGTGCAGGAGGAGTTCAACTTGCGCGGCGCACAGGTCGCGGCGCAGAGGCTGAAACCGGATTGCGCGATCCAGCTCGATATCCTGCTGGCCACAGACAGCCCCGACATGGCCGATCACGGCGAGATCATGATGGGCGGGGGGCCGGGTATCTCGCTCTACAATTTCCACGGGCGGGGCACGCTGAACGGCACAATCCCGCATCCTGCCATGGTCCGCCTGTTCGAGGACACCGCCGCCGCCGAAGGCATCCCGCTGCAGCGTTCGGCCATGGTCGGCGTGCTCACCGACAATGCCTATGTGCAGCTCGTGGGCGAGGGCGTGGCCTGTATCGACGCGGGCTTTCCGATGCGCCATTCGCATTCCGCGCTCGAATCCTGCGATATCGGCGACCTCGAGCAGCTTGCCGACCTTCTCACCGCCGCCATCGCCGGGATCGGCCCCGATTTCCCGCTGATCCGCAGCCTCTGATCTTTCCCCGGCTACAGGAGCAGCCCATGACCCTCTTCCTCGGCGTCGATATCGGCACCTTCGAATCCAAGGGCGTGCTTGTGGACGAGACGGGCCGCATTCTCGCCCGGGCGCGCCGTCCGCACGAGATGATCGTGCCGCAGCCCGGCTGGGCCGAACATCGCGCGGATGAGGACTGGTGGGGTGATTTCGTCGCTATCACGCGCGAGCTTCTGGCCACGCCGGGAGTCGATGCACGCGACATCGGTGCCATCGCCACTTCGGCCATCGGTCCCTGCATGCTCCCGGTGGACAGCAGTTTCCGCCCGCTGATGAACGGCGTACTTTACGGGGTGGACACCCGCGCGGGTGCCGAGATCGAGGAATTGCACGAGACCCTCGGCCGCGATGTGATCGAGGAACGCTGCGGCAATGCGCTGTCCTCGCAGATGGTCGGGCCGAAAGTCCTGTGGCTGCGTCGCAACCGGCCCGACCTCTGGGCGCAGACGGCGCATATCGGCACATCGACGACCTGGCTCACCTGGCGGCTCACGGGTGAATGGGTCATCGACCATTACACCGCCGGCAGCTATGCGCCGCTTTACGACATCGGCCTGCGCGACTGGCGGCCCGAATTCGGTGACATCTGCAGCCGCGAGCAGCTTCCCCGCCTTCTCTGGTCGGACGAGATCGCGGGTCAGGTGACCGGAGCCGCGGCCGCCGAGACCGGCCTTGTCGCCGGAACCCCCGTGGTCTGCGGCACCATCGACGCGGCGGCCGAGGCCATCTCGGTCGGCGTACGCCATCCGGGCGACATGATGATGATGTATGGCTCGTCCTTCTTCGTCATCCAGATCGCCGACAGGCGCATCCGCGACGGCAGGCTCTGGCAGGCACCCTGGCTGTTCG
>CAYUBT010000022.1:8390-22489 GCA_964443055.1 uncultured Rubellimicrobium sp.
TCATGGCAGGGCTGGCGACCTCAGGCACGCTGACCCAGTGGTTCCGCGAGATGACCCTGCCGGGGATGGAGCGCGGCGAGGCGTTCGCACGTCTCTCGGCCGAAGCCGAATCCGTGCCCCCCGGCGCGCGCGGCCTGATCTGCCTGCCGCATTTCGCGGGCGCGCGCACGCCGCTGCATGACGACCACGCCAAGGGCATGCTGTTCGGCCTGACGTTGCAGCATGGCCGCCCCGAAATCTTCCGTGCGATCTTCGAGGGTGTCGCCTTCGCCACGCGCCATCTGGCCGAGACCTATGCCGAGGCCGGGGTGCCGCCCTTGCGGGTGATGGCCGTGGGCGGCGGCGTGCAGAACCGGGCCTGGGCGCAGGCGGTCTCGGACATGACCGGGCTGGAACAAAGCGTGCGGCGCGTGACCTTCGGAGCCTCATACGGTGACGCTTTCATCGCAGCCCTGGCCACGGGCGCGGTGACGCATGGCGACATCGACATCTGGAACCCGGCAGACCATGTGATCACGCCGCGCGAAGTGCCGGAATACGACCGGCTCTATCCGGTCTACCGGGCGCTTTACGACCGCAACCGCGACCTGATGGAGAGTCTCTGATGCGCTTTGAACGGATGCGCCCGGCCCGGATCCGCGCCGCCGTCGCGGCGGGGACGCCCTTTGTCCTGCCCATCGGCGTACAGGAATACCACGGCGAGCATCTGCCCGTCGGCATGGACCTTCTCGCTGTCACCGAGGCGGTGGACCGTCTGGGCGATGCGGTGGTGGTCCTGCCGCCCTTTGCCTTCGGTGCGGCAAGCCATGCGGTGGCCGGGCCCGAGACGATGGGCACGGTCCATGTGCCCGCCGAAGTGATCCTGCCCTATGCCCAGGCGATGTTCACAGGGCTGCTTGCCGCCGGGATTCGCAACATCCACGGGATCATCCATCATCAGACCGAGAATTTCTGGCAGGGAATGCCGACCGATCTTTCCTTCCGCCTGGCGGCGCGGAATGCGGTGTTTGCCCATCTCGAGGCGGCGCGCGGAAGCGGCTGGTGGGGCGCACCCGAAAGCGCGAGCTATTACGACGATTTCGCCGGGGGCGAGAATCCCTTCAACTGGATTTCGATCCATCCGCTCCTGCCGCCGGGCGCGGATTATCCCTTCGATCATGCGGGCAAAGGCGAGACCGGGCTGATGCGCGCGCTTGCGCCCGAGACGGTGGACATGGCGGCGCTCGGCCCCGATTCGCCCTGGTATGTGGCCGATGCGCATGAGGCGACGCCGGAGTCGGGCGAGGAAGGCGTGGCGATCATCCTCGCCCATCTGCGAGAGGTCATGGGGCTGGCCTGAGCGTGTGGCCGGATTTCAGAGGCGCAGCAGCGAGGCCATGCCCGAGGCCAGCAGCCGCGCCATGAAGGTCGGCGGATACATGCGGGTGCCGGGCAGGGCGGCGAGTGTCCGTGACCCGGCCTGACAATCGTCGCAGCAGCAGACGACACTCGCGATCGGTCGGGGGCCGGTCTCGAAGCGGGTGCGGCCGCAGGCGCAGGAGAACTCCATGGCCTCCTACTTCACCGCGCCCGCGGCCATGCCCTTGATGATGAACCGCTCCAGCAGGATGCCGATCACGATCAGGGGCAGGATCGCCGCGAAGGACAGCGCGGCCATCGACCACCACTGCACCCCCTGGCTACCCGTCTGCGAGGCGACCATGACCGGCAATGTATTGGCATGGGTCGAGGTGAGCAGCGAGGCGAAGAAATACTCGTTCCAGGTCAGGACGAGCGACAGGATGAAGGCCGCGACCATGCCGGGCAGGGCGATGGGCAGGATGATCGTGATGAACGCTCCCCAGACCGAGAGGCCATCGACCATCGCGGCCTCTTCGAGGTCGGTCGGGATCGAGGAAAACTGGTCGCGCATGATCCAGATAACGATGGGCAGCACGGTGAGCGTATAGAGCAGGATCAGCCCGATCCGCGTGTCGAGCAGCGCGACCTCGCGGTAGAGGACGAGGAAGGGCAGGGCGAGCACGACCGGCGGCAGGATCAGCTGGCTGAGAAAGAAGAAGGAGATGTCGGAATTGCGCATGAAGCCGAAGCGGTAGGCGAAGCGCGAGAGTCCGTAGGCAGCCATCGAACCCAGTATCACCGCGAGTGCCGAGGCCGAGAGCGAGATGATGGCGGAATTGGTGAAGCGTTTGAGAAACTCCGCGCGCGGGGTGGAAATCTCGCCGATCGTGTCGGGTGACAGGCCGATCGAGCGCCAGCCGAGCCAGGCGGGCTGGTAGTCCACCCAGGGAATCATGTGCCCCTGCATGACGTTCGGGGCCATCTTGAAGCTGGTGGTGATGGTCCAGTAGATCGGGAACAGGCAGATGAAGGCCCAGAAGACCAGCAGCGCGTAGATCAGCACCCGGCTGGTCCACCATTTTGCATGGCTGCCGCTGTCTGCGGGCGAGTCATGGAAGATCTGGGCGGTCGGGGTCGTGTCGGTCATGTCTGCGGCCTCGTCCAGCGTTCGGCCAGTTTCATCATGATCGTCATGACGATGACGATGAGCACCAGGTAGACAATGGCGAGCATCGTGCCGTAGCCCACGTTCGAGCGGTCACGATATTCGCGGTAGATGAAGGAGGTGACACTGTCGGTTGCGCCCCCCGGTCCGCCCGAGGTGACGGTGATGATGATGTCGGCCAGCTTGAGCTTGAAGATCAGGCGGATGAGAACAGCGGTGATCGAGACGGGCAGCATCAGCGGGAAGGTTACCTCCCAGAAGCCGCGCCAGCCCGAAGCGCCGTCGACATGCGCGGCCTCCTGCACCTCGCGCGGGATCGCCTGCAATCCGGCCAGCAGCATGATCATCATGAAGGGAATATAGGTCCAGGCGTCCATCATCATGATCATCAGCCGCGCGATGACCGGATCGCTGAAGAACGAGGGGGTCGGAAAGCCCAGTTCGCGGATGAGCCGTGCGACGGGGCCGAAACGCGGCTCGAACATCGACTTGCCGACCATCCAGCTCACCGCCACCGGCGAGAGCATGAGCGGCAGGAGGAAGGCCACGCGGAAGAACTTGCGCGCCCTGATCTGTGCCGAGAGGAGCAGGGCAAGGCCGAAGGCCACCGCATATTCGACGATGATCGCCAGCGAATAGCGTACCATGTTGCCAAGCGCGTTCCAGTAGAACGGGTCGTTCCACATCTTCACGATATTGGCGGTGCCGTTGAACCTGCGCCCGTCGGGCGAGGCGAGGTTCCAGTCGGAAAAGGCGATGACGACGCCGAAAAGCAGCGGAAAAAGTGTCAGCGAAATGACGAAGACCGTGGCTGGCAGCACGAAAAGCCGCCTCTTGCCCATCTCGCCGTGGATGATGACCTGCCCGCCCAGAAAGCAGGTGACCCAGAGACAATAGGCGTAGAGCGTCGGCCGCCAGTTGTCGAAGCCGAGGTCGATCCGTCCGTTGATCTGCAGGATCTGCAGCAGGACCATGATGGCCACCAGCGCCGCTGCCGCCCAGATGAGTGCGCGGCCGAGGCTTCGGCGTGACGGGGTGATGTCGTCGGCCGTGACGACATGAAGAAGATCGCCCTGCGTGCTCATGATGGGATGCTAGCCGTGGATATATGCTGCGGAAAGGCCCTGAATGCGGGCCCGGGTACGATTTTCCGGTCCTGGCCCGTGAACGGGGCACCCGGAACGATCCGGGCACCCCTTCTTCATGCCGAATGGCTCAGAGGCCGAGCGAGGCCTTGTAGAGCGCGATCTGGCTTTCGCGGCCGATCTGGTCGGTGATCTCCTCCCATGCGGCGGCGATGGCGTCGGCGGTTTCCTGCGCCGAGGCATATTGCCCCGTCACCCCCTTGGCCATCTCGTCCTCGAGGATCGAGAAATACTGGAAGATGCCCGGAATCCGCGGCTCGATCGCCGCATTGGGGTGATTGTAGCTGTCGAGGTTCGAGCCGAGGTAATCCGCGATATAGTCGCGGTCGTAACCCGCCGCCGCCCATTCGTCGTAGTTGAACTGCGAGTTGCGATAGGGCTGGAAGCCGGACGGATAGGCCGACATCCACAGGGCGATGTCCTTGCCTCCGAGATGCGCGGCAGCCGACCAGGCGGCCTTGCGCTTCTTCTCGTCGCCCGAAACGCGGTTGGTCACATAGATGCCCCAGCCGATGAAGGCCATGTAGGGGGCGAAGTTCTTGCCGCCCTCGGGCTCGACCCATTCGGCCTTGGTCCAGTCATAGAGCTTGGTCGCCCCGGGGTTGATCCCGAAGCCCGTGACATCGCCCACGACGGAGGTGTCCGATGTGCGTGCCATCGCACCCACGTCGCCCCACCACATCACCGCGCCGCCGGTCCCGGCGAGGACCTGGGCGAAGGCTGTGGAGTTGGGGTCGGCGTTGATCTGGTCGGGCGGATAGGCGTCGGCTGCTGCCAGGTCGAACACGTCCTGGATGGCCTGCACCCAGGCCGGGTTGTTCACCATCGGCTTCATCGTGTCCGGCTCGAAGATCCATGCCGGATTGCCGGGCACCTTGGCATAGGGCGCGACGCGGTCGGCAAGGAAGTAGAAACCGAAACCACCCCACTGGTATTTCAGCGGATCAAGGAATCCATAGGCGGGCAGCCCGGTCAGCGGGTCGGTCTGGCCCTTGATCTTCATGGTCCAGTCGTCCATCGCCTCGTAGGTATCGGGCACTTCACTATAGCCGGTCGCCTCGCTGATGGCGGGATCGGTGAAATAATCCTTGCGGTAGGACAGGGTGTGGCAGTCGCCATCGATGTTGACCCGGTAGGACTTGCCGTCCCAGGTTCCCACTGGCGGTTTCAGATAGCCCACGAGGTCGTCGACATCGATGAGATCTGCTACCCAGTCAGGCATCTCGTCCAGAAGGCCCCGGCCGGCGGTGTCGCCCTCGAAGGGCGCGCCCATTTCGAGCATGTCGAAATCGACCGTCCCGGTCGCGATCGACTGCTGCAGCCGCGCGTTGAAATCGGCCTGGGCGAGGTCGATCCAGTTGATCTTGGCGCCGGTATAGGCCTCCCAGGGGGCAAGGAAGCCCCGGAACAGGAAATTGTGCAGGTTCTGGTTGTTCAGACCCATGAAGGTCAGCTCGACCCCCTCGAACTCTCCCTCCTCAACTGTCTCCCGCGTGCCGCCGAGGCACAGTTCGCCGACCCGGCGCCAGTCAGCGTCGGTCGGGCTGCCCATGCCGACGCCCGGGATCTGCAGGATCTGGGCGCGCAGGTCACCTTCCTGTGCCGTGGCCGCGCCCGGGAGCGAACCCATGGCTGCAACCCCCCCCGCGGCGGCAGCGCTCTGCAAAAGCCGGCGCCGGGTCAACCCGGCGCGGACAATCGCGTTATAATGTTCAACTTTCATTTCAATCCTCCCGCGTGATGCGCGGCCGTCATGCCGGGAAATCCGCGCTGCGGGCGCGGAGGTCGGGCCGGCTGCGGCCTTGACGCCTTCCCGGCGGACCGCCGGGCTTTCGAAGCTTCGTCACTCGCCCGATTCAAGTCAAGTGCTGACATGTCAGCGCTTTCGTCAGCGCTAACGGCAGAGTAGACAGGTTGCGGGGCCTGCGCTAGGAAACTGCCAACGGGGGGGGCGGGGAGCATCCATGGCAGAAGTGAAGATCAGTGGCCTGCGCAAGTCCTACGGGACGGTCGAGGTGCTCCACGGGCTCGATATCGACATAGAAGACGGCCAGTTTGTCATCCTCGTCGGCCCCTCGGGATGTGGCAAGTCCACGCTTCTGCGCATGATCGCCGGGCTTGAGGGGGTGACGGCAGGCACGATCACCATCGGTTCGCGGGTGGTGAACAACCTGCCTCCGAGCCAGCGCGACATCGCCATGGTGTTCCAGAATTATGCGCTCTATCCGCACAAGACCGTGGCCGCGAACATGGGTTTCGCGCTGAAGATGGCGCGCATGGCCCGGGCCGAGATCGACACGCGCGTGAACAGGGCAGCGGAAATCCTCGGCCTTACGCCCTATCTGAAACGTTACCCGCGCGAGCTTTCCGGCGGCCAGCGCCAGCGCGTCGCCATGGGCCGCGCCATCGTCCGTGACCCGCAGGTGTTCCTGTTCGACGAGCCGCTCTCGAATCTCGATGCCAAGCTGCGCGTGCAGATGCGCACCGAGATCCGTGAACTGCACCAGCGGCTCAAGGTCACGACCGTCTATGTCACGCACGACCAGATCGAGGCCATGACCATGGCGGACCGGATCGTCGTCATGGATGCGGGCAACATCGCCCAGATGGGCGCACCGCTCGAACTCTACGACCGCCCGGCCAACGTCTTCGTCGCGGGCTTCATCGGCAGCCCGTCGATGAATCTCGTCGAAGGCACGGTTTCAGGCCGCGAGGTCGTCGCGGGCAACCTGCGCCTTCCCCTGGGTGATGTCGCCGTGGAGGACGGCCGCCGCGTTGTCTGGGGCGTGCGGCCCGAGCATCTGGTGCTGGCGGAGGGAGGATTCCCCGTGCAGATCACGGTGATCGAGCCCACGGGGTCCGAAATCCATGTGAATGGGCGCGCGGGCGGGCAGGGGATCGTCGCCATCTTCCGCGACCGCCACGATTTCGTCCCCGGCCAGGAGATCGCGCTCGCGCCGATGCCGGGCCTCGTGCATCTCTTCGACGCCGGGACCGGCGCCCGTATCTGACAGCCATCCGAGGGGAGAACAGCGATGCTGAAGGGAATCGACAGCCGCCTCAACGCCGAGGTGCTCTATGTGCTGCGGGCGATGGGGCATGGCGACACGCTGGTGATCGCCGACACCAATTTTCCCTCGGATTCGGTCGCGCGCGCGACTGTCCACGGCGATCTGCTGCGCATGGACAACATGACGGCGGGCGAGGTCGCCCGGGCGGTCCTGTCGCTCATGCCGCTCGACACGTTCGTCGATGACTTCGCCGCGCGGATGGAGATCGTGGGTGAACCCGACACCATTCCCCCGGTGCAGGCCGAAGTGCAGGCGGCCATCGACGCGGCAGAAGGCAGCCCCCGGCCGATGGTCTCGATCGAGCGGTTCGATTTCTACGACCGCGCGCGCGACGCCTATGCCGTGATCCAGACCGGAGAGCGGCGCTTCTACGGCTGTTTCATCCTGCGCAAGGGCGTGATCGGCCCCGATGAGTAAGTCCATGTCCGCACCCGTCGTCATCCTTGGCGTCTTCGTCGCCGACACCGCCTATCGCGCGCAAAGGATGCCCCGGCTGGGCGAGACTGTCCTGGGCCGCAGCTTCGTGCTCGGGCCCGGCGGCAAGGGCTCGAATCAGGCGGTCGCGGCGGCGCGCGCGGGGGCAGATGTGCATTTCATCTCGCGGCTCGGGGTGGATGATTTCGCTGCCCTCGCCCGTGCGACCTGGGCCGAGGCCGGGGTCACGCCGGTCATCACCGAGGATCCCGAAAGCTATACCGGCGCGGCCTTCATCTTCCTCGAGGAGGCCACCGGCGACAACGCGATCATCATCTCGCCCGGTGCGGCGGCACGAATCTCCCCCGCCGATATCGAGGCGAATGAAGACCTGATCCGGCGCGCGGGGGTGTTCGTCACCCAGCTGGAGCAGCCGCTCGACGCGGCGATGCGGGCGTTGGAGATCGCGCGCGATGCGGGCGTGACCACGATTCTCAACCCGGCACCTGCGGCCGAACTGCCCGAGGGGATGCTCGCGCTCTGCGACCTGGTAACCCCGAATGAAAGCGAGGCCGAATCGCTCACCGGCGTGGTGGTCACGGATGTGGAAGGGGCCGAGGCCGCCGCCCGCGCACTCATCGCGCAGGGGGCGCGCGCGGCGATCATCACGCTTGGTGAACGGGGCGCTCTCTGGAGCGACGGGACGCGCAGCACCCATATTCCGGCCTTCAACGCGGGCCCTGTGGCCGAGACGACCGGCGCGGGCGACGCCTTCAACGGCGCGCTCGCCACGGCGCTGGCGGAAGGGATGGACCCGGTCTCGGCGGTCCGGTTCGGGGCGGCCTGCGCGGCAATCTCGGTCACCCGTCCGGGCACCGCGCCCTCGATGCCGGTGCGGGCGGAAATCGACGCACTTCTCGCACGGGGCTGACCGGCTCTTTCATCTTTCCGGAAATATCCTGGGGGGAGGCCGGGACGGGCCGGGGGCAAGGCCTCCCTCAAAGCTCCGCTGCGACCCGGTGCCCCGGCGCGAAGACCAGGTCGACCCGAGTCACCGGCGTCTCGCCCGACCAGGTGCGCCGCCGCGCGGCCAGCAGCGGCTCCTCGGGCGGGCAGTCGAAATGCGCCGCCAGATCGCCGGCGGCCTGGGCCGCGAGCGTGTAATCTCCCCGGCTGAACGGCGCATGGCCGACGAGCCATTCATTCGCGCTGGTCGTGGTCAGGTCGGTTCCGGAGATCTCGGGAATTGCCGCCAGATTCACCCAGCGGTCCTCATGGGCATGGCTGCGCCCGTCCGCCAGATGCAGCGCCACGAGACGCAGATGCGGCCCCGGGCCAAAGCCGCAGTCTTCGGGTGCTTCTCCTTCCTCGCGCAGCAGGAGCCGGTGGTCGTAGACCTGTCCGCCCGCCTCGACCGCGGCGCGGATGACGGGGATCGTCAGTACGGCCCGCCGCACCGGATTCAGCGTCACATGGCTACCCGCGCGGCGCTTGCGCTCGATCAGACCCTCTTCGGCAAGCGACTGCAGCGCCCGGTTGACCGTTGCCCGCGCCACGCCGAATTCGCGCGCGAGATCGGCCTCGTTCGGAAGCCGCGCGCCGGGAGGCCAGATGCGGGCGCGGATGCGGCGCAGGACCTCGGCCTCGATTTCCTGCCAGCCCTTCAGAGCGATTCCCTCAGCGGGGCGATGGCGCGCACATAGGCCGCTGTGATCGCCTCGCGCTCGACATGGCGCCCCTCCCGCACCAGATGCCGCCCGGCGGACCAGACATCGCCAACCATCCGTTGCCTGCCCGCAAAGACGAAGGAATCGAGGATCATGTCGCCTTCGAGACCGGCGAGATCGACATCACCCATGTCGAGGGCGAGAAGGTCGGCCCAGCCGCCTGCGCGGATGGTGCCGCTGTCGCGTCCCGCCGCCTGCGCGCCGCCCGCGCAGACCGCATCGAAGAGCCGCCGCCCGGTGGATCGTTCCGCCGTGGCCAGCGCCGCGCGGCTGTGGTCGCGCAGGCGTTGGGAATGGTCGAGCTGGCGCAGTTCCTCGGCCAGCGAAATCCGCAGGTTGCTGTCCGACCCGACTCCGATCCGCCCGCCCGCCTCCAGATAGCGCACGCCGTCGAAGATCCCGTCGCCGAGATTGGCCTCGGTGATCGGGCAGAGCCCCGCGACCGCGCCGGAACGGGCCAGCGCCCCGGTTTCCCCGGGCGTCATCTGGGTGGCATGGATCGCGCACCAGCGGGCGGGGGTGTCCACATGGTCGAGGAACCATTCGACCGGCCGCGCGCCGAGGGCGGCCTGCACCTCATCGACCTCGGCCGTCTGTTCGGCCAGATGGACATGCAGGGGGCCGGGCAGCGCGGCGATCCAGTCGAGTGCCTCCGGCGCGACCGCGCGCAGCGAATGCGGTGCGGCCCCGATCACATGATCGGCGGGCAGGGCGGTGAGCGCCTGTCGCGACGCCTCATGCAGATGCAGGAATGTGTCGCGGTCGGTGCCGAAGCGCCGCTGGCCCGGGCCGAGCGGGCGGAAATCGCAGCCGCCGAACTGGTAATGCACCGGCAGGAGCGTGAGGCCGATGCCGCTCTCTGCCGCCGCCGCGCCGATCCGTGCGGCCATTTCGGCAATATCGTCATGGGGCTGCCCATCGGGGCGGTGGTGCAGGTAGTGGAACTCCACATTCGCGCCATAGCCCGATTCGAGCATCTCCATCTGCACGAAGGCGGCGATGGCCTGGACCTGGTCGGGGGTGATCCGGTCGAGGAACCGGTACATGAGCCGCCGCCAGGTCCAGAAGGAATCCTGCGCCTCCGGCCCGCGCGATTCGGTCATCCCGGCCATGGCGCGCTGGAAGGCATGCGAATGCAGATTGGCGGGTGCGGGCAGGAGGCAGTCCACGCGGATCGTCGCCGCGTCCTCCCCGCCAATAGCCGCAATTCGCCCGTCTGCGCCGATGGCGACGCTGACGTCGCGCGCCCAGCCCGAGGGCAGGAGCGCCCGATCCGCCCGGATGACCTGCATGGGACTCCCCTTGACGTGAGAATATGTCTATACATAATAGCCGAAATCCCGCCTGACGCAAGCGAGTCGCCATGATCCTGACAAATGCCCGTATCTGGTCCGGCCCCGGTACCGAGGTCATCTCCGGCAGCATTGCCATCGACGGTGACCTGATCGCCGGGAGTGCGGGTGGCGAAGAGATCGACCTTGGCGGCAGGCTGGTCACGCCCGCGCTGATCGACTGTCATACACATCTTGTTCATGGCGGCCAGCGCGCGGGTGAGTGGGCCATGCGGATGGCAGGCGCGGATTATGAGGAGATCGCGCGCGCGGGCGGCGGCATCATCTCGACGGTGGCGGCGACGCGGGCGGCCTCCGAGGATGAACTGCTCGCCAGCGCGCTTCCGCGCCTTGACCGGCTGATTGCCGACGGGGTGGGGACAGTCGAGGTGAAATCGGGCTATGGCCTGAATCCCGACGCCGAACTGCGCATGCTGCGTGTGGCGCGGCGTCTGACGGAATTGCGCCCGGTCACGGTGAAGACCAGCTACCTTGCCGCCCATGCCGTCCCGGCCGAATATCGGGGCCGCCCGGGCAATTATCTCGACGAGGTGGTCCTGCCCACGCTCACCCGCGCCCATGCCGAGGGTCTGGTCGATGCGGTGGACGGATTCTGCGAGGGAATAGCCTTCTCTGTCAAGGAGATGGCCATGGTCTTTGATGCGGCGCGCGAACTTGGCCTGCCGGTGAAGCTTCATGCCGACCAGCTCTCGCTGCTGGGCGGCGCGCAGCTGGCGGCGCGATAGGGCGCGCTTTCGGGGGATCATCTCGAATATGCGACCGAGGATGACGCGCGTGCCATGGCCGGGGCCGGAACCGTCGCCGTTCTCCTGCCCGGGGCCTTCTATGCCCTGCGCGAGATCCAGGCCCCGCCGGTCGCGGCCTTCCGTGAACACGGGGTGAAGATGGCTGTGGCGACCGACCTCAACCCCGGCACCTCGCCCGTCCATTCGCTGCTTCTGGCCATGAACATGGCCTGCACGCTCTTCGGCCTGACGGCTGACGAGGCCATGGCCGGGGCCACGAGCCACGCCGCCACCGCCCTCGGCCTGCAGGATCGCGGGCGGATCGCGCCCGGGCTGCGCGCCGATCTGGCCATCTGGGACGCGGACGATCCGGCGCATCTGATCTATCGCCTTGGCCTCTCGCCCCTTCATCTGCGCATCATCGGAGGACGCCCATGCTGACCCTCACCCCCGGCGCGGCCACGCTGGCCGATCTCGAACGGATCTGGCGCGAAGGACTGCCCGCCCGCCTCGATCCATCGGCAAGGGCGCTGGTCGAGGCGTCGGCCGCGCGTGTCGCGCAGGCGGCGGCAGGCGAGGCGGCGGTCTATGGTGTCAACACGGGATTCGGCAAGCTCGCAAGCGTGAAGATCGTCTCGGAGGATACTGCAAAACTTCAGGAAAATCTGATCCTGTCGCATTGTTGCGGCGTGGGCGAGGCGCTGGAGGAGCCGACCGTGCGGCTGATGATGGCGCTGAAACTCCTGTCGCTCGGGCGCGGCGCATCCGGCACGAAGTGGGAGGTGGTGGCGCTGATCGAGGCGATGCTCGAACGCGGCGTGACGCCGGTGATCCCCGTGCAGGGTTCGGTGGGGGCCTCGGGCGACCTCGCACCGCTTGCGCATATGGCCGCCGTCATGCTCGGGCAGGGGGAGGCACGGATCGGCAACCGCGTTCTTCCGGGTGGCGATGCCCTGCGGCTTGCGGGACTGACCCCCGTCACGCTTGGCCCCAAGGAAGGGCTGGCGTTGATCAACGGCACGCAATTCTCGACCGCCTGCGCACTGGCCGGCCTGTTCGACGCGCGCCGTGCCGCCGAGAATGCCGTGGTCATCTCCTGTCTCTCGACCGATGCGATCATGGGCTCGACCGCGCCGCTGAACGCCGCGATCCATGAATTGCGCGGCCACGCCGGACAGATCCGCGTGGCCGAACGGATGCGCGCGCTGATGGAGGGGTCCGAGATCCGTGAAAGCCACCGTCAGGGCGACAGCCGCGTGCAGGACCCCTACTGCATCCGCTGCCAGCCACAGGTGACCGGCGCGGCGCTGGACCTGCTCGACATGACCGCGCGCACCCTGGAGATCGAGGCCAATGCCGTCACCGACAATCCGCTGGTGCTCGAGGACGCCATCGTCTCGGGCGGCAATTTCCACGCCGAACCCGTGGCCTTCGCCGCTGACATGATCGCGCTGGCGCTGGCCGAGATCGGGGCCATCGCACAGCGTCGCGTGGCGCTGATGGTCGATCCCACGCTCTCCTTCGACCTTCCACCGTTTCTCACGCCCGAACCGGGGCTGAACTCGGGCCTGATGATCGCTGAGGTGACGACGGCGGCGCTGATGAGCGAGAACAAGCATCTGGCCAATCCATGTTCGACCGATTCCACCCCGACCAGCGCCAATCAGGAGGACCATGTGAGCATGGCCGCCCATGGTGCGCGCCGGCTGAAGCGGATGAACGCCAATCTTGCACATATCCTCGGGGTCGAGGCACTCTGCGCTGCGCAGGGCATCGAGTTCCGCGCGCCGCTCGAGACATCCCCCGCGCTCGCCCGCGTCATCGCCCGGCTGCGGCAGGAGGTGCCGCCGCTACAGGAGGATCGCTACATGGCCCCCGATCTTGTCGCCGCCGCCGCGCTCGTCGCCTCGGGCGCGCTGGTGGAGGCGGCGCGGTGACTCCGGTCGAAGTGATCCGGGGCGAAGGCCCCGTCATCCTCGGCCAGCCGCATGCCGGCACCTTCGTGCCCGGGGAGATTCGCGCGAAGCTGAACGCGCGCGGGCGGGAACTGGCCGACACCGACTGGCATGTGGACCTGCTCTATGACGGTCTTCTGCCTGGCGCGACCGTGGTGCGCGCGAGTTTCCATCGCTATGTGATCGACGCCAACCGCAGCCCCGGCGATGAAAGCCTCTATCCCGGCCAGAACACCACCGGGCTGGTTCCGCTCACCGATTTCGATGGTGAGCCGATCTGGGAGGTGGAGCCTGCCGCCGCAGACATCGCGCAGCGCACCGCCGCCTTTCACGCGCCCTATCACGCGGCCCTTCATGCAGAGATCGAACGCGTGCGCGCCAGACATGGCATCGCGATCCTCTGGGACTGCCACTCGATCCGCTCGCGGATTCCCTTCCTGTTCGACGGCGTGCTGCCCGACATCAACATCGGCACCAATCTGGGCGTGACCTGCGACCCCCGTCTTGAAGCCACCGTCCTGCGCATCGCGGAACGATCGGGTCTGACCCATGTCCTCAACGGTCGGTTCAAGGGCGGCTGGACCACGCGCCATTACGGGCGGCCGGAAAGCGGCGTTCATGCGATCCAGATGGAAAACGCGCAATCCGCCTATCTGCAGGCCGAGGCCGCACCCTGGGATTACGGCGGGCCCGGCACCGGGAGATTGCGCGCGGTGCTCGCCGACATGCTCGACAAGATCAATGCACTCGCGCCCGAACTGAAGGTGACGTCATGACCGATCCCCGCCACAATGCCCGCACTGTCCTGCCCCCAACCGGCACGACCCGCACCGCGAAAAGCTGGCTGACCGAGGCCGCCCTGCGGATGCTCATGAACAACCTGCATCCCGACGTGGCCGAAAACCCGCATGAGCTGGTGGTCTATGGCGGCATCGGCCGCGCTGCCCGTACCTGGGAGGATTTCGACCGGATCGTCGCCGCCTTGAACGATCTGGAAGACGACGAGACGCTCCTTGTCCAGTCCGGCAAGCCCGTGGGCATCTTCCGCACCCATGCCGACGCCCCGCGCGTGCTGATCGCCAACTCCAACCTTGTCGGTGACTGGGCGACCTGGCCCGAGTTCCGCCGGCTGGAGCACATGGGCCTGACGATGTACGGCCA
Organism: uncultured Rubellimicrobium sp.; assembly: GCA_964443055.1. Taxonomy (GTDB): domain Bacteria; phylum Pseudomonadota; class Alphaproteobacteria; order Rhodobacterales; family Rhodobacteraceae; genus JADYZU01. The sequence goes on from CAYUBT010000022.1 coordinate 22,447, forward strand.
GATGACCGCGGGATCCTGGATCTACATCGGCACCCAGGGCATC
>CAYUBT010000023.1:0-22312 GCA_964443055.1 uncultured Rubellimicrobium sp.
GCCGGAGCAGCCATTGTCATGCTCGCGGCCCCCGTTCTGGCCGAGGGCGACGCAGCCGAGGGCGAGGCGCAGTTCAACCGTCAGTGCGTGACCTGCCATGTCATCCAGGATCCCGACGGCAACACCATCGCCGGGCGCAACGCCAACACCGGCCCGAATCTCTATGCGATCGTCGGTGAAGCGCCGGGCGCTGTAGAAGATTTCAACTTCGGTGATTCGATTATCGAATGGGGCGAAACCGGCGCTGTCTGGGACGAAGAAAACTTCGTCGGCTATGTCATGGGCCCGACCCCGTTCATGCGCGAGGTTCTCGACAACCGCCGCGCTCGCGCAAAGATGGCCTATCAGGTCCGCGACGAGCAGCAGGCGCGCGACATCTGGGCTTATCTGGTCTCGATCCAGCCCGAGGAAGCGGCAGCAGAATAACGACCCCCGGCATTGCAGCAAAAAGGCCGTCGGTTTCCGGCGGCCTTTTTTCCTGCTCATTCCAGATTTGCATGCCGCGCACGAATGTCTGCGGGTGACTGCTCCAGCAGCCCGGCCAGCCGCAGGACCAGCATCTCTGATACCAGAAACATCGCCCCCTCGAAGACCGAGCCCATGGGCAGGACCGAGGTATCGACACCCTGATCGTCGGCCATGGTCTGCGCAGGGATCACCAGCATCAGGTCGCAGGCACGCGGTGTCGGACCGGAGGGTTGCGCCGTGACGCAGGCGGTGCGCGCGCCTTGATTGCGGGCCAGTTCCGCCAGCACCCCGACCGTTGGCAGATCGCCGGGCCCCGCCGCGAGCAGCACGAGATCGCCCTGACCGACCGGCGGCATCGACATGTCGCCCCAGACATGGGCCGCAAGCCCGAGATGATGCAGCCGCATCGCCAGCGCCCGCATCATCAGCCCCTCGCGCCCCGCGCCATGCAGGACGATATGTCTTGCCCCGGCGATTTCCCGTACGAGCGCCTCGAATTCACCTTCATCGACGGCCGCCGCCGCCCGGCCGACTTCTTGCGCCGCCTCGAGCGCCCCGGGCATCATTCCCCCCATGTGCGGCGCAGCACGTCGATCCAGTTGCGATGCGTGATCCTGTCGACGAGCGCCTGATCATAGCCATGCGCCCGCATCGCCGCCACAAGATCGGGCAGACAGGTCACATCGCGCAGGATCGTGGGTGTCACCGCCCCGTCGAAATCCGATCCGAGGCCGACATGGCCCTCGCCCAGCCGCGCGAGCAGATGGTCGAGATGGCGCAGGATCACGTCCCAGCCGAGATCGGGGTCCTTGCGTCCGTCAGGACGCAGGAACGAGGTCGCATAGTTCAGCCCGACCATTCCGCCAGACTCGCGAATCATGTCAAGCTGGCGGTCGGTGAGATTGCGGCTCGACGGGGTGACTGCATGGGCGTTGGAATGCGTGGCGACCAGCGGCGCATCCGACAGGGCGGCCACATCATCGAAGCCCTTCTCGTTCAGATGGCTGAGGTCGATCATGATCCGCAGCCGATTGCATTCGCGCACGAGCCGCCTGCCCGCATCGGTCAGGCCGGGGCCGGTGTCGGGGCTGGACGGAAAGGCGAAGGGCACCCCGTGACCAAAGACGGTGGGCCGGCTCCAGACCGGCCCGAGCGAGCGCAGCCCCATCGCATGAAAGATATGGAGCGCATCGAGCCCCTCGTCGATGGGCTCGGCCCCCTCCATATGCATGACAGCCGCAAAATCGCCCTTGGCCATCGCCGCCTCGATCTCGCCCGCGCTGCGGCAGAGGGTGAAGCCCGGCACCTCGCGCGCCATCCCGCGCAGATGCCCGGCCATCGACAGCGCCGCCGCCTGCGCCTGATGCGGAGGCAGCGGTTCGGGCAGGGGCAGTTCATAGGGCGGATTGTCGAAGAGCACATCGAATGCCGCCTGCGACTCGTCGCCCGGAGAGGGAACGAAGATCGCAAACAGCCCCCCGACCAGGCCCCCGTCCCGCGCGCGGGGCGCATCGAGCTGGCCTTCGCCATCCCCCTCGCTCCACAACCGCCGATCCGCCGCCGGGCGGCCGAGCAGGCGGAGAAGAAAATCGTTGTGACCGTCGAAAACGGGTTGGGTCATGGGATGCTCCTTCTGCGCGCCAGAGCTAGCCCGGCGCGGCGGGGGCGGCAAGACGGGTGCCCCGGCAGCGGCTTCGCGACATGGTCGCCCCCCGTTTCTGGCTTGCCGCGTCGGCTGCGTCTCCTCGCAATGACGAGGGGGGACGGGCGCGTATCTGGCGTGGCGACCTTTCCGCCGGTAACCATTGAAGGTATCACAGTCAGGACTCCGTCCTCACCATCACCAATCGAGGGATTGCTCCAATGAAACTGCTTCGCCACGGGCCCCGGGGGGCCGAACGACCCGGTCTGCTTGCCGATGACGGCACGATCCGCGACCTGACCGGCCTTGTCCCCGATATCGGCGGTGCGGTGCTCTCGGATGCGGGGCTGGCGATGCTGCGGGCGGTCGACCCGTCCGCCCTGCCGGTGGTGGATGCGGACGCGCGCCTCGGGGCCTGCGTGGCCGATATCGGCAAGTTCATCTGCATCGGCCTCAACTACGCCGACCACGCCGCAGAATCCGGCATGGACGTTCCCCCCGAGCCGGTCATCTTCATGAAGGCCACCAGCGCGGTCTGCGGGGCGAACGACCCGATCATCATTCCGCGCGGCTCGGAAAAGACCGACTGGGAAGTCGAACTGGCCATCATCATCGGCAAGAAAGCCAAATATGTCTCCGAGGCCGAGGCGCTCGGCCATGTTGCGGGCTATGCCGTGACCAACGACGTCTCGGAGCGCAGCTTCCAGCAAGAGCGCGCCGGCCAGTGGACCAAGGGCAAGTCCTGCGACAACTTCGGCCAGATCGGCCCCTGGCTCGTGACCCGCGACGAGGTGTCCGACCCGCAGAATCTGAAGATGTGGCTGAAGGTCAACGGCACCCAGATGCAGGACGGCACAAGCAAGACCATGGTCTATGGCGTCGCGCACCTGGTGTCCTATCTTTCGCAGTTCATGACGCTGCATCCGGGCGACGTGATCTCGACCGGCACGCCGCCGGGCGTGGGCATGGGGATGAAGCCGCCCCGTTACCTGAAGGCCGGTGATGTCGTCGAACTCGGGATCGAAGGACTTGGCGAACAGCGACAGGACGTGATCGCCGACTAGGTGGACAACGCCCTGTTCCAGGACCCGGCGGTGATGGCGGTTGCGGCACTCGCAACCGCCATCATGGGTATTTCCAAGGGCGGGCTTGCCGGCCTCGGTATCCTCGCCGTGCCTGTGATGGTGCTGGTCATGCCGCCGGTGCAGGCGGCGGGGATCATGCTGCCGATCCTGATCGCCTCGGATATGGTGAGCGTGGGGACCTGGTGGAAAAGCTGGGACATGCGCACCGTCCGCCTGATGATCCCGGGCGCTGTCGCAGGCACGATTCTGGGCTGGGCCACGGCGGAATTCGTGTCGGATGACGCCATCCGCTTCATCGTCGGTGCGATCGCACTCGCCTTCGCCCTGCGCTGGCTGCTCCAAGGCAGGGCCGGACGCGCCCGGATTGCCCCGCACAACCGCATGAAGGCCGGGTTCTGGGGCACCGTGGCGGGTTACACTTCCTTCATCGCCCATGCAGGCGGGCCGCCCTATCAGGTCTACACCATGCCGCTGGGCATGGATCCACGCCTCTACACCGGCACGAGCGTGCTGTTCTTCGCCGTGATCAACCTGATCAAGGTGCCGCCCTATTACCTGCTCGGCCAGTTCGGTGCAGGAAATCTCCTGGCCTCGGCCGCGCTCATGCCGGTGGCGGTCGTGTTCACCTTCGTGGGTGCCTGGCTCATCCGGCGGATGCGCACCGAGGTGTTCTACCCGATCACCTATGCACTGGTCGGGCTGGTCGGGGCCAAGCTGGTCTGGGACAGCATCAGCAGCACCTTTGGCTGACACCGGCAGGAGTCGGCGCGAACATCGGTTAGCGCGAACATCGGCGTTGAACCTCGTCTTCGCCCAGCGCATTGTCCGCGCGAGTCACGACAGGGAGAGTTCCATGGTTATCCGCACAGTGGTCTGGGGCGAGAACGTCCACGAACAGACAAGCGAGATCGTCGCCGAAATTTACCCCGACGGCATGCACAACTGCATCGCGAATGCGCTGAACAGGGACAGCACCATCCGCGCCACCACCGCGACCCTGCAGGAGGACGAACACGGCCTCCCGGCCGACCGACTCGCCGAGACTGATGTGCTGGTCTGGTGGGGCCATGCCGCCCATGGCGAGGTGCGCGATGATGTGGTGGAGCGCGTGGCTGAGGCCGTCTGGAGCGGCATGGGGCTGATCGCGCTGCATTCGGCGCATTTCTCCAAGGTCTTCAAGAAGCTGATGGGCGCACCCTGCAATCTCGCCTGGCGCGAGGCGGGTGAGCGCGAGCGGCTCTGGCTCGCCTCGCGCAATCACCCGATCGCGGCCGGTCTGCCCGAGAATTTCGAGATCGAACACGAAGAGATGTATAGCGAGCCGTTCGGCGTGCCGGAGCCGCTCGAGACGGTCTTCATCTCGTGGTTCCAGGGCGGCGAAGTCTTCCGCTCCGGCCTGACCTGGCGGCGCGGCGCGGGCAACATCTTCTACTTCCGCCCCGGTCACGAAGCCTATCCGACATATCACGACGCCAATGTGCAGCTTGTGCTGCAGAATGCGGTGAAATGGGCCCATAATCCGGCCGCACGGATCACCGACCCGAATGCCGCGCCCAACCGCCCGGTCGAGGAATCGCTGGAACCGATTGCCGAGCGCGGGCCATCGCTGCATGAGAAAGGACAGGAGGGCTTCCGGTGACGCCTGTGCGCGTCGTGGTCATCGGCACCGGGGGCATGGCGAAATCGCATGTCGATGCCTATCGGGACATCCCCGATGTCGAGGTCGTGGCGGGTGTGGACACCAACGCCGACCGGCTGCGCGCCTTTTGCGAGGCTCACGGGATCGCCCGGGGTTTCGCCTCGGTCGCGGAGGCACTGGACTGGGGCGGATTCGACGCCGTCTCGAATGTGACGCCGGATGCGGTCCATCATGTGACGACGCTGCCCCTGCTGGCGGCAGGAAAGCATGTGCTGTGCGAAAAGCCTCTTGCCGCCAACTATCCCGACGCTGCCGAAATGGCAGCGGCAGCGGCACAGGCCGGCGTCGTGAACATGGTGAACCTTACGTATCGCAATGTCCCGGCGATGATCGAGGCCGCGCGTCTTGTCGCTGCGGGAGCCATCGGCGAGGTGCGCCATTTCGAGGCCTCCTATCTGCAAAGCTGGCTCACCCAGCCTGCCTGGGGTGCCTGGGACAAGGAAGAGCAATGGCTCTGGCGGCTGTCCACGTCACATGGCTCGATGGGCGTGCTCGGTGATGTCGGGGTGCATATCCTGGACTTTGCGACCCATATCGCCGGGGCGGATGTCGCCTCCGTTTCCTGTCGGCTGCAGACCTTCGACAAGGCTCCGGGCGGACGGATCGGGGACTATGTCCTCGACGCCAATGACAGCGCGGTGATGCATCTCCGGCTTGCAGGCGGCGCGGTGGGCGTGATCCATGCGACCCGTTTCGCCTCGGGCCATCTCAACGACCTGCTCCTGCGCATCTTCGGCACGAAAGGCGGGCTGGAAGTACGGTGGGAGAAGGATGTCTCGACCCTGCGCGGCAGCCTGGGGGACGACATGCCGACCGCCACCTGGACCGACCTGCCCTGCCCCGGGGTCGAGACGAATTACGCCCGCTTCATGGCAGCCGCGCGCGAGGGCGTGCAGGTTCACCCGGATTTCGCCCGTGGCGCTGCGCTGCAGAAGGTGCTCGATCTCGCCATGCTCTCGGATCGCGCACATTCGGTCGACCTCGCCACCTGACCCGCGAGGGCCTCGACCCCATCATTCCTCCCGTCATTGCGAGCGACAGCGAAGCAACCGCGTATTCCGACATCTCTGGTTTGCCGCGTCGGATCCGCCTCCCCGCAACGACGAGGGGAGGGGATGCCCGTCCCCAGCCCCGTCTGACCTGCCCCGATCCGGCCCAACAACGGCCTTTGCCTTGCCCGGTGCCGCTGGCAAGACTGTGCCCGCAACGGAGGGCTGCATGGATCAGGCCGGGAACAGGGCTGCAGACAGGCGACAACACGCCATCACCGCCCATCGCGACGGGCGGCATGACGAGGCGCGAGCGCTTTATGCCCGTCATCTCGCACAGCATCCGGGTGATGCAGGCATCTGGACCAATCTCGGCGTGCTTTTGCGCGAACAGGGGGCGCATGGTCTGGCACTCGCAGCACAGGAGCGCGCCCATGCACTCTCCCCGCACAATCGCGGCATCCTGAACAACCACGCCAATATCCTTGGCGATCTCGGCGAGACCGAGCGCGCGCTTGCGCTGCGCCGCGAACTGATCGCCATCGACGCCGACAACCCGCATCACCACGCCATGGAGGGCCGCCACCTGCGCAGCCTCGGCCGGTACGACGAGGGGATCACGACGCTGGAATCCGCGCTCCGGCGCTATCCTGACCACACGGAACTGCGCATGCAGCTTGCGCTCACGCAGCTGGCCGCCGGGAAATATGCCGCGGGGTTCCGCCACTACGCCGCCCGCTGGCAGACCGGCGAGCTGACGCCACGCCGCATGCGCACGCCGAAATGGGACGGCGGCCCGCTGGACGGCCGCCGCATCCTCGTCCTGCCCGAACAGGGGCTGGGCGATGCGCTGGCCTTCGCGCGGTTCCTGCCGGTCCTGCAGGCATTCGATCCAGGCCGTGTCATGCTGCGCAGCGAAATACCGCTGGCACGGCTCCTGTCCTCCGTGGAAGGGGCAGAACCGGACACCGGCGCGCCCCATGATGTCTGGACCGATCTCATGGACCTGCCCGCGCTTCATTTCGTCACCAGTGACACGATTCCTCCACCCGCCCGCCTGACCGTGCCCGACGACAGCCGCCGCCGCGCCCGCGCGCTGACCGCCCCCTTCCGCGACCGCTTCCGCATCGGCGTGGTCTGGGGCGGATCGCCGACCTATCGCGGCGATGCCTTCCGCTCCTTCAGTCACCGGCAGTTCCACCGCCTGCTCGACCTGCCGGATCTGCAGATGTTCTCGCTCTACAAGGGGCCGGACCTTGCCACCTTCCACGCGGACGGCACCGGTGCACTCATCATCGACGCGGGCGGCGACGATCGCGACCTCGCCGATACGGCAGCCATGATGGAGGAGATGGACCTGATCATCACCTCCTGCACCGCAACCGCGCATCTTGCCGGGTCACTGGGGCGGCCGGTCTGGACATTGCTGCACTGGGACCCGTTCTGGCTCTGGCAGATCGCCGGGGACGAAAGCCCCTGGTATCCCGCCATGCGCCTGATCCGCCAAAGCCGCCCGCGCGACTGGGACGGGGTCTTCGTCCGGGTGCATGACGATCTGGCGCGACGGCTGAACGAATGGAGAAAGGTGCTCTGATGTCCGAGATCATGGTTCCCGTCTCTCCTGGCGAGTTGATCGACAAGCTCACCATCCTGAGGCTGAAGCGCGAGCGGATCACCGAGAGCGCGAAACTCGCCAATGTGCGGCATGAGGAGGCGGCGCTTCTGGCCGTGGCAACGGCGCATCTGCCGGGTTCCACGCGTCTTGCTGCTCTTGGGGACGAACTCTACGCGATCAATGCCCGCCTCTGGGTGATCGAGGACGACATCCGCCAGTGCGAGCGCGCGGGCGATTTCGGGCCGCGCTTCATCGAACTGGCCCGCTCCGTCTATCGCGTGAATGATGAACGCGCAGCGGTGAAAAAGGCGATCAACCTGCATCTGGGTTCGGCCATCACCGAGGAGAAGTCCTATGCCGACTACACCGGAAACGGCTGACCGGCTGGCCGAGATTCGCGTCGAACTGCGCAGGATGCTGCGCAACGAGACTGAAATGCTGCGCAGCGAAAACAGCCGCCGCCGTGGTGCCGTCAACCGCCGTATCCACGAATTGCACCACATGCTCGACCCCGGCTTTCCCTATGCCAGTCAGGCGGGACAGGACGCTGTCGTGGACCGCCTGCTCGGGGGCAGGCGCGGCGGTGTCTTTGTCGATATCGGCGGATATGACGGGGTCACCGGCTCGAACACGCTGTTTTTCGAGCAGTATCGCGGCTGGAGCGGCATTCTTGTCGAACCTGTCCCCGCCCGGTTGCGCGAGGCGCGGGAACTGCGCCGCTGCCCCTGCCTCGGTCTCGCCGTCGGCACCCGTGAAGGTGAGGCGGATTTCATCGCGGTCAGCGCGGGCATGACCCAGATGAGCGGTCTTGCCGCAAGCTATGATCCCGCGCTTCTGGACCGGGTGCGCGCCGATCCGCGCCACCGCGAGGAGCGCCTGCGCCTGCCCGTCCGCCCGCTGGCCGCGATTCTGGACGAGGCCGGGATCACGCGCCCCGATTTCGTCTCGCTCGACATCGAGGGAGCGGAGGAGGAGGTCCTGTCCGTCTTTCCCTTCGACCGTTTCCGGGTGGCCGCCTGGGCCATCGAGAACAACGGGGGCGGCCGCGGGATCGGCCGGATAATGCGCGAGGCTGGCCATGACCTCGTCGAGTTCTGCGGCAATGACGAAATATGGCGACGCCGTGACCTTTGACCCGGAATTGATCCGTTAAGACCGGGTTCACGCCTGGCTCCTTACACCCTGATGCGGGTGGATGAGCACGGGTGTGAGGCATGGCTGCAGGCAGCAATGCGCCGATCGTCATCAGGCGCAGGAAGATCGTCGTCGAGGAGGAAGGGCACGGTGGCGCGTGGAAGGTTGCCTACGCCGATTTCGTCACGGCGATGATGGCCTTCTTCATGATGCTCTGGCTTATCAGCACGACGACCGAATCCCAGCGCAAGGGAATCGCGGATTATTTCGCACCCAGCACGCGCATCAGCACGATCTCTGGCAGTTCCGACAGTATCTTCGGCGGTGACAGCCCGAGTTCGGACGATGCCCAGGCCGACACCGGCGACAGTTTCTCGCACGGGGTCGCGGGCCAGGCAGACTATGCCCAGTTCGACGACGAGGAGGGAACATCCGCCTTCACGCAGGCCGAGACCCTCGCATTCGAAGAGGTAATGGATGCGCTGCTCGGCCGGGGCGGCGAGAGCATGCTGTCGGAAATGGCGCGCCGCCATATCGTGACCCGGCTGACCGACGAGGGGCTGGTGATCGAAATCTTCGCCCTGCCCGGCGCTCCGCTGTTCGAGGGACAGGGTGCGGACCTGACCCCGGTCACGGCCGAGATCATCGGCATGATCGCCGACCTGTCGAGCCTGGTCACCAACCCGCTCGCCATTGCTGCCCATGTCCCCTCGCAGCCGGTGATTCTGGCCGACAGCCCGGTCTGGCGCCTGTCGGTGGATCGCGCCGAAAGCGTCCGGCACGTGCTCGAGCGGGACGGCCTTGATTCACGCCGCATCCACCGGCTGACCGGACACGGTGACCGGCAGCCCACGTCATCCGAGCCGACCTCGATACGCAACGACCGGCTTGAAATCACCCTGCTTCGCTCCCGGATCGGGCGTTAGGCCGCCCTTAAGCCGCCATGCGTTATGGCTGGCGGGATGAATACGCATTGACCCGAAAGGCACCCCATGACGATCTCGTCCTCGCTGAACGCCGGTGTCGCCGGTCTCGCCGCCAACGCGACGCGCCTCGGCTCGATCTCGGACAATATCGCCAATTCCGCGACCTTCGGCTACAAGCGGGTCGAGACGGATTTTCACGCCATGGTCGTAGGGTCCGGAAACGGCACCTATACTGCCGGGGGCGTGCGCACGTCGACCCTGCGCCTGATCGACAAGAGCGGGCCGCTCGTCACCACATCGAACGCGACCGATCTGGCCGTGCGCGGGCGCGGCATGTTGCCGGTCACCCCATTTGCCTCCCTGCGCGGCGGGGGGGAGCCGCCGATGCTGATGACGACGACCGGCTCGTTTAACATAGATGAACTCGGTTACCTGAAATCCTCCAGCAACCATGTTCTGCTGGGCTGGCCCGCCGCCTCCGACGGCTCGATCCCCGACCAGTCCCGTGTCAGCAGTGCCGGCCTGCAACCCGTGCGCATCAATTTCAGCCAGGTGATCGGCCAGCCGACCACGGCCGTCGACCTGCTCGCCAACCTGCCCGCAACCGAGACCATCGCCGGGGCCAGCGGCGCGCCCTATGAACTGACCGTCGAATATTTCGACAACCTCGGCGTGCCCTACACCATCGACGCGATCTTCACGCCGACAGTGCCCGCGACGGGCGCATCGAATGCCTGGACCCTCGTCCTGAAGGACAATGCCCAGGGCGGCACCGTCATCGGCAATTACACGCTGACCTTCGACGACACGCGCGGCGCAGGCGGCACATTGCTCTCGGTCACCGCCACGACCGGCGGGGCCTATGATCCGGCCGCCGGAACCGTCACCGTGAACGTGGCGGGCGGCCCGATCACGGTGAACATCGGCAAGATCGGGACCGGGGGCGGCATGACCCAGCTCTCGGATATCTTTTCGCCGATCGAGGTCAGCCAGAACGGCTCTGCCGCGGGCACCCTCACCACGATCGACGTGGACGAGAACGGCAACATCTTCGCCCAGTTCTCGACCGGCCTTTCGCGCAGGCTCTACCAGGTTCCGCTCGTCGATGTGCCGAACCCCAACGGGCTGCAGGCGCTCGACGGCCAGACCTACGCCACCTCCCGCACGAGCGGCGCCTTCTATCTGTGGAATGCGGGCGACGGCCCCACAGGCGAGATCGTTTCCTACGCACGCGAGGAATCGACCACGGACATTGCCGCCGAACTCACCGGCCTGATCACCACCCAGCGCGCCTATTCCTCGAACGCCAAGGTGATCCAGACAGTGGACGAGATGCTGCAGGAAACCGCCAATATCAAACGGTAAGGACAAGAGATGAGCCTGAACCTTTCCGTCGCCAATGCGCTCAGCGGCCTCACTGCCGCCTCGCGCATGGCCGAAACCGTGGCGGCCAACCTCGCCAACGCCCTGACCGACGGCTACGGGCGGCGCATCGTCGAACTCTCGGCCCGGACCAGCGGGCTCGACGGGGCCGGGGTCGCGGTGGACGGGATCGCGCGCCTTGTCGACCGCGGACTTCTGGCCGAGCGGCGCAACGCCGAATCGCGGCACGAGGCGGACAGCATCACCGCCAGCGCCCTGGCCCGGGTCGACAGGGCGCTCGGCGACGCGGGGGCCGGAACCTCGCTGACCGCACGGATCACGGCGCTGCAGGCGGCGCTGGTTGCAGCCGGGAGCGATCCGTCCTCCGACATCGCGCTCGCAGGGGTGCTCGACCGGCTGGGCGGGGTCGCCTCCGGCCTGCGCGAGGCCTCGGCCGCCATCCAGACCGAACGGCTCGAGGCCGACCGCCGCATCGCAGCCGATGTCGCCAGCCTCAACCGCTCGCTCGCCGCGCTGGAAAAGCTCAACGGCGATGTCGTCACCGCACATGTGACCGGGGCCGACCCCTCCGCCCTCATGGATCAGCGCCAGGTCCTGATCGACCGGATCGCCCGGATCGTTCCCCTGCGCGAGGTCATGCGCGAAAACGGCCGCATCGCCCTTGTCACCCCCGGCGGCGAGATCCTGATCGACGGCCGTGCGAAACAGTATGAATTCATCGCCGCCGCCACCGTCACCGCCGACATGACACTGCAATCGGGCGGGCTTTCGGGCCTGATGCAGGACGGCCAGCCGGTCCCCGGCCCGGCCGGGATCGGCCGCCTCGACGGCGGAACTCTTGGCGCGGCGATGCGTCTGCGGGACACGACCCTGCCCGCCATGTCGGCAGAACTCGACCGTCTCGCCACCGATCTGATCGCCCGATTCGCCGATCCCGCCACCGATCCGACGCTCGCCCCGGGCATGGCCGGCCTCTTCACCGATGCGGGCGCGGCCGTCGACCCGCTCGCGCCGGAGGGTCTTGCCGGGCGCATCACCGTCAACGCCGCTGTCGATCCCGATCGCGGCGGCGCGCTCTGGCGACTGCGTGACGGCGTCAATGCCGCATCTGCCGGCCCTGTCGGTTCGGCCAGCCAGATCTCCAGCTGGTCCGACGCGCTGACCAGGCCGGCCGCATTCCTGTCCGGCGGCCCCGTCGGCAGCACCGCCGACCACGCCGCCCGCATCGCCGCCGGTGCCGCCCGCGACCGGCTCATCGCCGAGGAAGCGCAGACCTGGTCCGCCGCCCGCTGGCGCAATCTGCGCGTGACCGAACTCGCGGGCGGCGTCGATTCCGACCAGGAGCTGCAGATGCTCCTGCGGATCGAACAGGCCTATGCCGCCAATGCGAAGACGCTGGCCACGATCGACGAAATGTTCCGCATCCTCCTGGAGATCTGAACCATGACCTTCACCTCGATCGGCGACCTCTCGCGACAGTTCACCTCGATGCACCAGATCGCCGCCACCCGCAGCCGCCTCGACACGCTCGCCACCGAACTGTCGAGCGGCCGCGTCGCGGATCCGGCCGCGCGGCTCTCGGGGCGGACCGATCTTCTCGCCGATGTCGAGCGACGGATCACCCTTCTTCGGGCCGGTCTCGACTCCACGACATCCCTCCTGCGCCGGTTCGAGACCACCCATATTGCCCTTGACCAGATCGATGCGCAGCGCGCACTCGTCTCGCGGGATCTCCTCGCCCTGCCGCCCGGCCTTACCCGCCAGATGATCGACGACGCCGCCGCACGCGCCGAGGGGGCCTTCGCCACGATCGTCTCGGCGCTCGGGGCGCGCCACGGGGCCGAATCGCTCTTCGCGGGCACGGCGACGGACCGGGCGGCCATGGCCGGGGCCGAAACGATCCTCGCCGCATTGCGCGCCGATGTCGCGGGGGCCACGGATTCCGCCGACCTCATCGCCCGGCTCGACACGTTCTTCGACGATCCCGGCGGCAGTTTCGCGACCGTCGCCTATACGGGCGACACCGGCGCACCCCTCGCGCGGCGGATCAACGGCCGCGACATCGTCCTGACCATACGGGCCGACGATCCCGCCCTGCGCAACATCCTGAAGGGGCTCGCACTCGCCATGATCGCCGCCGACACGCCCGCCGACATCACCGATGCCGAACGCGGCGCGCTGCTGCACCAGGCGGGTGCCGCGCTCGTCACCTCGGCCGGGCCGCTCTCGGGCCTGCGCGCCACGCTCGGCCGGATCGAGGAACATGCGGAGCTGTCGATCAGCCAGCAGTCGGCAGCCCTCACCGCCGCCAGCATTCGACAACGGGATATGGTTTCCGCCAATCCCGAGGAAACGGCCGTCGCCCTGCGTGAGACCCAGAGCCAGCTCGAGACCCAATATGCCGTCACCGCGCGGCTGGCCGAATTGTCGCTCACGGGATATCTGCGATGAGACGCACCCTCGCCGCGCTCGCCGCCATCGTCGCGCTGGTCGCCTCGGTCGCCACGGCCGCACCCGTACGGATCAAGGATCTCGTCGAATTCGACGGGGTCCGGCCGAACGAGCTGCTCGGCTACGGGCTTGTCGTCGGCCTCGACGGCACCGGCGACGGGCTGCGCAACTCGCCCTTCACCGAAGAGATCATGGCCAATGTCCTCGAGCGGCTGGGCGTGAACGTCACCGGCGAGCAGTTCCGCCCCCGCAACGTGGCCGCCGTGCTGGTCACGGCGCGTCTGCCGCCCTTTGCACGGGCAGGATCGCCCATCGACGTCACGGTCTCGGCCATCGGCGATGCCACGAGCCTGCGTGGCGGCTCCCTCGTCATGACACCGCTGAACGCCGCGGACGGCGAGATCTACGCCGTCGCCCAGGGCGCGATCATCGCCGGAGGCGTCACCGCCGAGGGCGAGGCCGCCCGCGTGACCCGGGGCGTGCCGACCTCGGGCATCATTCCCGCAGGTGCCACGGTCGAACGCGAGGTCGCCTTCTCGCTGGGCGAACTCGACCATGTCCGCCTTGCATTGCGCACGCCTGACTTCACCACGGCCGCCCGGATCGAGAGCGTCCTCAACCAGGCATTCGACCGCCGCGCCGCCACCATGCTCGATGCGGGAACGGTCGATCTCGACATCTCGGCGCTCGGCATCCGCTCACCCGCCCATGCGCTCAGCCAGATCGAGAATCTCCTGATCGAACCCGAATCCCGCGCGCGCGTCGTGGTCGACCAGCGCTCGGGCACCATCGTCATGGGCGAGGACGTCCGCATCAGCCGCGTGGCCGTCAGCCAGGGCAACCTGACCCTGACGGTGGAAGAGGCGCCGCTCGTCGTCCAGCCCAATCCCTTCGCCGGGGGAGAAACCGTCGTGGTCCCTCGTTCGAGCGCCGCGATCCGCACGGAGCCGGGCACGGGCATGGCCGAGGTGGCGGGCGGGACGAATCTTTCCGAAGTGGTTGCGGGGCTGAATGCGCTGGGGGTCGCCCCCAACGACATGATCGACATTCTCAAGAGCATCCGCGCCGCAGGGGCGCTCCACGCCGAATTCATCGTGCGCTGAACTGCTGGCGGGGGAGGTCGCGAACCGGACGGGACGGCATCCTCGGCAGGATGTATTCCGCGGGCCGGGCACCCCGCGGGCCGGACAGCGGCGGTCATGCCTGGCGGGGGCAGCGCTTCGGAAACCTGCGGGCCGGGCAGGATCATCCACCGGCTGCCCGCTCAGGCCAGGGGGAGTGCCCGGTCGAGATGGACATAGCCACCGTCGGGGAACAGCCATTGGCCTGTCGTGTGGCTCGCGCGCTCCGACAGCAGGAAGGCGCAGGTATCGGCGATCTCGCGCGGCGTCGTCATGCGCTGGCCGAGGGGGATCCGCGCCGTGATCCGCTCCAGCGCTTCCTCGGGCGCGGGCAGGGTATCCAGCCAGCGTCGGTAAAGCGGCGTCATCACCTCGGCCACGACGATGGCGTTCACCCGCACGCCATCGGGCAGGAAGGCGACCGCCCATTCCCGCGTGAGGCCCAGTGCCGCCGCCTTGGCCGCGACATAGGCCGAGGTTCCGCCCTGTCCTGTCAGCCCCGTCTTGGACGAGATATTGACAACCGCACCCCTGGTCTCGCGCAGATCGTCCTGCAGAAGGTGAACCATCAGGTAATAATGCACGAGATTCTGGTCGAGACTGGCACGGAACGCCCCCGGCCCCTTTTCCAGCCCCACGCCGTCATTGGCCCCGGCATTGTTCACAAGACCATAAACCGGCCCGCGCCTTTCCCGCACCTGCCGGACCGCCTCCCGCACCGCATCATCGTTCGACAGTTCCACCTGCAGGAAATCCGCACCCGTCCGCGCAAGCCAGTCCGGATCAGGTGCGCTGCGGCTGAGGATGACGGGAACCGCACCCTCTTCGGACAGGACCTCGGTGATGCCCGCACCGATGCCCGACCCGCCGCCCGTGACCACGACGACCTTGTCCTTCAACCCCAGGTCCATGACTCGCACCCTCTCGACGATCCAGGCCCGGTCTGTAATGCCGCCACCATCCTGTCAATGCAGGAGGGCGTGGCACCCATGCCCGCCCTCACGCGGAAATCCGCAACCTACCATCTTCCTTGTTGAAATTGCGCCCCTCTTGCATTAGGCTCTTTGCGCCACGTTATCTATCGACCACTGTCGCGCTTCGGCTCCAGTCCATCGATCAGACCTGACGAGCCGGTCCGCTGCATCCTGCGAGCGGAGACATGACAGGAGAGTTCACGATGGCCACTGGCACCGTGAAATGGTTCAACAATACAAAGGGCTACGGCTTCATCGCCCCCGACGGCGGCAGCAAGGATGTGTTCGTTCACATCTCGGCGGTCGAGCGTTCGGGCCTGACCGGCCTCCAGGACAACCAGAAGGTTTCCTTCGAGGTTCAGGCTGGCCGTGACGGCCGGGAATCGGCGATCGACCTGAAGCTTCTCTGAAGACATGCGGCGCTTTGTCTTGTGGCGAAGCGCTGCATCGCTTGGCTTGGCCCTTGTCCTGGCAGCCTGCGGGCTGCCGGACAGCGCGTCTCGTCCGCATATCGGCGCCATCGGTCCGGCCGAGGCGATCGAGGCGGCGGGAACGCAGACCGCCGGCACCTCGGTCACACGCACCAGCCACGTGCTCGCCAGTACGCGTGGCGGGCGGATGGCCACCGCACCCTCCTCGCCCACGGGCGACGAGTTGGAATTCGTGGCCGAGACGCTGCGGCAAATGCAGCTTCACTCCTACGCCACCGGGAGCGAGACCTGCGGCTATATCGGTCGCGATACGCAGGGACGGATGATGGCCACGCCGATCAATGTGGGGCGCGAGGCCTCCTGTTTCCTGCCGCGTCCGCCCGCAGGCATGCGCGTCGTCGCCTCGATCCATACCCATGGAACCTACAGCCCGGTCTACGCCTCGGAATTTCCGACGGTCCAGGACATGACGACCGACGCGCGCGACGGGATCAACGGCTATATCTCCACGCCCGGCGGGCGCATGTGGTATGTCGACACCGGGACCATGACCGTGCGCCAGCTCTGCGGGCGCGGCTGCCTGCCGCAGGATCCGCACTACCGCCCCGAAGATGACGGCCCCGTGCGGCCGATGTTCACCCTGGCGCAGTTGCGCGCCTGGGAATCCTACTGAGCCGCGCGCTCGACCAGTCGCGCCACCTCGGGGCCAAGGTCCGTAACGATCTTCGCAACGCCTTCGCCATTGGGATGAATCCCGTCCGCCTGCATATATTCCCGTCGCGCGGCAGCCATGTCGTCGCCACGCAGGGCTGCGAAGATATCCGGGTAGAGCGCCACGCCGTAAGCACGTGCGAGGTCGGGAAAGATCCCGTCGAAATCCGCCTTGTAGTCCGGGCCGAAATTGTCGGCGGCGGGAAGGCCGACGAGCAGAACCTCGACCCCCTGCATCCGCGCCACGTCGAGGATGCCCGAAAGGTTGCTCCGCGTCAGCGACGGGTCGATCCCGCGCAGCATGTCATTGGCACCCAGTTCCACGATCAGGGCATCGACATCGCCCCCGAGGGTCCAGCCGACCCGCGCGAGCCCGCCCGCGCTCGTGTCGCCCGAGACACCCGCATTCACGACAACGACATCGAGCCCCTGCGCCGCCAGCCAGCTTTCAAGCTGCGGCACCAGCCCCTGGTCGAGCGGCAAGCCGTAGCCCTGCGTCAGGCTGTCGCCGAGAGCGGCGATCGTCACCGGGTCGGCCTGGGCCGCACCGGCGGCGAGAATGAACAGGGCCGGCAGCTTGCGCAAACCGCGCAAGGCCCCATATCCCCTTGCAACGGAACGAAGGAATGCCGCAATGACCGAGCCCGCCCTCGTACTCACCGATGTCGGGCTGACCCTCGCAGGCAATGCCGGGCCGGTGGAGATCCTGCATGACATCACGCTGTCGGTGGAAAGGGGAGAGGCACTCGGGCTCATCGGGCCAAGCGGATCGGGCAAGTCGTCTCTCCTCATGGTCATGGCCGGGCTCGAACAGCCCAGCCGGGGCAGTGTCATGGCATTGGGCCGTGACCTTGGCAGCCTGTCCGAGGACGGCCGCGCCCTGTTTCGTCGGGACCACATGGGCGTGGTCTTCCAGTCATTCCATCTCATACCCACATTGACCGCGCTGGAAAACGTGGCTCTGCCGCTCGAGCTTGCACATGTCGGTGATGCAACAGCCCGGGCACGCGACGAACTGGCCGCCGTCGGCCTGTCGCATCGCGAGGGGCATTACCCGTCCCAGCTTTCGGGTGGAGAACAGGGGCGGGTGGCACTGGCACGCGCTGCCGCGCCGCGACCGGCGATCCTGCTCGCGGACGAACCGACCGGCAGCCTTGATGCCGCCTCGGGCGAGGTGATCATGGACCTGCTTTTCGACCTGCGCGCGCGCCACGGCTCCACGCTCGTTCTGGTCACCCATTCCGGCGAACTGGCCGCGCGCTGCGACCGGGTGGTGCGGCTGGCTGGCGGCCGCGTCGCCGGGGATGCGTCCTGATGCTCTCCCTGCGCCTCGCCCTGCGCGATCTACGCGGTGCATTCGCCTCGTTCCGGCTGTTCCTCGTGGCGCTTGCCATCGGCGTGGCGGCCATCGCCGCCGTGGGCAATGTGACGGCGGCGATCGAGGCGGGCCTTGCCCGGAGCGGTGCCGAGCTTCTGGGCGGCGATGCCGAGGTGGAGCTGACCTACCGCTTTGCGACACCGGATGAGCGCGCATTCATGGAAGATGCGGCGGCACAGGTCTCGGAAGTCGTCTCCTTCCGCTCGCTTGCGACCACCGGCGACAGCCTTCTTGCACGGAGAGCACTGACCGAGGTGCGCGCCGTCGATGATTCCTATCCGCTTCTGGGTGCGGTCGAACTCGACCCGCCCATGCCGCTGGCCGAGGCGCTGGCGGGCGACGAAACCCGTCCCGGCGCGGTGGTGGAAGAGGATCTGGCCCGCCGTCTCTCTCTCGCCCCCGGCGATACGTTCCGCCTCGGCACCAATGAATTCAGGCTGGCGGCAATCCTGACGGCCTGGCCCGATGACGCCAATGGCGGCTTCGGACTGGGGCCGCGCACCCTCCTGCGCACCGCTGACCTGGAGGGCTCGGGGCTGATCACCGAGGGCACGCTCTTCTCCACGCTCTACCGGCTTGTCCTCCCGTCCGGGGCGGATGCCGGGGCCATCGGCGCGGCAATGCACGAGGAATTCCCCGCCTCGGGCCTGCGCTGGCGCGATGCGAGCGAGGGGCTCCCGGGGACCGAACAGGTCATCGGGCGCGTCGGCGCTTTCCTCATGCTCATGGGGCTGGCCGGTCTCGCCATCGGCGGCGTCGGCGTCAGCGTGGCGGTGCGGTCCTGGCTTGCGGCCCGGGTCGAGACCATTGCCACATTGCGCACATTGGGGGCGACGAGGCGGGTGATCGTCACTGCCCATCTCGCGCAGATCCTGCTCGTGACACTGGCCGGAACGCTGCTCGGGCTGGTTCTCGGCACCCTGCCGCTGTTGCTGGCGGCCCCGGCGATCCTGTCAGCCCTGCCATTGCCTGCGATCTTCGGCATCTACCCGGCCCCGCTGGCGCAGGCCGCACTCTATGGCGGGCTTGTAGCTCTTCTTTTCGCGCTCTGGCCGCTGGCGAGGATCGAGGACATCCGCCCCGCGACCCTCTGGCGCGAGGGAACCTCCGCCGCGCGCCGCCTGCCACGCTGGCCCTGGCTTGCGGCAACATGCCTTGTCCTGCTGGCCCTTGTCTACGCGGCGATACGGCTTACCGGCGTGCCCCTGCTGGCTGTCTCCGTCCTTGCCGGAATGGCGGTGACGCTCGGCCTGCTGGCATTGGCGGCGCTGCTTCTGCGCGCCTCGGCCCATCTCCTGCGCCCCGCCGCCGCGGGACGGCCGGGCCTGCGCCTGGCGCTCGCCTCCATCGGTGCGAAGGGCGGCGGGACGGTGGCGACGGTGCTGGCGCTCGGCCTCGGCCTCGCGACCCTTGCGGGCATCGGCCAGATCGAGGGCAATCTCAGGCAGGCAATCCTCAGCGAATTGCCACGCAACGCGCCGTCCGCCTTTCTTGTCGATATCCAGCCCGACCAGATCGCACCGCTGCAGGAGAGGATGGTGCAGGACATCTCGGTGCAGGAGTTCGAGGCCGCCCCGATGCTGCGCGGCATCATCACCGCGATCAACGGCGAGCCGACTTCAGGCGATGACGAGGCCCCCTGGGTCCTGCGCGGTGACCGGGGAGTCACCTATGCGCCGACCCCTCCCGACGGCACGGTGATCACCGCAGGCGAATGGTGGCCAGAAGATTACAGCGGCCCTCCGCAGATGAGCTTTTCGGCGGAAGAGGCCGAGAGCATCGGCCTGCAACTGGGCGATACCGTCAGCGTGAACATTCTCGGCCGCGAGGTGACCGCCACCGTCACCTCCTTCCGGCGGGTGGAGTTCCAGACCCTCGGCATCGGCTTTGTCATCGTGATGAATCCGCAGTCGCTCGCCGGGGCACCGCATAGCTGGATCGCGACTGTCCGCGCGGATGAGGACACGACAACCCGGCTGATCGACGAGATCACGACGGACGGGCCGAACATCACCGCCATCAGCATCAGAGGCGCTGCCGAACGGGTGAGTGTGCTGCTGTCCGGCGCGGCCACCGCCATCCGCATCGCCGCGCTGGTGATGCTGACCGGCGGCCTGTTCGTCCTGATCGGCGTGGTCGCGGCGGGCGGGCACGAAAGGCGGCGCGAGGCCGCTGTCGCCCGTAGCCTCGGGGCGAGCCGCGCACTCATGCTGCGAAGCTTCGCGCTTCGGATCACGCTGCTGGGGCTCGCCTCGGCGCTGATCGCCATTGTCGCGGGGATGCTGGGCGGCTGGGGGGTCAGCCGGATGATGATGGAAATGAGCTTCCGGCCAATCTGGTCCTCGGCGCTGCTGATCGTGGCGGGAGGTGTCGCGGTCTCGGCGCTGGTCGGGGTTCTCCTGGCCCTGCCGCCGCTCTCGGCGCGGCCTGCGCCGCTGCTCAGGGCGCGGGAATAGGGCATCCTTCCTCATCGTCATTGCGAGCTAATGCGAAGCAACCCGGTCCTCCCGCTGCTGGTTTGCGCTTCCTCGCAATGACGGTGGCGTCGAGGAACAGCGTCAGCCGAAGCTGACCGGCGTGCCGTTGCGATCGAAGGCGGCGAGATGGGCGAGCGACCTGCCCTGCCGCACGGCCTGCAGCATGCCCTGCAGGGCCGCATCGACCGCATCCTCGTCGGGTTCGCGCATCGTGCCACCCGCAAGGATGCCGACGAGAACGATGTCCCAGCCGGTATCGACGCCCTGCCCCTGGCCCAGGTGGTCGATGGTGCCCTGCGCCTCGGCCGTGAGCGCCGCGAAATCACGCAATTCATGCACCGCCTTGTCGGCATACATGACCGGAGCCAGCGCCCCGCCCCGTTTCGTGGCAAAACGTTCCACCTGATCGGCGCGGGCGTCGTCGGGCAGTTCGGCGCGCAGGAAAACGAACAGGAAACGCTGCCGTTCCTTCTGCGCGCGGGCGATGCGAACCAGATCTTCGAAACTTTCGATCGTGTCTGCCATGACGCCCCCCTAGTAAAAGGCCACCATGTTGTTCAGCAGCAGCCGCTCGATCACGAAGATCAGCACCAGCACGACGATGGGCGAGAAATCGAGGCCGCCGGTCTGCGGCAGGAGCCTGCGGATCGGGCCGTAGAGCGGCTCGAGAATGCGGTTGAGGCCGAACCAGAGCTGCGCCACGAATTGCTGCTGCAGGTTCAGGACCTGGAAACTGATGAGCCAGGACATGATGAAATGCGCGAAGACCACGAATTTCGCGATGGAAAGCAGAAAGAGCAGCGTCTGGATGATCGTCAGCATGGGGCCGTCCGTTGTCGCACCGCGTCCTGACCTAGTGACCGGGACGGCAAAGGACAATCCCTCGTGGTCAGGGCAGGCTTCGAATCGAGGCTACGCGCTTCCGGTTAAAGGAGTGTGCTCCGCCCGTGACCCCGCGTCAGGGTTGATCTTTCCGTCGCTTGCGCCTTTCTGCAGCGCATCTGGCCGTTCCCGCGACAGGAGGGCGCATGTATCCGTTTTTCCGCCTTGGCTGGCAGCTCTGGCGCCACCGCGACGACCCGCCGCTCGGCCTGCTCGACACGCATGAAAGCAGGCATGTCTGCTGGCCCTGGGATCTCGATGTCTGGCGCGAGTTGAACAACGGCCGCACGCTCACACTCTATGACCTGGGACGGCTGCCGATGTCGGCGCGGATGGGGATCACCCCCATCCTGCGGCGGAACCACTGGGGTATGGTGATGGCGGGCGCATCGGTGCGCTGGCGCAGGCGTGTGCAGGGGTTCGAGCGCCTCACCATGCGCAGCCGTGGTGTCGGCTGGGACGCGCGCTTCATCTATTCGGAACAGTCGTTGTGGAAATCCGACGGCGACTGCGCAAGCCATATCCTCCTGCGCGCGGCGGTCACGGGGCGCGACGGAATCATCCCGCCCGCCCGCGTGATCGAGGCGATGGGGCGCGACCCGGCACCGCCACCCCTGCCCCGGTGGGTAAAGGACTGGATCGAGGCCGACGCGGAACGCCCCTGGCCGCCGATGGGAGACAGGGCTGAAACCACCCTTGCCTGAGACGGCGTTTGCGCCTCTCCTGCGCGGAAAGGAGAGGCAGGCATGATCAGCGCAAGACGCCGCATCTGGGGCTGGATGTTCTTCGACTGGGCACAGCAGCCGCTCTACACGCTGGGCCTCACCTTCATCTTCGGCCCCTATTTCGCCTCGGTCGCGACGACCTATTTTGCCGGTCAGGGCCTCGAACCCGCCCTTGCCGACGCCCGCGCGCAGAGCCTGTGGACGGCAGGGCAGACCATTTC
>CAYUBT010000024.1:0-21199 GCA_964443055.1 uncultured Rubellimicrobium sp.
TAATGGGTGAAGGTCGGCGTGCAATGTCCCGCATTGCGGCCCGATCCGCCATAGCCGACCTCCTCGCGCTCGAGCAGGGTGAGCGACGCGCCGGATCTGGCCAGTTCCAGCGCGGTGGTCAGCCCCGTATAGCCCGCGCCGACGACACAGACATCGGCCTGCGCCTCGCCACGCAGGGGCTCCATCCCGGGGGTAGGTGTTGCGGTCGCATGCCAGAGCGAGGTCTCGAATGGAGAGAAGCGTGCCATCACACCCCCCTCTGGTCGGCGCGTGCGTCGAGCGCATCGCGCAGCCCGTCTCCGACGAAGTTGATGGCCGTCACCGCAAGCGTGATCGCCAGGCCCGGGACAATGGCGAGCCAGGGGGCTGAATCGAGATATTGCTGGGCGTTGTTGAGCATGTTGCCCCAGCTTGGCAGCGGCGGCTGGATGCCGTAGCCGAGGAAGCTGATATAGGCTTCCATGAGGATCGCGCGGGCCACAGTCAGCGTCGCGGCCACGATGATCGGCCCCATGACATTGGGCAGGATCTCGCGAAACATGATATGCGCACGCGACAGGCCCAGCATCCGGGCGGCCATGACGAAATCGCGGTCGCGCTGCGATTTTACCTCGGCCTCGACGATGCGGGCGACTTCCATCCAGCTCGTCACGGCGATGATGAGGGTGATCATGGCCGCCGAGGGCTTGATGAAGGCGGCCAGCACCAGCAGCAGGAAGATCGCCGGAAAGGCGAGGAAGGCGTCGACGATCCGCATGAGCACCGCGCCGGTGCGCCCGCCGAGATAGCCCGCGACCACGCCCACGAGCGTTCCGAATATCGTCGAGATCAGCATCGCGAAGAAGCCGACGGCAAGCGAGGTCTGCCCGGCGACGAACAGCCGCGCCGCAATGTCGCGGCCGAGCGGGTCGGTGCCGAAGAAATGCAGCCCCGTTCCAGGCGGTGCGAACCGCGCGCGCAGGTCGATGTAAAGTTCGTCGTAGGGCAGGAGCCAGGGTCCGACGAAACAGGCGAGCGTGAGCGCGACGATCATCACCAGACCGATCAGCGCCAGCCGGTTGCGGCGGAAGCGGCGTATGGCGCGGCTGTTCCAGAAGCTTTCGCGTGCGGGCAGGGCGGCGGGGGCGGCTGTCATGGGCTCACTCCAGCCGGATGCGCGGATCGACCAGCGCGACAAGGATGTCGGCCAGCAGGTTGGAGAAGATCACCATCAGGGCCGAGAACATCAGCAGCCCCATGATGACCGGGTAATCGTTGTAGCCAAGGCTGTCGAGCAACAGCCGTCCCATGCCGGGCCAGGTGAAGACGGTCTCGGTCACCAGCGCGCCGCCCAGCAGCGAGGGAAGCTGCAGCCCTGTGAGCGCGATCATCGGAACCAGTGTGTTGCCCATGATGTGCTTGAACACGATCCGTCGCGATGTCAGTCCCTTGGCATGCGCGGTGCGGATGAAATCCTGCCCGAGCACGTCGAGTGTGGCCGAGCGCATGTAGCGGCTCCAGATCGCTACATTGACGAGCGCGAGGACGATCGACGGCATGACGAGATGGATCGCGTAATCGCCGAACGAGCCGTCGCCGATGTTGTACATGTTGCCCGCAGGCAGCCAGCCCAGCCACAGCGAGAAGACATAGATCGCCACGAGGCCGAACCAGAAGGTCGGGATCGACAGTGCCACCATGGCGAAGACCGTCGAGGCATAGTCGAAGAACGATCCTGCGCGCATCGCGCTGCGGACCCCGATCCAGACGCCGATGACGATCGACAGCGCCATCGACGTTCCCATCAGCAGGAGTGTGGCGAAGAGATGGTCGCCGATGATCTCGAGCACGGGGCGGCCGTCACGGAAACTGTTGCCCCAGTCGCCCTGGAGAAGGCGCCAGAACCACTCGGCATACTGGATGACGAGCGGGCGGTTCAGCCCCATCTGCTCGGCGATGCGGTCCAGTTCGTCCCTCGTCATGCCCGGTGTCAGCGCGAATTGCGACAGCGGCCCGCCAGGCGCGAGGTTCAGGACGAAGAAGCCGATCAGCGAGACCAGCACCAGCAGGACGATGCTCTGGCCAAGGCGGGAAAGCAGATATCGCGCCATTCAAGCCTCCGCTGTCACCCGTTGCGGATATGACGAGGTCCGGCCCGCCACGTCTTGTGGCGGGCCGGGGAAGGTCAGGTCCAGCGCCAGGAGCGCAGGTTCCAGGTGTCGATGCGGTTGTTGATGTTGGGGGCATAGCCCTCGAGCCCGGTCTTGTAGCCCGGGATCACCGCATATTGGTAGATCGGCAGGAAGGGCAGGTCGTCGCGAATTATCTCCTGCAAGCGCAGGTAGATCGGCAGCCGCTCCTCGGGGCTGAAGAGGCTGGCACCTTCGGCGAGCAGCGTGTCGACCTCGGGGTTGGCATAGGCCCAGTAGTTCTGCCCGGTGCCGCCGAGCGCCGGCGAGGCGTCGGAGCGGAAGAAGTCCGAGCAGTCCGGGTCCGGCCCGGCCAGCACGCTGAGCCCGACAAGGGTTGTGTCATACTGGCCCATCGACCAGTAGTCGCCCCACATGACCGCAGGCGGCAGGTTCGAGATCTCGATCTCGACGCCGATCTCCTTCCAGACCTGCTGCACGAACTGCTGTACCTGCTCGCGCAACTCGTTGCCCGCGGTGGTCGAGTTCTTGAACGCCAGCCTCACGCCGTCCTTCTCGCGCACGCCATCGGCACCGCGCGCCCACCCGGCCTCGTCGAGAAGGGCGTTGGCTTTTTCAATGCTGAACTCGTGCTTCGGCAGGTCCGGGTTGTAGTAGTAGGATTCCTGCGGCATGAAAGTTTCGGTCTCGGGCGGGACGCCGTAGTAGAGCGCCTCGATGATCGACGGCTTGTCGAGCGCGAGATAGAGCGCCTGCCGCACCGCCGGGTCCTTGAACTGCGGCCGCTCCATGTTGAACTGGATCGACTCGAAGAACGGGCTGCCGACGATCTCGACCACGCGGTCGGGGAGGTTGCGGGCCTCCTCGTAGTGGTCGGGGCTGATCCATTGCAGCGCGATCACATCGATATCGCCGGACTTGAACTGGGTATACATCACCGTCATGTCGGGAATGTATTTGATGACCACGGTCTCGAGATACGGACCGTCGCCGAAATAATCGGCATTGGCGGCAAGCTCGATGTGGTCACCCGAGATGCGGTTCTTCCACTTGAAGGCACCGGTGCCGATGGGCGCGTTGTTGAAAGGTGCCTCGTTCGGATCGACCCCGTCGAAGGCATGTTTCGGCAGGATGAAGGTCGAGGCGAGGATCGCTGCAAAGGGTGCGTAAGCCTGATCGAGCCGCCAGGTGATCTCGGTCGGCGAGACCACGGTGATGTCGCGCACCAGCTCGGTGCCAACCCGACGCCAGGCACGGAAGTCGGGGTTGTTCAGCAGTTCGAGGGTGAACTTCACATCCTCGGCGGTGAACGGCTCGCCGTCATGCCATTTCACATCGTCGCGTAGCGTGATGCGCCATTCGAGCCCGTCGGGTGAGATGCCTCCGTTCTCGATGGTCGGCACTTCGGTGGCGAGCAGCGGATAGAAAGTGCCGTCGGTGTCCACGTCAAAGAGCGGGTCGAAGATGGCGTAATGGATGCCCTCGTCCACCTCGATATGCGGCAGATGCGGGTTGAAGACCGTCGGCTCCTGCGAGAAGCCGACGATCACCTGGCCCGAGGGCGCGTCCTGTGCGAAGGCGGCGCGCGGCCCGAAACCGGGTACTGCGGCGACGAGGCCCGCCGCTCCCATGAGGCCGAGCGTGTGCCTGCGATTAAGGGTGAAGTCACCGTTTTTCATGAAGGTTCTCCTCTCTGTCCTGTTGCGCGGGTCCTGCCCGCCCCTCTTGTTTCCGGCCGGTCGCCCGGCCGGGTTGTCCGCGGATCAGAATCCGCTGATGAGTTCGATCCGCGAACCGTCCGAGAACCGGGTGAAGCGGAATGCCGCCGGATCGACGACGGGCTCCGCCCCGGTCACCAGATCGGCCATGAGGCGGCCCGCCGCGGGTCCGATCCCGAAGCCGTGCCCCGAAAATCCCGAGGCGAGGTAGAAACCCGGCACCTGTTCTATCGGCGCGATGACGGGAACGGCGTCGGGCGTCACGTCGATGTAGCCGGCCCATCTCTGGGTGATTCCGGCACTCTCCAGCACCGGAAAGGCCCGCCGGGCCTGTGCGAGCGCCTTCTCGGAGAGCCTCTTGTTCGGTGGAGGATCGAGGACGCGATTGTATTCGAAGGGACTCGGCTCGTCGAGCGCCCAGCGCCGGGGCAGGCGCGCCTCGTCGAGGAAGGACCAGCCGACCCGGAAGAGGAGCGAGCGCCACTCCTTGGTAAGCGCGGGCAGGAAGGCGCGGGCGTAGCGGAAGCTCTTGGGGACGATGCGCACGATGTTCTCGTGTCCCGAGGCAATGGTATAGCCGCCGTCCGCGCGTTTGCGGATGGCGAAGTCGCGGTGCCAGATCGCCTGTTCCGGCCCGCCCGCCACGGGTGTGGTGCGCAGCACCGAATTCATGACCTTGAGCTGCGGGAAATCGATGCCCACGTTGCCCGCGAACAGGTTCGACCAGGCCCCCCCGGCAAGGACCACGGCACTGCAGCGAACCGGTCCGCGTTCCGTGACCACGCCGCTGACGCGCCCGCCCGATGTCTCGATCCCGCGCACGGCGCATTCGGTCAGGAGATGCGCGCCCCGGTCACGCGCGGCCTCGGCGATGGCGGGGGCGGCGAGTTGCGGTTCGGCGCGGCCATCGACGGCGGTGAACAGCCCGCCCTTCACATCGAGGTTGCTGCCCGGAAACATCTCGCTGATCTCGCGCCCGGAAAGCATCCGTCCCTGCAACTGATAGGGGGCAAGCTGTTCGTTCCAGCGTGCATGTTCCTCGACCTCGCGGTCGGTCGCGCAGGAGAAGAGGATGCCGCTGCGCCGGTAGCCGGTTTCGCGCCCGATGCGTTCGTCGAGCCCCGCCCACATGCGCAGTGCCTCGGCCATGAGCGGCACTTCGCGCGGATCGCGCCGGCCGATGCGCACCCAGCCCCAGTTGCGGCTCGACTGTTCCTGGCCGATCCCGCCCTTTTCGCACAGCGCGACCCTGTGCCCGCGGTCGGCCAGTTCGAGCGCGGTCGAGGCCCCGACGATCCCGCCGCCGATGACCACGACATCGACCTCGGCAGGCAGGTCGGTATCGCCATGAACGGGGGTGACGCGTGGGCCGGGCATCAGAAGCTTTCCTCAAGCCGACAGTTGATGGCGAATTCGGCGACGCTGGCCTCGTTCGGCAGGTCGATCAGCATGGCGATGATCCGGGCAAGGTCGCGTGCATCGGTCATCTTTTGCGGGGAGCGGTCGCTGACGGCGCGGCCCATGTCGGTGGAGACCAGACCGGGACAGACGGCCGTGGCGCGGATGCCGCTGTCGAATCCGGCATGGCGCAGTGCATGGGCGAGGCCGGTTACCGCGAATTTCGACACCGAATAGGCACCCATCGCCGCTGCTTTCACCCGCTTTCCCGAAAGTGACGAGAGGATGATGACCCGTCCGGCCCCGTGTGCCGAAAGATCGTCCCAGACCGCGCGCGCAAGGCGCTGCGGCGCAAGGACATTCACGGCGATCATTTCGTCCATCTGCGCCTCACCCACCTCGATCACGCTGCCCTTATGGGCGATTCCGGCGTTGGCGATGATACTGTCGATCGCGCCGAACCGCTCGCGCGCACTGGCGGCCCAGGCCATTTCGGCCCCGGGCTCGGCGGCGTCATAGGTGGCGACATGCAGCCGCTCGCGATGGGGGGCGAGGTCCGGTGCGCCTGCCCAGTCAGGCACGGCCCCGTCGCGGATACCGACCGAGACATTCCAGCCGAGCCCGAGCAGATGCAGCGCAGCGGCCGCGCCGATCCCGCGTCGCGCCCCGGAAACAAGCGTCGTGCGTATCACCTGGTCACCCCTGTCCCGGCGGCGGACATTCCCAGATAGACCCGCTGAAGAATCGCCAGAAAAGGGGCCCGGTCCTCGGGCGTCAGGATGTCCTGATAGAACTGTTCCTCATGTTCGGCGATGATCTTGCGGAGCCGGGCGGCAAGGGCGGCGCCCTTCGTGGTGATGCTCAGCTCGCTGGCCCGGCTGTCATCGGCGGCGACACGGCGCGCGATGAGGCCGTGAGAATGAAATCTGCCGAGGATCCTCGTGACATGGGCGCGGTCCTTGTGGATCCGGTCGGCAAGCATCGAGGGGCGGATGCCGGGATGGCTGTCGATGAGAAGCAGGCAGCTGATGTAGCCCTTGCCGCGTGTCAGTTCGAGCCCGTGCAGTCGGTGATTGAGGTCACGGGCGATCATCAGATCGAGCAGGCGAATATGAAAGCTGACGGTATCGCCCAGCATGTCCAGAGAGCCGGACGGATCCCGCAGATCGGCGATGTCAAGACTATCCGGACTGCGCATCGGCCTGCCGGTCCCCCCCAAGTCTTCCTCTCCTAGCGAAAATGGTAGACAGGATCAATTAACTTCTGACGTGGCCTCAACCGCGCGTTGCCGCAGGCTGCGCGGCCGGGGCCGGCCGGAAACATGTCGGGCAGGCGATGCACGGCCTGATCGACACCTACAGCCGATCCCGCGCCCTGCGCTCAGGACTCGAGTGCGGCCTCGATCCATGCCCAGACATGGGCGGCCAGCCCGCGCTCGACATGAAGCCGCAACAGGTCGTTGCGCTCATGCGCGTAGAGCGTCGCCCTGAAATCGGCAAAGGTGACGAGGGCCGAGGGGGAGGGGCCGGTATCTTCCAGCGTGGTCGCCCGCGACAGCAGGACGGGCAGGCCGTCACCCGAGAGTTCGAACACCTGATCCGCGCCGCCGGTGCGGGTCAGGGCGAATCCTGCCTCGTTCCAGCCGTCCCGCACATTGTCCGGCAGGGGTCCCACGGCCAGCAGCCGGTCCCGGGCGAGGCGGATCGTGTAGGATTCGCTCGTGACCAGCCCCAGCGCACCCGCACCCTGCGGATCAAGGCCGGTCGCCGCGCCAAAGGCGGCGAGATTGCCGCTGATGACGGCCTGGTCCGGCAGGTCGATCGCGCGGATGCGGGTATCGGCCTTGTCGATCAGGGCATCGGCCCAGTCCGGCACGGGCGCGAGTTTGACGGTGGACTCAGACATGAAGCCGCTCCCCCTGGGGATCGAAGGCACAGGCAGGCGCGATCCTTGCGCGCAGGGACCGGCCAAGGTGAACGAGGTCGATCTCCTCGCCCATGCGCTCGAATCCCCGTTCGACCAGCGCCAGCGCGATGGGACGGTTCAGGTTCGGACTCATGTGGCTGGTGGTGACGAAACCGGCGCTGCGCTGCCCGTCCGCCGTCTTCTCCACCGCATGCGCGCCTGGCGGGATGAGGTCGCCGCTGACGCTTTCAAGCCCCACCAGCGCCCGCGCGTGATCGGCCACGACCGGCAGTGACAGCGAGCGGCGGCCAAGATATTCGCCGCTCTTCTTCCGCAATGGCCCGGTGATGCCGAGGTCCATCGGCCTCGTGCGGCCGTCGGTGTCCTTACCGGTGACGATATAGCCCTTCTCGGCGCGCAGGATCATCAGCGCCTCCATGCCCAGTGCCCCGGCCCCCAGCGGGCGGCCCGCCTCCTGCAAAGCCTGCCAGAGGGGCAGGGCCCGGTCGGCGCGGAGGGTGAGTTCGTAGGAGCGATCGCCGGTGAAGCTCACCCGCGCGATCCTGACCGGCTGGCCCTGCCAGGTGCCATGGGCCAGTGCCATATGGGGCAGGGCCGCATCGGACAGGTCCGGGCCAAGGCCGACCGCTTCGACCAGCGCCCGCGACTGCGGCCCGGTGACGGTCAGCGTGGCGTCGCGGGCGGTCGCGTCATGGATGAAGACCCGGCTGCGGTCGAAACGGTCCTGCCGCCAGTTCTCGAGCAGCGTCACGACGCCCTGCACATGCGAGGACGAGCAGGAGACGACGAAGCGCTCCTGATCCAGCCGCAGCACGACGCCATCGTCATAGACGATCCCGCCCTCGGTCAGGATGAAGCCGTAACGGCAACGTCCCGGCTTCAGGGTCGAGATCGTGTTGTAGAAGATGAAATCGAGGAAGGCGGCCGCATCGGGGCCGATCACCTCGATCTTGCCCAGGGACGAGCCGTCGAACAGCGCGACCCTGTCCCGCGCCTGTTTCGCCTCCTGCGCGATGATCCCCTCGGCCGCGCCCTCGCCAAACCATGCGGGACGCAGCCAGCCGCCATATTCGCGAAACCGTGCGCCCGCCTCGCGGTGCTGCGTCTCCAGCGGCAGGCGGCGCAGCGGGTTCATCATGTGCCCTGACCGCAGCGAGGCATAGCTTGCGAAGGGCACGGGCACATAGGGCGGCCGGTAAGTGGTGGTGCCCGTCTCCTCGATGCTGCGTCCGGTGATCCGCGCCATGAGCGCAAGGCCCGGGAGGTTCGAGGTCTTGCCCTGATCGGCGGCCATGCCGAGGGTCGTGTAGCGTTTGAGATGTTCCACCGACGTGAAATTCTCGCGCGCGGCAAGCTCGACGTCCTTTGCGGTCACGTCGTTCTGCATATCGAGCCAGATGCGCCCGTGTGCGCCCGGTTCCGGCCAGGCCGGGGTGATGTCGAGTTTCAGGTCCGGGGCCTGCGACCGGGGGGCCGCGCCGCCCCCGGCCCGTGCTCCATCCTCAAGCACACCGGCGAGCGTGAACCGCCCCGCCGCCGCGCCCGCGACCTGCAGGAAGGGCAGGTCGTGGCCCGGCACAAAACCCTGGATGGACTCGTCCCAGCGCAGCTTGCCCTGTGCCTGGCACCAGAGGTGAACCGTGGGTGTGTAGCCGCCCGAGACGAGAATGGCGTCCGCGTCCAGATGCCGTCCCGAATCCAGTTCCAGCCCGGTGACCGCCCGCCGCCCGATGGCCTTGCGGATACGGTCCCGGATCACCGGCAGATCGGTTGCGGCCGGGTTGTCGCGCTGGTCGACCAGCGTGACATCCGCCCCGGCTTCCGCGAGCGCACGGGCGGCCTCGAGCGCGATCCCGTTGTTGGTCGCCACCACCACCCGCCGCCCCGCGACGACGCCGAAGCGGCGCAGGTAATGCAGCGCGGCCTCGGCCGACATCACGCCGGGCAGGTCATTGTTGGCGAAGGGCAGGGGGCGCTCGATCATTCCCGCCGCGATGACGATGCGCCCGGCGCGCAGATGCCTGAGGCGGGGCGCACGCTCGGGGCCGAGGTCTTCGGCCAGCGCCGCCAGCCCGTGTTCGTAGAGCCCGAAGGCCGTGGTGCGCAGGAGCACCTGCGCGCCTGCGTCCCGCAGCCGCTCCACCGCCTGCGCCGCCCAGCCGCGCCCGTCCTGTCCGTCGACCTGCGCTTCGCGCCACAGCAGGCTGCCGCCCGGTAGATCCAGCTGGTCGCACAGGATCACCCGCTCCCCTCGCCCGGCCGCGGCCAGCGCGGCGGCAAGTCCCGCAGGGCCGGCACCCACGACAAGGCAGTCGCAGCTTTCGGTCTGGGTGGTGGTCGGGGCGAGGCCCTCCGCCCCGGGATCGACCCGGCCCAGCCCGGCCATCGCCCGGATGCGGTCCTCGTAGAGATGCCAGGACGGGAAGATGAAGGTCTTGTAATAGAAGGCCGCCGGAATGAAGCGCGAGAACAGGTCGAGGAACGCGCCCCGGTCGCGTTCGGCCGTGGGGCTTGCATTGACGGAATGAAGGATGGCGCCGTCGCGTGCGGGCTCGGTCGTCATCCGCACATTGGGCCGGTGCCGCGCGCCGGGCAGGTCGGCCAGTCCGTTCGGTTCCTCGACGCCCGCGCCCCAGAAACCGCGCGGGCGGTGATATTTGAAGCTGCGCCCGACGATCATCTGCCCCGAGGCAAGCAGGGCCGAGGCCAGCGTGTCGCCCCCGAGCCCGTCGATGCGTTTTCCGTCGAAGGTGAACGAAAGGGGGGCGCTCCGGTCGATGCCCCAGCCATGCCGGTTGCTGCGCCAGCCGCTCATGTCCCCGCCTCCGGGGCCAGCGGCTCGCTCGTGATCACTTCATGCGTGACGGTGTCACGCTCCATGACGAAGATCTCGTGGCAGGTGAGATGCATCCAGATCTCGCGCGTCACGCCCTGGAGATTGGCGTTGAAATGCAGGTAATCGGCCCAGTCTCCGGGAGCGACATCACCCTCGGGGCGCAGGGTGCCCGCATCGCCGCCGAAGTGGAACTCGGTCTCGGCGCGCTTGCCGCAGAAGGGGCAGGTGAACAACTGCATGGGTCTTCCTCAGTGCGGAATGCCGGAACCTGCCGCCTCGTCGATCAGATGGCCCGTGGTGAAACGCGCCAGGTCGAACGGGCGGCTGAAATCGTGATGCTCGCCGGTGGCGAGGATATGGGCAAGGAGCGTGCCTCCTGCGGGGATGGCCTTGAACCCGCCCGTCCCCCAGCCGCAGTTGAGATAGAGGCCGGGCAGGGGGCTTTCGCCGAAGATGGGGGAACTGTCGGGCGTCACGTCCACCGTCCCGGCCCATTGACGCATGAGCCGCAGCTGCCGGAAGGCCGGATACATCTCGAGCAGACCCGCGATCACGGTCTCGAGCTTCGGCAGATTGCCGCGCCGTCCGTAGGAGGGCACGCGGTCCAGCCCGCCGCCGATCACCAGCTCGCCCTTGTCCGACTGGCTCACATAGGTGCCGGTTGCGGGCGAGACGGCGGTCACGTCGAGGATCGGCTTCACGGGCTCCGAGACGCAGGCCTGCAACGTATAGGAGATGATCGGCAGCCGGAACCCGGCCTTCGCGGCCAGCACCCCGGAGTTTCCGGCCACGGCCATGCCGATACGCCCGGCGCGTGCTTCGCCCTGCGAGGTGACGACACCCACGCAACGGCCATGTTCGATGATGAAATCCCGGACTTCGCATTGCTGGATGATGTCGACGCCCAGCCGGTCGGCCCCGCGCGCATAGCCCCAGGCAATGGCGTCATGCCGCGCGATCCCGCCTCGCGGCTGCAGGATCCCCCCGTGCACCGGATAGCGTGCATCGGGGTCGAAGTTGAAGATCGGCATGCGTTTGCGCACCGCCTCCACATCCAGCAGTTCGGCATCAACCCCGTTCACCTGCATGGCGTTGACGACGCGTGCGGCCATCTCCATCTCGTTCGGGCTCGAGACCACCTGCAGGAGGCCGCGCTGCGAGAGCATGATGTTGTAGTTCAGCTCGCGCGAGAGCCCTTCGTAGAGCCGCAGGGCCAGGTCGTAGACGGCGGTGCTTTCGGGGTAGAAATAGTTGGAGCGGATCACCGTCGTGTTGCGGCCGGTATTGCCGCCGCCGAGCCAGCCGCGCTCGATCACCGCGACATTGGTCACGCCGTGGTTGCGGGCCAGATAATAGGCCGTTGCCAGCCCGTGCCCGCCGCCGCCGATGATGATCACGTCGTAACGGGGTTTCAGCTTTGGACTGCGCCATGATTTCGCCCAGCCCCGCTGGCCGGCGAGCCCCTCGCGAAAGAGCGAGAATGCCGAGAACCCGCGCGTCATGGACAGGCCATGGCTGCGGCTGTGCCTGAAGCGGCGGCGTGAAGAAGTGAAGCCATTCCGGCGGGCTCCGGTCCTGTAATGTCCGCGCGAGGATGGCGTGATCCGCCGGAGACGTCCAGACCCGAGATCGGCCCGCCGGGTTCTGCATCCATCGTGTTTTTCTTCCTTGCGAGTGCCAGCGGTGCAACCTGCCGCCGGTTCGCCGTACCCGCCCGGCACCTCCCCGCCGGAGTCGGGCAGATTGCTGCACCGGCTGCATCCGCAACCCCGGGCGACGGGGTTGCCGGCAGGCTGACAGGACATGCCGGTCACGGCCGGAGCAGGAACTGGTGCTGCGAGTGAGGATTGAACTCACGACCTCTCCCTTACCAAGGGAGTGCTCTACCACTGAGCTACCGCAGCAGGACCGGGGGCCTTTTACCCCACGGGCGGGGCGATGCAAGAGCGGGCGGCGGTCTTTTTGCCGCCCGCGAACCGCCCTCAGCCGTACTGTGCCACCGGCGTGCCGGCCAGCGCCGAGATGTTCAGCAGGCCGCGCGCGGTGATCGACGGTGTGACGATATGGGCGCGGTTGGCCATCCCCATGAGGATCGGTCCGACCTCGAGCCCGCCCGCCTTCATCTTGAGGATGTTGCGCACCCCCGAGGCCGCGTCGGAATTGGCGAAGATCAGCACATTGGCCCGCCCCTCGAGCCGCGACTGCGGGAAGGCACGCAAGCGCAGTTCGGGATCGAGCGCCACATCGATGTTCATCTCGCCCTCATAGGGGAAGTCACGCGGCCCGGAATCGAGAATTGCCAGCGCTGCGCGCATCTTCTGCCCCGAATCGCAGTCGAGATTGCCGAATTGCGAATGCGAGCACAGCGCGATCTTGGGCTCGAGCCCGAAGCGGCGCACATGGCGGGCGGCGGCGATCACCGTTCTGGCGATCTGTTCGGGGCCGGGCTGCGGATGCACCTGGGTATCGGCCACGAACAGCGGCCCGTCCTCGAGGATCATCAGCGAAAGCGCCGCGATCGGGCCGCGGCCATGGTCCGAGAGGATCTCATCGACATGGCGCAGGTGCCACAGATACTGGCCGAAGGCACCGCAGATCATGCTGTCGGCCTCGTCGCGATGGACCATGACTGCGGCGATGACGGTCGTGTTCGTGCGCATGATCGCACGGGCAGTGTCCGGGGTGACGCCGCGCCGGGCCATGATCTCGTGATAGGTGGACCAGTAGTCGC
The DNA here is from genome assembly GCA_964443055.1 of uncultured Rubellimicrobium sp. Taxonomy (GTDB): domain Bacteria; phylum Pseudomonadota; class Alphaproteobacteria; order Rhodobacterales; family Rhodobacteraceae; genus JADYZU01. Next base: position 12,739 of record CAYUBT010000024.1, read on the forward strand.
GATAGCGCGGGTCGTCCTGGGGGTTGACGATCTCGAAATCCGTACCGGGGCGGATCTTCAGGCCCGCGCGCTCGCAACGGGTGGCGATGACGTCGGGGCGGCCGACCAGGATCGGATGGATGTCGGTCTCCTCGGTCACGGCCTGGGCTGCCCGCAGCACGCGCTCGTCCTCGCCTTCGGCATAGACGATGCGACGGCCCGAGGCATGGGCGGCCTCGAACACCGGGCGCATGATCAGGGCCGAGCGGAACACGGAGCCATCGAGCGTCTCGCGGTAGCCCTTGATATCCATGATCGGCTTCGCGGCAACACCCGAATCCATCGCCGCCCTGGCCACGGCGCTGGCCACCTCGCCGATGAGGCGCGGGTCGAAGGGTTTGGGGATCAGGTAATCGGCACCGAAGGTCAGCCGCTCGCCCGAATAGGCGGCGGCGGCCTCGGCGCTGGTCGTCTGGCGGGCGAGGCCGGCGATGGCGGCGACGCAGGCGGTCTTCATCTCCTCGTTGATCTGCGTCGCGCCGACATCGAGCGCGCCCCGGAAGATGAAGGGAAAGCACAGGACGTTGTTGACCTGGTTGGGATAGTCCGAACGCCCCGTGGCAATGATCGCGTCGGGTACGGCCTCGCGCGCGTCCTCGGGCAGGATTTCGGGTGTGGGATTGGCGAGTGCGAAGATGATCGGGCGCGAGGCCATGCGCCGCACCATGTCCTGCGTCAGCACGCCGGGGCCGGACAGGCCGAGGAACAGGTCCGCGCCCTCGATCACCTCGTCGAGCGTCGCGGGCGTGGTGCCCTGCGCAAAAGCTTCCTTCTGCGGGGTCATCTCCTCTGCGCGGCCATGATGGACGAGGCCGTGCAGGTCGCACAGAAAGATGTTCTCGCGCTTCACGCCGAGGGTGACGAGCATGTTGAGGCAGGCGATCCCGGCCGCGCCGCCGCCGGTCGAGACGACCTTGATCCCGTTCCAGGCCTTGCCCGCCACGATCAGTGCATTGGTCGCGGCCGCGCCCACGACGATGGCGGTGCCGTGCTGGTCGTCGTGAAAGACCGGGATGTTCATGCGTGCGCGGCAGATCTCCTCGACCACGAAACAGTCGGGGGCCTTGATATCCTCGAGATTGATCGCCCCGAACGTGGGCTCCAGTGCGCAGACGATCTCGGCCAGGCGTTCCGGGTCGGGCTCGTCCAGCTCGATGTCGAAACAGTCGATATTGGCGAATTTCTTGAAGAGGACCGCCTTGCCCTCCATCACCGGCTTGGAGGCAAGCGCGCCGATATTGCCGAGCCCGAGCACGGCGGTGCCGTTCGTCACCACCGCCACGAGATTGCCGCGCGAGGTATAGTCGCGCGCCGTGGCCGGGTCGTCGAGGATTTCCAGACAGGCCGCCGCGACCCCCGGCGAATAGGCGCGCGCCAGGTCGCGGCCATTTGCCAGCGGCTTGGTCGCCCTGACCTCGAGCTTGCCGGGTTTGGGCAGGCGGTGATAGTCGAGCGCAGCACGGTCGAGCCGTGGATCTGCGGGTGAATCTGGCATTGCTTCCCTTCCCTCGGCGCGAAAATCGCGCCCATGCGCGGATGAAAGCATTCTTCGGTGAAGCGTGCAAATGATGAACGGCTTCCTCCCGGGCTTCGGATCCACCGCTCCCTTCGTCATTGTGAGTGCCAGCGGAGCAACCCGGCGTTCCGACGTTCCGGGTTGCCGCGTCAGCTGACGCCTCCTCGCAATGACGATGGGGAGGGGGGTGGCCGTAAACCCTCGTCATTGCGAGCGTCAGCGAAGCAATGAGGCGGCGCGCTCAGCCGTCGAGCGCTGCCTCGAGCCGTTCCTGTGCGGCGAGCCAGAGATCCTCGGCCCGTGCCTGGGCCTCGCGCAGTTCGGCGTCCTTGCGGCTCCAGGATTCGACCTCTCCGGCGCGCGTGCCGTCGTAAAGCCCGGGGTCGGCGAGCGCCTCGTCCACGCGGGCGCGCATCCGGGCGAGCTTCTCGAGCCGTTCCTCGCAGCGGTGCAGGTCCGCGCGCAGCGCGGGCAGGGGGTCGGCGGCGGGTTTGCGGGTCCGGGGGCGCCGCGGCGCGGGTGGCTCCGTCGGCTCCGCCGGCGTGCCCAGGAGCATCCGACGATAGGCGTCGAGATCGTCCTCCCAGACCTGCACCCGTCCGCCCTGCACGAGCCAGAGCCCCTCGGCCACGAGCGAGAGCAGGTGCATGTCGTGGCTGATGAGAATGACCGCGCCGGAATAGGTGCCGAGCGCCTCGATCAGCGCCTCGCGGCTTTCGATGTCGAGGTGGTTGGTGGGCTCGTCAAGGATCAGCAGATGCGGCGCATCGAGCGTGGCCAGCAGGAGCGCCAGCCGTGCCTTCTGCCCGCCCGAGAGCCGCGCGGCCGCCGTCTCGGCCTGTGCGGCGCCAAGCCCGAATCCGGCAAGCCGGGCGCGCAGGCGCGAGGGGGGCTCGTCGGGCAGGGCGCGGGCAAGATGGGCGAGGGGCGTGTCCTCGGGGTGCAGATCCTCGATCTGGTGTTGCGCGAAGAAGCCGATGCGCAGCTTGCGCGCCGTGGTCATCCGCCCCGCCATCGGCGCGAGCCTTCCGGCGATCAGCTTTGCCAGCGTCGATTTCCCCTCGCCGTTGCGGCCCAGAAGGGCGATGCGGTCGTCCTGGTCGATGCGCAGGTCGAGCCCCGAGAGCACCGCGCGGCCGTCATAACCCGCGACCCCGGCCTCGATGGTGATGATCGGCGGCGACAGGGCATCGGGTTCGGCGAAGGTGAAGACGGTACGGGCCTCGTCCTCGGGGGCGCGGATCGGTTCCATCCGTTCGAGCATCCTGATCCGCGATTGCGCTTGCCGCGCCTTGGTGGCCTTGGCACGGAAGCGGTCGATGAAGCTCTGGATGTGGGCGCGCCGGGCCTCCTGCCTGCGCGCCTGCGCCGCCTGTCCGGCCCGGCGTTCGGCGCGCAGGCGGGCGAACTGGTCGTAGGGACCGGCCCAGTAGGTGAGCTTGCGCTCTTCAAGATGGAGGATGGAGCCCACGGCACGGTTGAGAAGCGCCCGGTCATGGCTCACGATCAGCACCGTATGCGGGTAGCGAGCGATCCAGGATTCCAGCCAGAGCGCACCTTCGAGGTCGAGATAGTTGGTGGGCTCGTCCAGAAGCAGCAGGTCCGGCGCGGCGAAGAGGACGCCCGCCAGCGCCACCCGCATCCGCCAGCCGCCCGAGAAGGCGGAACAGGGCTGGCGCATCGCGGCATCGGTGAAGCCCAGTCCGCGCAGGATCGCGCTGGCGCGTCCCTCGGCCGACCAGGCGTCGATATCGGCGAGCCGGGTCTGGATTTCGGCGATCCGCGCGGGATCGGTGGCGGTGGCACTTTCGGCCAGCAATCCGGCGCGTTCGGTATCGGCGGCAAGCACGGTGTCGAGGAGCGAGACGTCCGAGCCCGGCACTTCCTGGTCGACGCCGCCGATCCGTGTGCCGCGCGGCAGGTCGATCTCGCCCGATTCAAGCGCGAGTTCGCCCCGGATCAGCCGGAAAAGCGTGGTCTTGCCCACGCCGTTGCGGCCGACCAGCCCGACCTTGTGGCCTGCGGGGATGGTGGCCGAGGCCCCCTCGAACAGCGGGCGGCCCTCCATCGAGAAGGAGATGTCGGTGATGCGCAACATGCGGTGCGGGATGCCCGAGCCTGGCGCAAGGGTCAATCGGTGCCCTGAAGGGATTGCCATTCCCTCGTCATTGCGAGCGTCAGCGAAGCAAGCAGAAGCCCCACGCCGTCTGGCTTGCCGCGTCGTCTTCGGCGCCTCGCAATGACGGTAGGGAAGGGAGCTGCCGTTGCCTCTCGTCATCGCCAGCCACAGGTGAGGTGATCCGGCCTGTCCCTGCGGGCCGGGTGAGGGCAGAGCCTCACCCTTGCGCAATGATGATGTCCGGGGCTCGCCCGACTGCACGTTTTCGGCATTGTGAGTTGCGGCATGAGCCTAAGCCGCATCGGTCCTGCTCGCGGGGCGACCCGAGCGCCTGATTTACCGGTCTTCACGAAGGCGGGACCGGGCTTCGCGGCGCGCATCGTCCGCTCCGTCCCTGCGGGACGACGCAGGCTCTCTCCGTCGCAGGCATGCGCCGCGCGATGGCGTCCTGCACGGCCATGCTGTGTTGCCCCAAATCTTCTTCCGGCCGGAACATGCCTTGTGCCCGCCGTGCCATCGGGCCCGGGCCCGCGCGCGTGTCCTGCGTTACCGGCAGACCCCGTATGCAGTCACATCTCCGTTCTTTCTACCAGCTTCGGGTCGCCTGCATGATCTCGGCCGCGATCCTGTCGAGTGCGAGCACCTTATGCGCCGCGCCGCGGTTGATCGCTTCTTTCGGCATGCCGAAGACGATCGAGGTCGCCTCGTCCTGGGCCACGGTATGCGCGCCTGCCTCCTTCATCTCGGCGAGGCCGCGGGCACCGTCGTCGCCCATGCCGGTCATGATGATGCCGACGGCATTCGCCCCGGCCGCGCGGGCGGCCGAGCGGAAGAGCACGTCGACCGAAGGCCGGTGGCGCGAGACGAGCGGTCCCTGGCGCACCGCGACGTGATAGCGTGCGCCGCGCCGCTCGAGCAGGAGATGGCGGTCGCCCGGGGCGATCAGCGCCCGGCCGCGACGGATGGCGTCGCCATGTTCGGCCTCCTTCACCTCGATCTGGCAGAGCCCGTCGAGGCGGCGGGCGAAGGCGGCGGTGAACTTTTCCGGCATGTGCTGGACGATCAGGATCCCGGGCGCATTCGCGGGCAGGGCGACCAGCACCTCGCGCAGGGATTCGGTGCCGCCGGTCGAGGCACCGATACAGACGACCTTTTCCGTCGTCTCGACCATGGGCCGCGCGGCGGGTGGCGGCAGCATCGCATCGGCGGTGAGCTTTTCCGCCGGACCGCCGGAGGCCGCGCCGGACGGGCGGCGCAGGCGGGCGGGCCGCGCCTGGGCCGCGGCGCGGATCACGGCGCGGATTCGTTCGCCGATCTCGTCCAGGTGATCGGCCGCGGCGATGCGCGGCTTGGTGATGACATCGACCGCGCCTGCTTCCATCGCCTGCATCAGGGTTTCCGAGCCCTGGTCGGTCAGCGACGAGCACATGACCACCGGGATCGGATGCTGGGCCATCAGCCTGCGCAGGAAAGTGATCCCGTCCATGCGCGGCATCTCGACGTCGAGGGTGATGACATCCGGTACCTCTTCGCGGATGCGGCGGGCCGCGACATAGGGATCGGGGGCGACGCCCATCACCTCGATCCCGGGGTCGGCCTCGAGGATCGCGGCCAGTGTCTGCCGGACGCTGGCCGAATCGTCGATGACGAGGACGCGGATCTTGTGATGCGTGTTCATCTCACACCCGCTGGAAGGCCGTATTGCCGACCGGGCGCAGGGGCAGGTCGAGCCCGGCGGCCGATTCGGCATGGCCGATGAAGAGATAGCCGCCGGGGGCGAGCACCTCGCACAGGCGGGCGAGGACGCGGGCCTGGGTCGCGCGGTCGAAATAGATCAGCACGTTTCGGCAGAAGACCACATGCATGGGGTCGCCGACCTCGTAGCGGCTGTCCATGAGATTGAGCCGCGCGAAGCCGGTCCGCGCGCGCAGGCGCGGATGAATGCGCATCTCGCGGCGGGCGGGGTCGGTGGCGGCGAGGAGGAAACGACGACGCAGGTCATCGGGGACCGGGACAAGCTGATCCTCGGGATAGATCCCCTCGCGCGCGATCTCGAGCACCTGGCGGCTGAGATCGGTGGCGAGGATCGACCAGGTCCGGTCGGGGGCCTGGAAATCGGCCTCGAGGACCATGGCCAGCGAATAGGGTTCCGCCCCGGTCGAGCAGGCCGCGCTCCAGCCGCGCAGACGGCGCACCCCGGCGTCGGCGAGCGCGGGCAGGCCCGTTTCGCGCAGAAAGGTGAAATGGCCGGATTCCCGGAAGAAATCGGTCTTGTTGGTGGTGATCGCGTCGATGAGATGGAGCATCTCGCCATTGAGGCGACCCGAGGTGAAGACATGGTCGCAATAGGTGTCCAGATCGGGGAGGCCGGTCGCGCGTAGACGGCGGCGCAGGCGGCCCTCGAGCATGGTGAGCTTCGACTCGGGCAGGCGGATCCCGCTGTAATCCGCGATGAAGGCGGCGAGCCGGTTGAAGTTCCGCCGACTGAGCCGCCCGCCGGGCGCATCCATGGCGGCGGGCATTGGTCCGGTGTCCTGCATGTCTCCTCCCGCGTTGCTCAGGCGGCGAGCCCGCCGGGCGGGACGAAGTCCTCCTCGCCCAGCAGGCTTGCGAGATCGAGCAGGACGATGAAATCGCTTCCGCGCCGTGCGACGCCGGTGATATGTTCGGGGTGCCAGTTGCGGCCGATGTCGGGCGGCGGATCGATCCGGTCGGCGGGGAAGGTGACGACCTCGTGGACTCGGTCGGCCACCATGCCCAGGGTGAGGGTGCGGCCTGGCAGGGGGATGTCGAGCACGAGCACCCGCGTATGGGCCGTGGCCCCGGCCGGGGCGAGGCCGAGGCGCAGCCGCAGGTCGATCACCGGCACGCCCTGGCCGCGCACATCGCGCAGGCCGAGCAGATAGCCCGGGCCGTCGGGGATCTGGAAGGCGCGTTCATGGTCGAGAATCTCGCGCACCAGCGCCACGGGGACGGCGAATGATTCGTCCCCGAGGCTGAAGGTGACGAACTGGCCGTCAGCCGGACGCGCGCCGGTCATCACGCCACCTCGCGGAAGTCGTCGTCCTGCGCGTCGGGGCCGCCCATTTCGAGATCGAGGGCAAAGCCCTTCGGGGATCCGGCCCGCTCGGCGGTCCGGCTGCTGCGCGCGGGCCTGCGGCTGGTTGCGGCGCCTGCGAGCCTGTCGGCGTCCGGCGACGGCGTGGCTCCTGCGTTCGCGCGCGTGCTGCTTCGTTCGCGCCCGGTGCGGTGCCCGTCATCGGTGGTGAAATAGGCGATCGAGGCTTGCAGTTCCTCGGACTGCGTGGCCAGTTCCTCGGATGTGGCCGACATCTGTTCCGACGCGCCCGCATTCTTCTGCGTGACCTGGTCGAGCTGCTGGATCGCCTCGTTGATCTGGGCCGCGCCGATATCCTGCTCGCGGACGGCGGCGCTGATCTCGGCGATGAGTTCGGCGGTCTTGCGGATGTCGGGGACGAGCCGGGTCAGCATCTCGCCCGCATCGGCGGCGACCTTCACCGTCTCGTCCGAGACCGAGCTGATCTCGGCGGCGGCGGTCTGGCTGCGTTCGGCGAGCTTGCGCACCTCCGAGGCGACCACGGCGAAACCCTTGCCATGTTCGCCCGCGCGCGCCGCCTCGACGGCCGCGTTCAGCGCGAGAAGATCGGTCTGGCGGGCGATTTCCTGGACGATGCCGATCTTCTCGGCGATGGTGCGCATCGCCTCGACCGCGCGGGCAACCGCCTCGCCGCCGATTTCGGCGTCCCGGGCGGACTGGCGCGCCATCGTCTCGGTCTGGGCGGCGTTGTCGGCGTTCTGCTTGATGTTCGCGGCCATCTCCTCCATCGAGGCGGACGCCTGTTCTGTTGCCGCTGCCTGTTCCGTCGCCCCCTGCGAGAGCTGTTCGGCGCCCGCGGACAATTCCTGGCTTCCGGCCGAGACTGTTTCGGCTGCCCCGGCGGCGTCGTTCACCACGCTGCGCAGGCGGGTGACCATGTCCTGCAGGGCCAGGCCCAGCATGTCGCGATCAGAGAGCGGTTTCGGTTCGACCGTGAGGTCGCCGCCCGCGATGAGCTCCGCCATGCGCGCCGTCTCCTGCAGGTTGTCGATCATCGCATGGGTGGCATCGGTCAGGTCGCGGATCTCGTCATTGCCGCGCAGGGTGGCGCGCTGGCCCAGGTCGCCGATGGCCACCGCCTGCGAAAGCGTGAGCACCCCCTGCAGGCCGCGCGCGATGCCGAGTGCGAGCCAGGCCGCAATGCCGAGCCCGACCGCTGCCGCGATGGCCGCAAGCGTGGTGATGAGGTTGCGCATCTGCAGATAGGTCGCGGTGGCGACGGCCGCGCTTGCCTCGGACTGCAGGTCGGCCAGCGCCGCCTGTTCGGCGAATGCCTCGACGATGGCGCTGCGCAGCGCCCGCGTATCCTCGCGCACGATGGTGACGGCGAGTTGCTGGTTGCCCGCGCGGATCGCGTTTCGCGCCCGATCGGCTGCCGTGTTCATCTGCGCCCAGAGTCCCTCGATCTCGTCCCAGGCGGTGCGCTGTTCGGGCGGGACCATCTCGAGGGTGATGGCGAACTGGCGCTCGAAGTCGTCCCTGGCCTCCATGTTGAGGGCGAGGTCGGAGTCCAGCCGCGCCGCATCGCTGGCCGCCGCAGCGGTGACGAGCGTCCGGCCGAGCCGCTCCTGTGCGGACCATGATTCCAGGGTTGCGACGCGGAATCTCTCCATCCGGAAGGCTTCTTCGGTGGATTGGTCCATCTTCGTCATGCCGAAGATTCCGGCGG
>CAYUBT010000025.1:0-19697 GCA_964443055.1 uncultured Rubellimicrobium sp.
TGTTCACATGCGGCTTCGTCCGCTCAAACTTCGCCTTCGCCATGATGACGTATCCCGTGCCGTTTGGGGGCCGCGCTGTCGGCCCGGTTCATACGGGCGCGCAGATACAGGCGATGCTTTCGGGAATCAAGCGGGAGAGTCCGGGCCGACCGGGGCTCCGAATCCGTCCCGCCCTTCGTCCGGGCGCGCCGAATGCGTCACAACCCGGCCCCGCCGGTCGATTGCCGCGTTACCTTCGGCTCCTCTTGATGACCGGCGCGCGGTCTCCGTAGCCCTCCCCTGCAACCCTGCCGGACCGAACCGGATTTTTCACGTCTCGCCCCGCTGCGGCGATTCCGGTGCCGCCATGCCTCTCGTGCCCTTGCGCTATCGCAGACTCGTGAAGAAATCCTGAAGGAGCGCGGCCGATTCGCTGGCGGCGATTCCCTCGAAGATCTCGGGCACGTGGTGACATTGCGGATGGGTGAAGACGCGGGCACCGTGCTCCACGCCGCCCGACTTCGGATCTGCAGCCCCGTAGCAGAGCCGCGCGATCCGGGCCTGGGAGATGGCGGCGGCGCACATGGCGCAGGGTTCGAGCGTGACATGCAGCACATGTCCCGGCAACCGTTCCGACCCGGCTGCCGCGCAGGCTGCACGCAAGGCGAGGATTTCCGCATGGGCTGTCGGGTCTGACAATTCGCGCACGCGGTTGCCCGCGCGGGCGACAAGGGAGCCATCCGGCGCGACGACAACCGCGCCCACCGGCACCTCGCCCCGCGCCGCCGCCGCCCGCGCTTCCTCGAGCGCCACATCCATCCATCCATGCGATTTCATCCGCCCATTTCGCCCGTGCAACATCGCGCTGGCAAGGGGGGCGGGAGCGGGATATGGGGCAGCATGACCCAGGATGACACCGACAGCGACTTTCCCGGCGACCGCATCGCCAAGGTGCTCTCACGCGCGGGCGTAGCCTCGCGCCGTGACGCCGAGCGCATGATCATGGAGGGCAGGGTCAGCGTGAACGGGCAGGTCGTGGAGACGCCCGCGCTCAATGTCGGGCCCGGCGACCGGATCAGCGTCGACGGCAGCGAGATCGACCCGCCCGACCCCGTGCGCATCTGGCTCTATCACAAACCCGCCGGCCTGGTGACGACCGCGAAGGACGAAGAAGGCCGCGAGACGATCTTCGACCACATGCCCGAGGGCCTGCCCTATGTCATGCCGGTGGGACGGCTCGACCTGACCTCGGAGGGGCTGCTACTTCTTACCAATGACGGCGGGGTCAAGCGGCGGCTGGAACTGCCCTCGACCGCCTGGCTGCGCCGCTACCGTGTGCGGGTGAACGGCGAGCCGGGCGAGGCGGCCCTTGCGGCCATGCGCGCCGGAGTCACGGTGGACGGCGTCGCCTATGCGCCGATGGAAGTTCGCCTCGACCGCCAGCAGGGCGCGAACGCCTGGCTCACGGTCGGCCTGCGCGAAGGGCGAAACCGTGAAATCCGGCGGGTGATGGAGCATCTGGGCCTCAGGGTGAACCGGCTCATCCGCATCAGCTACGGGCCGTTCCAGCTGGGCGAACTCGCCCCCGGCGCGGTCGAGGAAGTGCGTCCGCGCGTGGTGCGCGACCAACTCGGGCTCGACGCCAGGGACGAGGCACCCCCGGCCCGGCCCGCCGGGCCCGGGCGGGAACGCCTCTCGGCGGATGCGGGGCGGACGGGCAAGGTGCGGGTCCTGCGCAAGCGCAGGCCAGAGGCGGACAGGGGGGCGGATGCTCGACCGGCCGGGGCACGCGCGCCCGGGGCTGCCGGCCCCGGCGGCAAACCCGCACCTGCAGGCAGACGGGCCGAGCGCGGGCCATCCCGCAAAGCGGCGGGGGACAGGACGGCCCGGCCCGGCGAAGGGCCTCCGTCCCGGGACAAGCCCGCGCGGCCTGCCCACCACAGGGACCGGGCAGGCGCGCCGAAATCCGGAGACAAGCCGCATCACCGCAGCCGGGACGACCGGGCGGATGCGCGCCCTGCGCGCTCCGGCTTCGCAGCAAAGTCAGGATCGCACCCCGCACGCGGCAATGACGGCCGGCCCGCGCGGGAGAATCGGACGGAGCGTCCGGACGGGAGAGATGCAGCCGGTGACAGACCGGCGCGGTCTTCCCAGCGCAGGGACGGCGGGAGCGGGCCGCATCAGAAAGCCGGAGCGCCCGGCAGAGGTCGTCAGGACCGGACGGACGCACGCCCTGCGCGCAGTGAACGAGCAGACGCGCGTCCCGCGCGCGCTGAAGGCGGCGGGTCGGGGCATGCAGGCAAGCCATGGAAAGGCCGGGCCCCGGAAGGCGCGCGGGTAACATCCGGCGACCGCAAGGGGGTCGGTGGACCACGGAAGCCCGGCCACGGCGCACCCTCGCGCAACGGGCCGCCGGGGCGGGGCGCGGCTCCGCGTGGCGGGAAGCCGCGCAATCCGGGGCCGTCGAAGAAGCGATAGCGCCGGAATCAGCAGCGGGACGTCGCATGACGCAGGGTCAAAACCGTCATCCCCTCTCGAAACCCGTGCCGTGATCCCCTATTATCTGCAGGCAATGTCTTGCAGGATATGCATATGGTGCGGGTCATCATAACTCTGGTGCTGTTCGCGTCGCTCGTCTATGCGGCGGCGGCGGTCCTGCGGTTCCTGTCCATCGCGACGGGGCTCCAGCCCCGCGCCACCCTGCCCCATGCGGGCGAGAGAGAGGATTCCATGCCTGCGCTCTTGCGCCATGTCTCCTACGGGCTGCTTCTGGTGCTCATGATCGGCATCGTCACCGGCTGGCTGGGCGGTCTCTAGATGGCCGAGCGGTTCGGAGGCGCACACTCGCCCGAAAACTCGCGTCCGGGGGCCGATCCCTTGCGCCATGCCGTGGCCGAGGATCGTCGCGTCGATGCCGCCGGGGCGCGCTCGAACCTGCTCTTCATCCCGGCGGTCCTGGCAGCGGTCCTGTCGCTGGGCGACGGGGCATCGGGTCTGGTGCGCGGGCTGATCGCGGCAGCGGCGATGGCGCTAGGTGCCTGGCTCACGCGCGAAGGGCTGCGGGCCCATGCCGCCTTCAACGCGCGCTCGGTGGCGCGCAAGCCGCTCGTGCCGCGCAAGATCGTCGGTGGCCTGCTCATCGGCGGCGGCGTCGGTCTCGCCGCACTGTCCACGACGCCGCTCTGGGGCGCAGTGCTTTACGGGGTCGTCGCCTTCGCCCTGCATATGGGGGCCTTCGGCCCCGACCCCTTGCGCGACAAGCGGATCGAGGGCATCGATTCCTTCCAGCAGGACCGCGTCGCCCGCGTCGTCGACGAGGCCGAGAAATATCTCGCAGATATGAAGGAACAGATCGCCCGGCTCTCGGATCGCGCGCTTGAAGGACGGGTCGCGACCTTTCAGGCCATTGCCCGACGCATGATCCGCACGGTTGAGGAAGCGCCGCGCGACCTGCCGGACGCCAAGAAATATCTCATCATCTATCTGATGGGCGCACGTGATGCGACCGCGCGTTTTGTCGAGGTCTATTCGCGCAGCCGCAAGCCCGACGCCCGCGCGGATTACGAGGCCCTGCTGACCGATCTGGAGGCCAATTTCACGGACCGGACCCAGCAGTTCCTCGAAGGCGGCCGCGAGGCCATGGATATCGAGATCAAGGTCCTGCGCGACCGCCTCGCACGCGAGGGTGTGCGCCCGGAATGAACGAGAGACTGGACTGCCCCCAGGGGCGCGTGAAACGGAACGAAACCCAGGAGTGATGTAACATGAGCGACGTCCGCGAAGAGGCCGCCACGGCACTGGCCGAGGCCGAACGGGTAACGGCGGCGATCCTGCCGGAACCCGCGACCGAGGTGGTGCCTCTCGAGCAGGCAACGCCGGAACAATCCGACGAAATCCGCAAGCGGATGGCCGAAATCGACATGGGGAACACCAATTCGATCGTCGCCTTCGGCAGCGGGGCGCAGGCGGAACTGCAATCAATCAGCCGCGCCATGCTCGAAGGAGTCCGGAACAAGGATGTCGGCCCTGCCGGCGACAGCCTGCGCGACATGGTGACGGTGATCCGGGGCTTCTCCGCCGAAGAACTCGACGTGCGCCGTGAACGGTCGTTCTTCGACCGCCTGCTTGGCCGCGCCGCACCCGTCGCCCGCTTCGCCGCACGATTCGAGGAGGTCCGCGACCAGATCGACAGCGTGGAGACCGATCTTCTCAAGCATGAGCAGGTGCTTCTGAAGGATATCGAGAGCCTTGACCTTCTGTACGGCAAGACGCTTGATTTCTATGACGAACTGGCACTCTACATCGCCGCGGGCGAGGCCAAGATCACCGATCTGGATACAACGACGATCCCCGCGAAGGAGGCCGAGGTCACGGCCGCTCCCGAAAACGAGGGGATGATCAAGGCTCAGGAACTGCGCGACCTGCGTGCCGCGCGCGACGATCTGGAACGCCGCGTGCATGACCTCAAGCTCACCCGCCAGGTGACGATGCAGTCGCTGCCCTCGATCCGGCTGGTGCAGGAGAACGACAAGTCACTGGTGACGAAGATCAACTCGACCCTCGTCAACACCGTGCCGCTCTGGGAGACCCAGCTTGCCCAGGCGGTGACGATCCAGCGCTCGGCCGATGCCGCCCGTTCGGTACGCGAGGCCAGCGACCTGACCAACGAACTCCTCACGGCCAACGCCGAGAACCTGCGCGATGCCAACAAGACCATCCGCGAGGAGATGGAGCGCGGCGTCTTCGACATCGAGGCAGTGAAGGCCGCGAACGAGAACCTGATCGCCACGATCAACGAAAGCCTGCAGATCGCCGACGAGGGCAAGGTCCGGCGCGCCAAGGCCGAGGCCGAGCTGCAGCGGATGGAGCAGGACCTCAAGGACACGCTCGCGTCGGCCAAGGCAAGGGCGGTGACGCCGCCGCCCGCTGCGGAAGCCGGGGACGACACGGCGGACTCTGCCGGAGGCTGACCCGGCCGGATATCGGCAAGGTGGGAGGGGGTGGCAATCGTGAAGGGATGGAAGCCTCAGGCAGCCGCGCTTGCCGGTCTGGTGCTTCTCGCGGCCTGCGAGACCGCCGTCCCGCCGACAACCGCACCGGAATCGGCCCCCCTCCCCCCCGCACGGGCCGAGGCACCCGCCGCCGAAAGCGAGCGCTCGGACTTCAGCCGTGCGCTCACCGTATATTACCAGCGACGACAGAACGATCTGCTCGCTCAGGGCCTGATGCGCACGGATGGCGGCGGCGCGGACACGCCCTTCACCGACGAGATGCTCGCCCGCAATTTCGTCCGGGTCGCACTCTATGACGAACATGTCGAGAGCCGCTCAGGCCTTGTTCAGCAGATGCGGCTTTCGAGCCTGCGCCGCTGGGAAGGGCCGGTGCGTTATCATGTTGAATCCGGCCCTTCGACCACGCCTGCGCAGGCGGCCCGGGACCGGGCCTCGGTCACAAGCTACGTCTCCCGGCTGGCGCGGGCTACCCGGCATGACATCGGCATGGCCCGCAATGAACGCGAGGCCAATTTTCACGTCCTGTTCCTGAGCGAGGACGAACGGCTCGCGGCGGTTCCGCAACTGCGGGAACTGATCCCCGGCATCGCCGAAAGCTCGTTGCTCGCGATCCGCAACCTGCCGCGTTCGACCATGTGCATGGTGGTGGCGTTTTCCGAGCCCGGAAGCCATGTCTACACCGGGGCGGTCGCGATCATCCGCAGCGAACATCCCGACCGGCTGCGGCTGGCCTGCATTCACGAGGAACTCGCCCAGGGGCTGGGGTTGGCCAGTGACCATCCGCAGGTGCGGCCCTCGATCTTCAATGACGACGAGGAATTCTCACTGCTGACCCGCCATGACGAGCTATTGCTGCGCATCCTCTACGACGAACGGCTCAGTCCCGGCATGAACGCAGCCCAGGCCGCGCCGATCGCGCGCGAGATCGCGCGGGAACTGATCGGGGCGGGGGTGTAGGCGTCAGAGATTTTCCGGTTGCGGCATCGACAGCACGTGAAAGCCGCCGTCCACGAGGATGGTCGCTCCAGTGGTGCTGCCGCCTGCCTCGGACGAGAGCCACACTGCCGTGCCACCGATCGCCTCGAGCGTGGCGTTCGCACGCAAAGGCGCGTTCGCCTCGGTATGGCGGAAGGTCGCGCGGGCACCGCCGATGGCCGCGCCCGCCAGCGTCTTCATCGGGCCGGGGCTGATGGCGTTGACGCGAATCCCCTCGGGGCCGAGGTCGTTGGCCAGATAGCGCACCGCCGATTCCAGTGCTGCCTTGGCCACACCCATCACGTTGTAATTCGGCGTGACCCTCTGCGAGCCCTGATAGGTGAGCGTGATGATCGAGCCGCCATCCGTCATCAGCGGCCGCGCACGGCCCGCCACATCGATGAGCGAGTAGCAGGAGATCTCCATCGAAGTCCTGAAATTGGCGCGCGTGGTATTGATGAAGCGCCCTTGCAGCTCGTCCTTGTCGGAGAAGGCGATAGCATGGACAAGGATGTCGAGCGTGCCCCAGCGCTCCGCCACCGCATCGAAGGCGCGGTCGAGGCTGGCATCATCCGTCACATCGGCATCGACGAGAAAATCCGAGCCGACCTCTGCCGCCAACGGCGCGACCCGGCGTCCGAAAGCCTCGCCCTGATAGGTGAAGGCAAGCTCCGCCCCTGCGCCATGCAGCGCCTTCGCAATTCCCCAGGCGATGGAATGGCTGTTGGCGACACCCATCACCAGCGCGCGCTTGCCCGTCAGATCGAATGCCATGCCCGCCCCCGTCAATCCAGCAGACGCGACAGCAGCATCGAACCGTTCGTGCCGCCGAAGCCGAAGGAATTGGTCATCGCCGTATCGAGCCCCGCATTCTCGATCAGGGAGGTCGCGATCTCCTCCGGCCGGATGGCGGGGTCGAGCGTCTCGATATTGATCGAGGGGGCGATGAAATCTCCGGCGAGCATCAGCAGGCAATAGATCGCCTCCTGGGCCCCGGTCGCGCCCTGGCTGTGGCCGGTCATGCTCTTGGTCGAGGAGACGGGCGGCTGCCCTTCGGGGCGGTCGGCGAAGGTGCGGCGGACGGCCTCGATCTCGCCCACGTCGCCCACCGGGGTCGATGTGCCATGCGCGTTGACATATCCGACCCGCCGCCCTTCGGCCAGTTGCGACAACGCGAGCCGCATCGCCCGCTCCCCGCCTTCGCCGGATGGAGCGACCATGTCATGGCCGTCGGAGGTGGCGGCGAAGCCCGTGACCTCGGCAAGGATGCGGGCACCGCGGGCGCGGGCGCGTTCCAGCTCCTCGAGCACCACGATCCCGCCGCCCCCGGCAATGACGAATCCGTCACGACCGGCGTCGAAGGCCCGGCTCGCGCGTTCGGGCGTGTCGTTGAACTTCGACGACATCGCCCCCATTGCGTCGAAGAGGCACGACAGCGTCCAGTCGAGCTCCTCCCCGCCGCCCGCGAACATCACGTCCTGCTTGCCGAAGGCGATCTGTTCCGCCGCCGCGCCGATGCAATGGAGCGAAGTCGAACAGGCCGAGGTGATGGAGTAGCTCATGCCCTTGATCTGAAAGGCGGTCGCGAGATTCGCCGCCACGGTCGAACACATCGCCTTGGGCACGGCGAACGGGCCGACCCGGCGTGTGCTCTTGTGCGACAGGACCGACTGATGTGCCGCGAACAGCGCGCTGGTCGAGGGGCCGCCGGAACCCGCAATGACGCCGGTGCGTTCGTTGCTGACTTCGGCTGCGGTGAGGCCCGCGTCGGCGATGGCCTGTTCCATGGCGATATACGCATAGGCCGCGCCCGGCCCCATGAACCGCATGCGGCGCTTGTCCACGTGATCCGCGGGGTCGATCTTGAGCGTGCCCGCCACCTGGCTGCGAAAGCCGTGTTCGGCCATTTCCGGCACGAATTCCACGCCCGAACGGCCTGCACGCAACGCGGCACTCACCTCGTCCGCGCTGTTACCAATGGGCGAGACGATGCCAAGTCCGGTCACGACGACGCGGCGCATGGAGCCTTCACGCATGGGGGCATTCCTCCGTTCGCGGGCGCCGGTTCACTCGGCCGAGAGCGCGACCTTCATGTCCCGCACCTGATAGATCTCTTCTCCGTCGGCCTCGACGATACCATCGGCCACGCCCATCGTCAGCCTTCGCGACTGCACGGCCTTGGTGAAATCGACCCGATAGGTCAGCATCCTGCGGTCGGGGCGAACCATTCCGGTCAGCTTCACCTCGCCGACGCCCAGAGCATAGCCGCGCCCCTGCCACCCGCGCCAGCCCAGGTTGAAGCCGGTGAGTTGCCAGAGCCCGTCCAGACCAAGGCAGCCGGGCATGATCGGATTGCCGGGAAAATGGCATTCGAAGAACCACAGGTCGGGGCTGATGTCGAATTCAGCGACCACATGGCCCTTGCCGTGCTTGCCGCCGTCGCCGCTGATGTCGGTGATCCGGTCGATCATGAGCATCGGCGGTTCGGGAAGCTGGGCATTGCCCGGTCCGAACAATTCACCACGCGCACAGGCAAGAAGAGCCTCGCGGTCGAAGCGGTTCGGATAAAGGGCCATGCGGGCTATCTTCCTTTGCAGGATCGTGGCTCTGGCCCGTCTAGCACCCCGGCCCGAAAGAGAGCAAGTGCGCGAAAAGCCACGTCACCTGCAGCCTGCACGGGCCGTCCGGGAGGGGGGAGTTGAAAACCGGGGGCACGATGTCCTATTTTCAGGACATGAGCAGGGAACCGCCATCGCCCCCGGCCGCGCCTTCCGTGGCTGCGGAGGCAACCTCGGACGAGGCCAGGACACGCGCCGCCGCCTGGCTTGACAACGCGGGACTGCGGCCCACGCGGCAGAGGCTCGCGCTTGCCGCGCTGCTCGTGGGCGACGGGCGCAACCGTCACGTCACCGCCGAACTGCTCCATGCCGCCACCGAAGCGGGGGACGAGCAGGTCTCGCTCGCCACGGTCTACAACACGCTCGGTGCCTTCTGCACCGCAGGGCTCCTGCGCGAGATCCGGGTCGACGGCACGAAAAGCCATTTCGACACGAACACGACCAACCACCCGCATTTCTACTGGGAAGAGACGGCCCAGCTTTCGGATGCGCCCGAGAACGAGCTGGAAATCCGCCGTCTGCCACGCGCGCCCGAAGGATGCGAGATCACCGCCGTCGATGTGGTCATCCGCCTGCGCCGCAGGCCCTGAGCCTTCAGTCCCGGGGGGCGGGGCAGCCGCGAATATCGACAGCCTCGCCATCGGCGATAATGGTGATGCGCATCCGGGCGCGGTCAATGGACACGGGGCCGTCGCCGGTCGGCACGATCATCGCGCTTGCCGTCAGCCGTGCCCCGTCCCGTCCGGCCTGCGCGGCTGAGACCCAGAGACCGGGATCGCCCGACTCGATCACCACCATCTCGTCAAGGCCGAGCGGGGGCAGATCAATCGCCGCCGTCACCTGCATCCGCCGCCCGTCGGGCACGAAGCTGCAGCTTACGCCCGAGACGCCCGCCTCCTCGGCCGGCATCGGCTGATCGACCAGCGCCGCGACGATGGCCGGATCGCGGCGCTCGCTGACCGGCAGGTCGGCAGCAAAATCCAGGCTGACGGGCACGCAGATATCCTCGCAGACGCCCAGTTCGACCCGTCCGGCAAGGCGAATCTCGCTGGCGTGGTCGGCGGGGGTCAGTTCCATCGGGATCACGACCTCGTCATGATAGCCGATCGAACGCAGGCCCGAGGTCTCGAACACGTCAGGCACCGGCCAGTGAAAACCGGCGGAGGCGAGGTTCTCGGACCCGGCCCAGGAAAACCGCGGCGGGATGCCGGCCTCGCCGGGGGCGCGCCAGTAGGTCTTCCATCCCGGCGCCAGACGCAGGCGCACGCCGGACATCACCGTCCCGCGCGAAGTTTCCCAGCCGGGGAGCACTTCCATCGACACGAGGCCGGCCTCGTCGGCCGGATCATCGGCAAGGGCGGCAGAGGCGACAAGCGCGAGGGTGGCGGCAAGAATCCGAAGCATGGGGCAGAGATCGTCCCCCGGCGAGGAAAGTGAAAGTCACTTTGCCTTGATGACACGGGACGGACACACTTGAACGTAGCCGGTTCGCATCACATCATCGCGATATGGACAGGACAGACGGCCTCGCCGCACATCTTCTCATCGCCACGCCCGCCATGGCGGACCCGCGCTTTGCCCGCGCGGTGATCTACCTGTGCGCCCATACCCCCGAGGGCGCGATGGGGCTGATCATCAACAAGCCCGCGCCGGATGTCGATTTCAGCGACCTTCTCGATCAGCTCGGGATCGAGCACGGTCAGGATGCGGCGGCGATCCGGGTCCGGTTCGGCGGGCCGGTCGAACTGGGGCGCGGCTTCGTGCTGCACAGCACCGACTATCCCGGGACGCATGGCACGATGCGGATCGACGATGACACGGCGATGTCGGCCACGACCGAGATCCTCGAGAGCATGGCCGGCGGCAGGGGCCCGGAACACTCGCTGTTCGCCCTGGGCTATGCGGGTTGGGGGCCGGGCCAGCTTGACGAGGAAATCGCCCAGAACGCCTGGCTCGTCGCCACGCCGCAGCGGGAAATCGTCTTCGATGGCAATGACGACAGCAAATGGACACGGGCGCTGGCCACGCTCGGCATCGACCCGCTGCTCCTGTCACCGGTCCAGGGACGCGCCTGACGGCGGAAACTCCGTCACTGCGAGGAGGCGTCAGCCGGTGCGGCAGGCCGGAGACGTGGAGTCAGGGTTGCTGCGCTGACGCTCGCGATGACGGTGGTGGCGGTGACCGGCCCGGCCGATTGCCGCCACGGGGCGGATCGGGCAGATGGCGGGACAGACAGGGCGCAGCAGAGAGGCAGGCATGGGCAAGGAGATTCGGCTTTCGGTGGAGGAGATCGGCGGGCTCGCCTTCGATTTCCTGCGTTTTCATGGCCTTTCCCAAGAACAGGCCCGGGCGATGGCGGACATGCTGGCGAGGGCCGAACAGGATGGCGCGCTCTCGCACGGGCTGCGCCGCCTGCCGGGCACGCTCGACACGATGGCGCATCCCGGGTTCAACCGCGCGGCCCGGCCGCAGGCGGAACGGGTGACTCCGGCGGTGATCCGGGCCGATGCGGATTTCGGGTTTTCAGCCGCGGCGGCGATGGCCGGGCTTCCGATGCTGTGCGAGGCGGCAGGGACGCTCGGCCTCGGGCTTCTGGCCGTGCGGAACGGCTTTCATTCCACCGCGCTCTGGCCTGTGGTCGAGGCGATCGCGGAACGGGGCCTTGTCGGGATGTCGATGAACCCGACCCATGCCTGGGTCGCGCCCGCGGGCGGCAGGGAGCCGGTGCTCGGTACCAATCCGCTGGCCTTCGCCTGGCCTCGGCCCGGCCATCCGCCCTATGTCTTCGACCTTGCGACCACCGCAGCCGCACGGGCCGAGATCGCGCGCTACCGGCAGGAGGGACGGCCCGTACCCGAAGGCTGGGGCCTCGACCCCGGGGGCATCCCCACGACGGATCCGGCGCAGGTTCTGGCCGGGGTGATGCTGCCCTTCGGCGGCCACAAGGGATCGGCCATCGCAACAATGATCGAACTGATGGCCGGGCCGATGATCGGCGACCGCACGAGCCTGCAATCAGGCGAATTCGGCGCGGGCCATGACGCCGCGCCCTGCCACGGCGAGCTGATCCTCGCTTTCGATCCGGCCCTGTTGTCCGGTGGAGAGGACCACACCGCCGCGGCCGAGGACCTGTTCGCCCGCATCACCGTCCAGGGCGCACGCCTGCCCGGAATGCGGCGGCACGAGACACGGGCGCGAAACCTGCGGGAGAGCATCCCGGTCGACCACGCGCTGATCGAGCGCATCCGGGGCCTGATGGGAGGTTGAACAAGCCCCCGTCATTGCGAGGAGGCGAAGCCGGTGCGGCAATCTACCCGGTGGGCAAGTGGAAAGGGGTAGGTTGTTTCGCTGCGCTCGCAATGACGGGGGTGTGCCGTCACCCGTCACCCTTGTCACCTGCGCCGATGCGGTTCAGCCAGTCGTGGAGATGGGCCACCGATTCGGGCCTGTCCGCCGTGGTCCCGGCAAGATACCGGGACGCCACGGCGGTATCGGCCGGGTGCGGGTCTGTCCCGGCCTCCCTCAGCGCCTCGATATACCGCCCGCCCACATGCTCCTTGCCCACCCGCCAGCGCACCTCGTCGGGCAGCAGGCCGTCGGTCATTTCGCGCAGGATACGCTTGTGCCAGCCGCCGCCGCCGACCTGCGCATCGGGCAGGCGCAGGGCGTGTTCGATCACGCGGCGGTCATGGAACGGGTCGCGGGGCTCGATTCCCTGTTCCGAGGCCACACGGTCATAGCGTTCGCGCCCGACGATCTCGAATGTATGGGTGAAGGCCGCCGCCCGCGCCCTTGCCGCAGAGAGCAGCGCGGGCGGGCGGAGGGCGCGGAACGCCCGTTTGCGGGCGGCGAGGTTCACGCTTGCGGCGAAGGCGGGGTTCAGCAGGCAGCGTTCGGGCGCATCATCCTCGCGCCGGTCCTGCCAGCGCCGCCGCAGGCGCCGCGCGACATCGGGAACCAGCGCCTGCCGGATCGCCGGCTTCAGGAACCATTTCCGCCGCCCGCGCCAGTAATGCGCCATTCCGGCCGATTCCTCCCATGCGGTCACCCATCTTCCCGCACGGATCAGCCGCGTGAGCCGCCCGCTGGACGAGAGCGCATTGTCGCCGCCCATCCCGTCGAGCACGACCTTCACCCCTTCCCGATGCGCGAGAAGATAGGCCATGCGCGGCAGGACCATATGGCCGTCGAAGGGCTCGGCCACTTCGCTTGTCAGGCGGGCGAGGTCGTCGAGATACGGCCCCAGCTGCGTGTAATCCGCGACATGCGGCGCGAGGTTCGGCACCCCGGCAATGGCTGCAAGGGCGGTACGGGTCTCCACGCAGGTCCCGGGGTCGGGCCCGAGGCAGGAGAAAGTGTGCAGCGGTCCTTCGCCCCGGGCCTCGAGCACCCTCGCGGCGACGGCGACGACCGAGCCGGAATCCATCCCCCCCGACAGCATCGACCCCACCGGCCCCGCCACCCGCAGCCGCGATTCGACCGCCTGCCGGAAGGTGTCAAGGAAGGCTTCGACATGGTCGCGGTCTGTGGGCAGCTTCAGTTTCGGGCCGGGGGTCAGGGCCCAGTAACGGCTGACCGCAAGCCTGTCGGGCGTGACGATGAACCGATGCGCGGGTGGCAGGCGGAAGACCCCCTCGAAGAAGGTCGAGGTGTAATCGACGCCTTCGAGGTAATCCTCGAGAAAATCCGCGATCCGCGCCTCGTTGACACGGCGGGGGATGCCATCGGCCAGGGTGACGGCTTCGGGTTCGGAGGCAAAGGCAAAGACGCGGCCAGGCATATGCGCGTGGATGAGCTGCTTCATCCCGGTCTGGTCGCGTGCCCCGAACAGGCAGTTGCGGCGCGGGTCATGGATGACGAAAGCGAAATCGCCGAGCAGGCGATCCGGGCAATCCTCGCCCCATTTCAGCCAGGCGTGCAGGACGATCTCGCCGTCACCGATGATCCGGCCTGCGGGCAGGGAAAGCGCCTCGATCAGTTCCGCCCGGTTGTCGATCCGCAGATCGGCCGTGATCGTGCAGCCAGTGGGCTCATGGGTGAGGGGGAGCGATTCGTGCAGGCTTTCCGGCGTGGTGTTCAGCGCCGCATGGCCGAGCGCGACATGACCCGCGCGATGCGCATGGCTGCCGTCCGGGCCACGCCGCGCCAGTTGCGCCAGCATGCGGTCGAGCCCCCAGGGTTCGCCGCCGTCGAGGCGGAAGATGCCGCAGATGCCGCTCATCTCTCGCCCAGTCTCCCGTTCTCCAGCCGCAGCACCCGGCCGGCCAGCGCCAGCGTGGCCGGGCGGTGGGTGATGAGGATCACCGTCCGCCCCGCCAGCGCGGTTGCGGCAGCGGCAACGAAGGCGCTTTCACCGTCAAGGTCATACATGGACGTGGCCTCGTCGAGGATCAGCACCGGCGGATCCTTGATGAGTGCCCGGGCGAACGCGACCCGCTGGCTCTGCCCGCCCGAAAGCCGCACGCCCTCGTCGCCGATCATCGTGTCATAGCCGTCCGGCAGGGTGCGCACGAAATCATCCGCCTGCGCCGCCCGCGCAGCGGCGACGACCTGCGCCTCGCCCGCGCCGGGCAGCCCGAAGGCGATATTGTCGCGAATCGTGCCGTTGAAGAGCAGCGGGCGCTGCGGCACATGCCCGAACTGCCGCCGCAGATCGCGCAAGGCGAGCGTGTCGACGGGGATGCCGTCAAGCGTAATCTCCCCCGCCGAGGGCGGCATCAGCCCCATGATCAGCGCGGTGAGCGTGGTCTTGCCCGCCCCGTTCGCCCCGGTGAGCGCCACGCAGTCCCCCGCGGCGATGCGCAGATCGACCCCGCGCAGCACCTCGGGCCGGTCGGGATAGGTGAAATGCAGGTCCGTGACCGCAATCTCACCTCGCGCGCGGCCGATCCGTCCCGCGCCACCCGTCTCGATGTCCAGATCGAGCACCCGGCCCATCCGGTCGAGCACCCCGCGCACCACCTGCGTTCGCCCCCAAACATCGACCAGCGCCGACATCGGCCGGGTGAGAAGGGCCGCGTAAAGCATGAAGCTCACCGCGCCGGAGGCCGTCAGGTCACGCCCCCCGACCGCCTGTCCGGCAAGCGCAAGCAGGATCACCGCCGCCGCGCCGGTGATGAACTGCGTGACCGGGCCCATGACCGCATAGGCCGAAAGCTCGGCAAAGGCCGCATTCTGCGCCCGGTCCACATCGGCACGGTAGCCGGATGAGGTCTCGGGCTCGCGCGTGAAGGTCTTGATCGCGGGCAGGATCTCGAGCGTCTGCTGCGCGCTGGCCATCACCGCCGCCTCGGCCTTCTGCACCCGCGTGGACAGGCCCCGCAACCGCCGCCCGATCAGCCGCGAGACGAGGAAGAACACCGGAATCAGGATCGGCACGACCATGGCGAGCAACAGGTCGATCCGCGCCATCATGACCATCGCGCCCGCCGCCGTGACGACGCTCGGCAGGATCGAGACCAGCGTGCCGGTGAGATAGCTCGACAGCCGCCCCACCTCCCATGTCATGAGCGACATCAGGTCGCCGCGTCGGCTGTCCTGGTGAAAGCCGATCGGCAGGTTGACCACATGGTCATGGACCATGGCGCGCAGGTCGCTCAGCACCGCAAGACCGATCCGCCCCGAGACGAGGCTCGAGATGCCGCGCAGGGCGGCGGCGACGGCCAGAAGGCCGATGAGTTTCGCCACGAGCCACCAGTCGGTGCCGAACATCCCCGCCAGCACATCCGCCGCCAGCAGTCCGGCGAACCATGGCACCGCCAGCGAGGCGAGCGATTCGCCCAGCATGATCACGATGAGCAGCACGATCGGCCAGCGCCAGGGCTGGGCCAGCCGCAGGATCCGGCGCAGCGTCACTGGCGCCTCCCGGTCACGAACCGGCCGATGCGGCGCAGGTAGAGAAAGGGCAGAGGCCACCGGCTGTGCGGATATTGTCCCCGGACGATGGCGGCGGGCGGCAGGAGCCGCGCGCGCAGGTAGCGCCACGCTCCGCCTGCCCCGCTCGCCCGCAGATCGGCCATGGCCCGGCCCTTGCGGCCGCTGCCCAGCAGATAGCGTGTGACGGCACCTTCCGGTGCTGCCCCGAGCCGCGCCATGACATCGCCGGGCAGAGGCGTGCCAAGCAGGCGCTGCGCTTCCTCGAGCGCACCACGACAGACCGGCGCGACCCCGCGCGCGATGGCGCGGGAGGCGAACGACTCCCATTCCCCGGCATTCAGCGCACGGGCCAGCAGGTCGATGTCGTACAGCCAGATGAGCCGGTCACCGCCGTAATGCGCCTTGCCATCCACGAAATAGGGGCTGAGGATGTGCTGCGCACGGTGGATGCAGGAATGCAGAAGCCCGTGCCCGCGCGACAGGCCCCGCGCCTCCGGCGCGAGACGGGGCAGCGGGAGCCCCTCGGCCATCGCCTCCTCCACCGGGATGACCGGTGCCAGTGACGGCCCGTTGAACGCCTGCCAGTGCAGGTCGATGTCATGAGCAGTACTGCCCGGCGGGACGATATGCCACACCTCCTGCGTCGAGCCTGCCGGCGCATTCTCCCCGGTCGGCCGGGAAAAGCCCTGCGCGGCGAGAAGCTCCCGCACCCGGTCCAGATCGGAGGGGGCGATCAGCAGATCGGTATCCCCGCGCGGGCGCAATGCGGCATCGGGATAGAGATCATAGGCCAGCGCAGTTCCCTTGATCACCAGCGCCCGCATGCCGCGCGCAGCCAGAGCCTCAAGCAGCCCTGCCAGAATCTGCCGGTGCCGCAGCTCCCACATCGCCCGCGCTCGCGCGATGCGTTTCAGGGAGGTCGCTCCGGTGCGTGCCAGAAGAAGCGGCCCGACACCGTGTACCTCGACCGCCGTGACTACCGGTGCCGTAATTGCAAGGGGTGCGCCTCGCAGTGCCGCAGCGAGAATATCGTATGAGTTGTTATCTGCTGACATGTATCGTGTAATGGTTGCATTTCACACTCCATTTGTCATGCACAACACGATCCGTCCAGCACGTCCGCACAGCATGGTGGTGCGGGGGTGCGCACCGTGCTAGATCTTGTTGCCCAGTCGATCCGGAGCGCCATGCTGTCTTTCATCCACCGCCTGACCCTCCGCGCCGCACCCATTGCGCCACCTGATCCCGGGCAAGTCGTCAGCATTGTCGGTGATGTCCACGGTTGCCTTTCCAAGCTCAGGGCACTGTTGCCGCGCCTGCCGGGGCAGGTCGTGCTGGTCGGTGACCTCATCGACCGGGGAGAAGAGTCCGCCGCCGTGATCGACCTTGTCATGTCGCGCGCGGAGGTCGTCTGCCTGATGGGCAATCATGAAGCGATGCTGCTGGGTTTTCTCGACGCGCCCGGGAAGGAAGGGCCGCGCTGGTTGCGCAATGGTGGCCTGCAGACACTGGCGAGCCTTGGCGTGACCGGCGATCTTTCGCCCGCGGGCCTGCCTGCCCTGCGTGACCGCACTGTGCGGGCTCTGGGCGAGGAGCGCATCGCCTGGCTGCGCGCCCGCCCGCTGTTCTGGCGTTCGGGGAACGTCGTGGTGAGCCATGCCGGCCCTGATCCCGCCCGTCCGCCCGAGGTCCAGGACGACAGCCTGATCTGGGGCCATCCCGATTGCGGACGGAAACTGCGCCGCGACGGACTCTGGGTCGTCCACGGTCATGTGACCGTGCCCGAGCCCCGGATCGGCAAGGGAATCATCATGATCGACACCGGCGCGTGGGCGGGCGGGAGGTTGAGCGCCGTGATCCTTGGCGACGGGGTGCCGCGTTTCGAATCGGCCTAAAGGAATTTAACCTCTTTGTTGTGGCCATGGGGTGCATGGCAGTGCTAGAATGGATGCCAGTGTTTGCAGACAAAGAGGGTTGCCAGGTGAAGATGATGTTCATGACGGCGGCAGCGGTTTCGCTCGCCGCAGCGCCGTTGCTGGCGCAGACGGGTGACCTGAGCACGGCCACCCCTGCCGAGCTTTACCAGATCGCGGTCGAGAGCGGCGTTTGCGAGGATCGCGCTGTCCAGAGCGCGGCCTTCAACCCGATCGAGGATCGGGTCGAGGTGGTCTGCGAGGAAGAGGCCGCTGGTGTCGTCCCGCTTCTGGGTGGCCTCGGTGGCGGCGGTCTCGCACTCGCAGGGGCAGGTCTGGCGCTCGCCTTGGGTGCGGGCGGCTCATCCAGTTCGTCCGACACACAGTAATCAGCAGGCACGATAGCCGTAACGTATGATCTCGGCTCCGCTGACGCGGTAGATATCGCCCGTTGCAAAGCGGGCAGTGCTCATGAACCATTGGCGCAAGGCTTCAGGGTAGTAGCGCGCCATGACCGCGCTCCAGCGTTCCGCTGCTTCAGGCGCGAGTGCCCGTCCGTTGCGCGTGGGGCCGTGAAAGCCGAATGTCGTGCCCGGGCTGACGCAGACATCTCCCGCACCCAGATACATCGTGCAGGCCGAATAGCAGATGGTGCCGCGAATCTCGACCCGCGCATGAGCGGCGCGAATCTGATCGACGATCCGCGCCCTTGTGTTGATCCCGCCACCGCGATCATCACCGATCACGATCACCTGTTGCGCCTGACCTGCCGTCGCTGTCGTCAGACTGACAGCAACAAGAATCACCCGCACGGCCCCAAGGCCGCACAACCTGTGTTTGTGCATCGTTCACTCCCGCGATGCGGCCAGTCGCCGCATTTCCCACCCGCACGAAGGATGGGGTCGCAGGAGTTAACGCTGCGCTAAAGCTCTTATTTTCAGAGACTTGTCATGATCTCGACGTCTTTCTGCCGAGGATGCCGACGACGGGTGGCAGGAGGTGCAATCAAAAGAGTTTCATGCTAGCCAAGACACGTTCCTGTGACCTGCTCGCCGTGGTTGGGCGTTTGCAGGCTGTCTGGCGAGGTGTGTCGAATGAATGCTCAACTCGAGAGGCTGGCGGAGAGCCCGGCCAGGCAGCGGCGCGAATATCGTATGTTCAAGCGGGGCTTCGATATCGCCGTCTCCCTGTTGCTTCTGCCAATCCTTGTCCAGATCGCGCTCATCCTTCTCATTCTCAACCCTTTCCTGAACCGCGGGCGGCTATTCTATCTGCAGGAGCGGATGGGTCTTGGCTGCCGCCCGTTCCGGACAATCAAGTTCCGCACCATGATCGCCGCGCCCAAGATCGCGCGCGGTCCCTACGATCCGCCTGAACTGCACCGGATCACCTCGCTTGGTCGCCTGCTTCGGCGCACGCGGGTCGATGAACTTCCGCAGATCATCAATGTGCTGAAGGGCGAGATGAGCCTGATCGGCCCACGCCCCGACTACATCGTCCATGCGCGACGCTATCTGACCGAGATCCCGGGCTATCGCCAACGTCATGTGATGCGCCCGGGGATCAGCGGCCTTGCGCAGATCACGGTCGGCTACGTCGACACGGCCGAGGGTGTGCGCGCCAAGACCGAGGCGGATCTCTATTATATCCGTAACGCTTCGGTCCTGGTCGACTGCCGGATCGCCCTGCGGACGCTCCTCACCGTCATCCGCGGGCTCGGCACCTGACATGTGGACGGCACAGGGAAAATCGGCTGCCGGGCTGCCGAGCCCCTGTGACTCGCGTCCGGTGTCAGGCTATCAGGACCGGATGCGCTGCCTGTCCCTCGCCCTCTGCCTTGCTCTCTCCGGTCTGTCCGCACAGGCCGAATCGCTTGTCTGGGGACATAATACCTACGGGATGCCCGGGCTGATCGACATGCCCTCGGCACTGCCGTTCGAGGATGGCGAACTGTCCTTCACCTCGAGTCATTTCGCGGACCAGACCCGGCATTCGCTCACCTTCCAGATCACGCCGCGCCTCACCGGCAGTTTCCGTTATGCGATGCTTTACGGGATCAGCCCCTATTTCGACGGCAATACGGTCGACTTCCGCTTCGATCGCAGTTTTTCGCTTCAGTACCAGATCGCGCATGAGGGGCGGTATCTTCCGGCGCTGGCCATCGGGCTGAACGACTTTCTCGGCACAGGCTTCTATTCCTCGGAATATCTGGTCGCGACGCGCAGTTTCGGCCCGGACATCCGCGCCACTGTCGGCCTCGGCTGGGGCCGGCTGGCCGGAGTGGGGGCGTTCGACAATCCGCTCGGCGTGTTCGGCGAATCGTG
>CAYUBT010000026.1:0-19600 GCA_964443055.1 uncultured Rubellimicrobium sp.
CCGGGCTCGACCGGGTGATCTCGCAGCGCGCCAAGGGCAGCGGCATGGGCTTTGGTGCCGAGGTGCGCGGCCCGGACGAACGTTCGGTGGGCGAGATCTTCAAGGATCTCCAGCCCGAGGATCTGCTGAAATACGGGCTGATCCCGGAATTCGTCGGCCGCCTGCCGGTGATCGCCACGCTGACCGATCTTGACGAGGCGGCGCTGGTGCAGATCCTCACCGAGCCCAAGAACGCGCTGGTGAAGCAGTATCAGCGCCTCTTCGAGATCGAGAACACGAAGCTCACCTTCACCGAGGATGCGCTCAAGGCCATTGCCCGGCGCGCCATCGAGCGCAAGACCGGCGCGCGCGGCCTGCGCTCGATCATGGAGGACATCCTGCTCGACACGATGTTCGAATTGCCGGGGATGGAAGGGGTCGAGGAAGTCGTGGTCAACGACGAGGTCGTGAACGGCACCGCGACACCGCTGCTGGTCCATGCCGAGGGCCGAGGCGCAAAGAAGCAGGTGGCGAGCGCCTGATGGAGCAGGCCGTCGCGGACCTGTTCGCGCGTTACGAGCATCTCTTCGCCGAGTCCCTCGCCAGTCGTGCGGGAGCCGGGGACATGGCGTCGCTCTATACATCCGATGTCCTCGCCGCGTCGCCACGCCGCGTTCTGGCCGGAAAGACCCGCGATTTCCTCGGCGCGCTCGCACAGGGTTTCGACCGCTATCGCGTGCAGGGACTGCGGCAGATGCGGGTTTCCGGCCTGCGGATCACGCCTGTCGACGAAGGGCATTGCCTTGCCCATGTCGGCTGGAATGCGCTCTACGAACGTGACGACCTGCCGTCGACGGGAGTCCGGGTTGCTTCGCTTTCGCTCGCAACGACGAAAGGCGTGGTGGATCGGTCGTCCCCAGGGTGACGCTCTGGACCTTGGGCGCAAGCTGGGGCACAAGCGCAGACAGGATCGAAACGGGGATGGACATGGGACTCGGGCGCGCCATCACACGGCTGTTCACCTGGTGGCAGGGGCAGACCTACAACACCCAGTTCTTCACGGCGATGAGGGGCGTGAAGGTGGGGGAGGACACCGAGGGCAATGTCTATTATCGCACCCGCGACGATTCGAGCCGCTGGGTTATCTACAACGGTGAGGCCGAAGGCTCGCGCGTCGGCCCCGACTGGCACGGCTGGCTGCACCGCACCTGGGACGAGCCGCCGACCGAACGCCCGCTGAAGCGCCAGCCCTGGGAAAAGCCGCATCAGCCGAATCTGACCGGCACGCCGGACGCCTATGCGCCTCCGGGCTCGATCCGGTTCGCGCAGCCGTTTGCCCGCTCCGATTACGAAGCCTGGTCGCCCGAATAGGCGGGGGCGCGGATGGAGGGCAGCCGTAGCGAGGTCGCGGTCGGGGCGATTGTCCTGGTGGTGGCCGCCGGGTTTCTCGTCTGGCTCCTGCAATTCACCAGTCTGACCCATCGCGGCGGCTATGAGGTCACGGCCAGCTTCCGCTCGGCCGAAGGAATCGCCGTCGGCACCGAGGTGCGTCTTGCAGGGATTCGCATCGGCCAGGTGGCGGGGATGACGCTCGATCCGGTCCGCTTCCGCGCCCGGACCGCGCTGCGCCTTGACGATGGCATCGTGATCCCGGCCGATAGCACGGCCGTGGTCTCGTCCGACGGGCTCATGGGCGGGGCTTTCGTGGAAATCTACCCGGGCGGCTCGCCTGATGACCTGCCCCCGGGGGGTGAGATCACCGACACGCAGGGCGCGGTAAGCCTGCTGCATCTGCTCATGAAATTCGTCTCGGGTGAGGAGGAGGGGACATGAGGCTGCTCCCCGCCGTATTTCTTGTCCTGCCGGCCATTCCCGCACTGGCCGAGCCCACGGTCACCTCGTCCCATGGCACTGTGCGCGTTCTCGACAAGCTCACAGGCACGGTGCGCGACCTGTCGCTGTCGGCGGGGGTGGGCGAGGCGGTGGGGCATCTGACCGTCACCATGGGCGAATGCCGCTATCCGCAGGAAAACCCCACCGGCGACGCCTTCATCCAGCTTGTGATCCGCGACGAACGCGAGGTCGAGCCGCTCTTTTCCGGCTGGATGGTGGCCTCCGAGCCCGCGCTCGAACCGTTCGACCACCCGCGCTATGACGTCTGGGCGCTGGAATGCCGGCTCCGCGCGAGTGACGAGCCGGTGCTGAACCTCGAACCCGTGCCCGACGAGGCCCCGCCCGAGTGAAGCCGCGCACGCCCGCGCACGGCTCTGGCCAGCATCTGGAGATAGGTGGCGCGCGGGATCTCGATGGCGCCGAGCGAGGCCAGATGCGGTGTCAGGAACTGCGTGTCGAACAGGCGGAATCCGCAGGATTCGAGCCGGTGATGCAGCACCGCCAGTGCCATCTTCGAGCCGTCGGTGATGCGCGAGAACATGCTTTCTCCGAAGAAGGCCGCGCCGATCGTCAGACCGAAGATTCCGCCTGCCAGGGTCTCTCCCTCCCAGATTTCCAGTGAATGCGCCGCGCCCATCGCGTGGAGGTCGTCATAGACCCGGGCGAGATCGGCATTGATCCAGGTTTCGTCCCGGTCGGCGCAAGCGGTGACCACCTCGGCAAAGGCCCTGTTCAGGCTTGCCTCGTAGCGGCCGGAGCGCAGCTTGCGCGCCAGGCTGCGGCTGATGTGAAATCGTCCGATGGGGAAGATGCCGCGTTGCTCGGGGCTGACCCAGAAGACCTCATCGGCCTCGCGTCCCTCGGCCATGGGAAAGATGCCCTGCGCATAGGCGGCAAGCATGTCCTCGGCGCGAAGCATGGCAGGTCAGCCGGGCGAATGACTGCGCAGCCACTCCTCGAGCCAGTGGATGTTGTAATCGCCCGTCTGCACGGCCTCTTCGTTGAGAAGCGCGTGAAAGAGCGGGATGGTCGTGTCGATCCCGTCCACCACCAACTCTCCCAGGGCGCGGTCGAGCCGGGCCAGCGCTTCCTGCCGGTTGCGGCCGTGGACGATCAGCTTGGCGATGAGACTGTCGTAGAAGGGCGGGATCCGGTAGCCCGCATAGATGGCGCTGTCCATGCGCACACCCAGGCCGCCGGGGGCGTGGAACTGGGTCACCGTGCCGGGGCAGGGCGAGAAATTTGGCAGTTTCTCGGCATTGATGCGCACTTCGATCGCATGGCCGTTGATCTGCAGATCGTCCTGCGAGAACGACATCGGCAGGCCGGCCGCCACCCGGATCTGTTCGCGCACGAGATCGACGCCGAAGATCGCCTCGGTGACCGGATGTTCGACCTGCAGGCGGGTGTTCATCTCGATGAAGAAGAACTCGCCGTTCTCGTAGAGATATTCGATGGTGCCCGCACCGATGTAATTGATCCGCGCCACCGCCTCGGCGCTGATCCGGCCGATCTCGGCGCGCTCCTCGGGGGTAATGACCGGGCCAGGAGCCTCTTCGAGCACCTTCTGGTGGCGACGCTGCAGCGAACAGTCGCGCTCGCCCAGATGGACGGCATTGCCGCGCCCGTCGCCGAACACCTGCAACTCCACATGGCGGGGGGTGGTCAGGTATTTCTCGATATAGACCTCGGCATTGCCGAAGGAGGCCTTGGCCTCGGCCCGGGCGGTGCCGAGCGCGATTTCCAGTTCCGCGTCGTTATGGGCGACCTTCATCCCGCGCCCGCCGCCGCCGGCGGTGGCCTTGACGATGACCGGATAGCCGATGTCGCGGGCGATGCGCAGCGCTTCGGCAGCTTCGCTGACTCCGCCATCCGATCCGGGGACCACGGGGATGCCGAGCTTGCGCGCGGTGTCCTTCGCCGTGATCTTGTCGCCCATGACGCGGATATGATCGGCTGAGGGTCCGATGAAGGTCAGGCCGTGATCCTCGACCGCCTGCACGAAACTCGCGTTTTCGGAGAGGAAGCCATAGCCCGGATGGATCGCCTGTGCGCCCGTTACCTCGCAGGCGCTGAGGATGGCGGGGAAGGAAAGATAGGATTGCGCCGAGGGCGGCGGACCGATGCAGACGGATTCATCGGCCATGCGCACATGCATCGCGTCGCTGTCGGCGGTGGAATGAACGGCGACGGTGGAGATTCCCATCTCGCGGCAGGCGCGGATGACACGAAGCGCGATCTCGCCCCGGTTGGCGATCAGGATCTTGTCGAACATCTCGCGCTCACTCGATGATCATGAGCGGCGTGCCGTATTCGACCGGGGTGCCGTCTTCGACGACGATCCGCTTCACCGTGCCGCCATGGGGGGCGGGGATCTGGTTCATCGTCTTCATCGCCTCGATGATCAGGAGCGTGTCGCCCTGTTCGACCTGCTGGCCGACCTTGACGAAGGGTTCGGCCCCGGGTTCGGGCTGGAGATAGACGGTGCCGACCATGGGCGAGGTGACGGCACCGGGATGGGCGGCGGGATCGCCCGCGCTTTCGGTTGCACCTTCCGGAGGGGCAGCGGCCGGGACCGGGGCGGCAGGCGCGGCAGCAGACATGGCAGCAGGCATGGCGGCCTGCACGATCGTCTGGGTGGCGCGGCTCACGCGCACCGTGAGGCTGTCGTCCTCGGCGAATTCGCGCTCGACCTCGATCTCGGTGAGGTCATTCTCGCGCAGGAGTTCGGCCAGTGCGCGAATGAAGGCCACATCGCTGTCGTGCCGGTCTGTCCTGGTCATCTGCTTTCCCGCCCTGGTTCATGCCTGCGCAGAGTCCGCCGTTGTCCGGCGTTCGCATTTCTGCCGGCCCTTATAGGCCAAGCCCGGAGGCGAGAAAAGGGCGATCCTTTCGGCGGGCCGGGGCCTCGGATCCATCGCTCCTGCCGTCGTTGCGAGCGAATGCGAGAAGGCAGTCATCACATCTCTGGCTTGCCGCGTCGCCTTCGGCTCCTCGCAATGACGGTGGGGAGGGAGCGGCCGCTTCTCCTCGTCATGGCGAGCGAATGCGAAGCAACCCGGACTCCCCAATGTTCCGGTCTTGCCGCACCGGCTGCGCCTTCTCGCAATGATGCTGTCTCGCCACGTGGTGGGACAGCATCCGCGGATCAGTCGCGGTCGCGCCCGGGCACCTTGTCCCGAGCGGTGGCGGGTTTGCCCGGATCGTCATCGGGCGTGGCGGGCAGCATGGCGACCCCCCAGGGCCTGAGCACGCGTTCGGCCCGGGCGAGGGCGGCGGGTGCCTCGTCTGCGGTGCTGGCGATGAGGCTGCGGCTCACCTCGGCAATCTGGGTCACGGGCGCGGGAAGCACCGAGGCGGCTGCGCCCGCCCCGCGCGGATCGCGGGCGAGCGCGGCGGCATCGGCCACCGGGCGCAGGTCCGCCACATGGGTGGGCGGCGGCTGCCCGGTCGGTGCGAGAGGCAGGATGTCCATTTCGAATCCCCGTCCTGGAGGCATGGGCCGATCATCGTGCAAAAATGTTAAGGGTGCGTGAATGGCGTGCGGGGGCGGGATTAGGATTCCGGCAACCCGCACATGCGATGCTCGGCCTGTGAGTCGAGGCTGTCGGGGAACTGCATCACAACCATGTCGGAGGACGGGACGGGATATTCCGCCTTGCGGCGCATGGTTGCGCCGTCTGCGCCGCAGGCAGGCCATGGCGCGGCCACATCCACGCGCGCGCTGCGCATCGCCCTGACACGCGCGGCCGAGGGTGCGGCGGGCCTCTCCGTCACCGCGCTTGGTGCGGCCGATGAAGAATTGTCCCTTCCCGACCTCCTCGCCCGGCTCGCGGACGACTGGCTGCTGATCGGCCTCGATTCGGCCAATGGCCCGGGTGTCTGTGCACTTGATCCGGCGCTGTTCGTCGCGGTTGTCGAGATGCAGACGCGGGGCAGCCTCGCCCCGGCGGAGCCGGCGCATCGCCTGCCGACGATGGCCGACGCCGCACTGGCCGAACCCCTGTTGCAGGCATTCCTTGCCGAACTGCCCGTGCTGGCCGCCGGAACCGCGCTTGATGGCTGGCCGGGCACTTGCACGCCCGGCCTCCGTCAGGCGGATCGCCGCGCGCTCGGCCTGATCCTGCCCGAATGCGTGTTTCGGCTGGTTAGTGTCTCCTGCTGGCTCGGCATCGCCGAACGACAGGGGAATTTTCTCATGGCCCTGCCTGCGCTGCCGCCCACCGATCCGCATGACGACCGTGCCGCCCGCAGGCGGCAGTGGGGGCAGGCGCTGTCGCAGTGCGTGTTCGCCGCGCCCATCGGCCTCGAAGCCGTCCTGCACCGGCTGCAAATGCCGCTGGCGTCGCTCGGCACACTGGCTCCCGGCCAAATGCTCGCGCTGCCCGGGGTGCAGCTTGCCGGAGTCGAACTCCTCACCCGCGACGGCGCTCGCGTTGCGCATGGTCGCCTCGGGCAGAGCGGGGGGATGCGCGCGGTCAGGATCGAACCTGTCCCCGCACCCGAACTCACACCCGATCCGGCACCTGGCGGCACGCTGCCGCCTGCTGCCCTCGACGCGCCGGATCTGCCCTGAAACGCGCCATTCGGTTGCCGCCTCGCCCCGACCGGAGTATATGTATGCAGGAAGTCGAATATACGATCGGGTGAAGGCAGGATCATGGACGGAACCCAGATTGACTCCGAGGCGCTCGGCCGCGCGGCGGACGAGGCGGCGGAGCTGTTGAAGATGCTCTCGAATCCGGCCCGATTGCGCATTCTCTGCGCTCTTATACCCGGCGAGCTTTCTGTGGGCGAACTGGAACAGGCCCTTGGTGCAAGCCAGTCCTATGTTTCGGGTCAGCTTGCGCGGATGCGGACCGACGGATTCGTCGCCGCGGAACGCGATGGCCGCACGATCCGCTACCGGCTGAACGACGCGCGCCTCACCCCGGTGCTCGAGCGCCTTTATGAAGTGTTCTGCGCACCCAATGCCCGGTCGGCCTGATCGGCCCTGCCTGCCGGGGGTGATACGGTGACGGATGCTGCGCCCGGAGCGGTGGAATTGCTGCGTCCGGGTGGCAGCGTGATCGACGCACCGGCGCTCGCCCGGCTGGACGAGGCGCTTGCCCGGCTCGACTCCGGTGCATTGTCGGGCCTTGTCCTCGTGACCGGCGACACGCAGGCACAGGCGAGGGCCTATGCTCCCGGGCCCGATCCGACCGGATTTCTCGAATCTTGTACACGAATATCAACGGCGCGAGCGCCCGTTGTCGCCGTGCTCGCCGGCGTCGTGCAAGGGCAGGGTGCCGCACTCGCGCTTTCGGCCTGCGCAAGGGTCGCGGCGGGCGATGCCGTGTTTTTCTGGCCGGAGCCCGAGGCGGCGCTCCTGCCGCCTGCCGGATCGGTGGTGCGGCTCGCGCGGCTTGCCGGGGCGGCTGCAGCATTGGACCTGGTCGGACGCGCCCGCCCGGTCGGAGTGCAGGCGGCTCGGTCGCAGGGAATTCTCGACGCTGTGGCCGGGGATGAGGGCGAGGCCCTCGTCCTCGCCCGCCGCATCGTCGCCGCAGGCCCGCCTGCCCGGCATGCACCCGATTCGGCCGCGGCCATGGCGGCGGTGCAGGCGGCGCGCGCAAGGCTCGGCCGTGGTGAGGGCATGCCGCTCGCCCCAGCAAGGCTCGTCGATTGTGTCGAGGCCGCTTTCCTGCTGCCCGCTCCAGCCGCGCTCGCCTTCGCGCAGGAGGCCGGGGCGGAGGTCGCAGCCGATCCTGTGGGCGCTGCGCTGCGCTATCTGGCGGCGGCCGAACGCGCGCTCTCGCCTGGTCTGGTGCAGCGCGATGCCAATGGCGGGCTCGTGCTATCGCAGGCGGGGATGGAGGCTGCGGGGGCCATGCGCGCGGCCTGGGTGATCGCTGCGCGTGCGCTTGTCGCGGGTGGGGCCGATCCGGTGGCGGTCGATTCGGCGGCCCTGGCCTTCGGCCATAGCGAGGGGCCACTGGGCACGGCTCCGGAGCCCCGTCCCGATCCGGTGCTGGCCGACCGGCTCCTTGCGGCGTCTCTGGCAGAAGCGGCGCGGCTGGTGGACGAGGGAAGGGTGGCCTCGGCGGCGGAGGCCGATACGCTTGCGGTCATGGCCACCGGATTCCCACGCTGGCGCGGCGGGCCGGTCCTCGCAACCATCCGGGCCGGACAGGGACTGTTTGCCCGGCGCATGGCGGACTGGGCAGAGGAAGACCCGGTCTGGACCCTGCCCGAAATGGTCGGCCGCGAGATATTGCTGTCGGGCCGCTGGGGCGAAGTCAGCTGAACAGAACGCCCAGGATCACGAGCATCAGGCCAAGGATCGACAGGAGCAGCGAGCCGACATTGACCGGCAGCATCCGTCCCATCCGTGCGCGGAGCGCGGTGTCGTCCAGCTCCGCGCGTCGTGCGCGCAGCACGGCGACAAGGCTCCAGACGATTCCGGCAAAGCCCAGGATCGTGACCGCCGCGCCGCCCCAGATCAGGATTCCCATCGCACCCTCCAGTTCCCGCCCGCCTAGCCCGCCGGTCTGCGCTGCGCAAGCCGCCCTTGCCGCGCAGGCGGGCAGGGGCTAACCAGCCAGCCGAGGAAAAGGCAGGAGAAGCAGATGATCGACGGCAATCCCGCAGGCGACGAGTTGCGCGCCTTTGTCGAGCGTTACGAGGCGCTTGAAGAGGAAAAGAAGGTGGCCATGGATGCGATGAAAGAGGTCATGGCCGAGGCCAGGGGCCGGGGCTATGACGTGAAGGCCCTGCGCAAGATCATCGCCCTGCGCAAGCGCGACCGCGACGACGTGGCCGAGGAGGAGGCGGTGCTCGAAATGTACAAGGCTGCGCTCGGGATGCTCTGAGATGGCCTGGGCCGTCCTGTTCGTTGCCGGCCTGTTCGAGATCGGCTGGGCCATCGGGCTGAAATATTCCCATGGCCTCACCCGGCTCTGGCCATCGCTGGCCACGGTCGTGGCGATGGGAGTGTCGGTCTGGCTCCTGGGGGTGGCGCTCAGGGCGCTGCCTCTGGGGACGGCCTATGCGGTCTGGACCGGGATCGGCACCGTGGGGACGGCGGTTCTCGGCATGATGCTGTTCGGTGAGCCGGCGACGGCGCTGCGGCTTGCCTGTATCGCCATGATCGTTGCCGGGATTATCGGGTTGCGGCTGTTTTCGTGATGGGGCGCTCCGCCCTTTAATGCCCCGCAGTGGTTGAGAAAAGGTTGATGACCAGAACCCCGCCGAGGATCATGACGATGCCGATTGCCGCGGGCAGGTCGAGCCTTTGGCCAAGAAACAGCCCCACGAATGCGACCAGCACGACGCCAAGCCCCGACCAGATCGCATAGACAACGCCGGTCGGAATCACACGCACCGTGATCGACAACAGATAAATTCCCACCGAATAGCCGACGATCACGATGATCGACGGCCAGAAACGGGTGAACTGCTCGCTCGGGCGCAAGGCCGAAGTGGCGATCACTTCGGCGATGATCGCCAGCGTGAGGATCAGATAGATACGAACCATATTGCCGATTGGCACTCACCATGCGGGCGGTCAAGCCACGATGTAACGGTCGCGCCGGTGGTTGATGGCGATCACGAGGTTGGTCACCACCGCGCCAAGGAAGGAATATCCCACCGTCGCTGGATCAAGGACCAGGAACGCTGCCGCAAACAGCGCCGCATCGAACAGAAGCTGGGTGTTGCCCGCACGAAAACCGGTGCGGTCCTGCAGGATCAGGCCGAGGATGCCAATGCCGCCCAGGCTCGCCCCGTGACGAAAGAGTGCAAGCAGCGCCGAGCCGGACAGCAGCCCGAAGAGCACCGCCCCGAACGACGGATTCACCAAGCCGAACTCGAACCAGCGGGGAATGAACATGCTCATGAGCGAGAGCCCGGCGACCGAAATGAATGTCTTGATCACGAAGGCGGTGCCCATGCGCTTCCAGCCCAGCCAGTAGAACGGCAGGTTGATGACGAAGAACACCGGCCCGAAGGCCCAGCCCGTCGCGTAGGAGATGAGGACCGCGAGTCCCGCCGTCTGCCCCGTTACCAGCCCCAGATGCGTGAGCAGCACGATGGCGAATCCGGCGAGCGTCACGCCGAAGGCGATCCCCTGCGCATCCTCGAGTGTGGTGTGCTGCTGTCGTGTATCGGCCATGGCGCGAATGAGCCCGGGTGCGCGGTCTTGTCAACCGGAGGAGGTGTCGCAGAAGGGGATCGAATCCATTGCCCCTTCCGTCATTGCGAGCGGCAGCGAAGCAATCCAGCTTTCCACGTCTCTGGCTTGCCGCGTCGGCTGACGCCTCCTCGCAATGACGAAAGGGGAGGCATCGTCATGGCAAGGAGACAAGACATCCACCCGCTGCCGGGGAGCGGCCCGGCCATGCCTTCGCCCGGAACCCGCTGGCATGTTCCATCCGGGGCGCTAGACTGGGTCCATGTCGCTCTGGGCCCGGATCAACGCCGCCATTTCGGCCCTTCGTCAAGGCGAGGGGCTGGCCTCGGTTTTCGACAGGCTGCGTAATCCGCCCGAACGCACGGTGGCCTTCGCCATCGCCGTGATCGCGCTGGGGGCCAAGCTCGCCAAGGCGGACGGGCAGGTGACGCGGGCCGAGGTGAGGGCCTTTCGCGACGTGTTCCGCATCCCGCCCGAGGACGAGGTGAACGCCGCCCGTGTCTATGACCTCGCCCGGCAGGATGTGGCGGGTTACCAGGAATATGCCCGGCGCATCGCCGCGCTGTTCCGGCAGCAGCGGGGGCTGCGCGAGGAGGTGCTCGAAGGGCTCTTCCATGTCGCCCTGGCCGACGGCTCCTATCACGACAACGAGGACACCATTCTGGCGGATGTTGCCGGAATCCTCGACATCGATTCCCGAACCTTCCAGCGTATGCGCGCCCGTTTCGTCCCCGAGGCCGAGCGTGACCCCTGGGATGTCCTCGGCGTCTCCCGCGACGATCCGCCCGAAATGGTGCGTGCGGCCTGGCGGCGGCTCGTGCGCGAATGCCATCCCGATCGCATGATCGCCGAGGGCCTGCCGCTCGAGGCCGTGCGCATGGCCGAGCGCCGCCTGATCGCCGTGAACCGCGCCTGGGAAGAAATCAACGCCCACAGGGCGGCCTGAGCGATGCTGCGGCTGGTGACCTACAATGTCGAATGGTTCGACCGGCTCTTCGACGATTCGGGGCGGCTGGTCGATGACACCGAGTGGTCCGGCCGCCGCGACGTGACGCGCGAGGACCAGATCGCGGCGCTGGGCGTGATCTTTCGTGCGATGGACGCCGACGGAATCATGGTGGTCGAAGCCCCGGAGGAAAGCCGCAGGCGCTCGACCGTGCGGGCGCTCGAACATTTCGCAGCCAGATTCGGCCTGCGCAGCCGCAAGGCGGTTGTCGGCTTCCCCAACCATACCCAGCAGCAGATCGCCTTTCTTCATGATCCCGACCTGATGACGGTCAGGCATGACCCGAAGGGCGACGAGACAGGCAAGAAGGGCAGCCGTGACGCCCCGCGTTTCGACGGGGTTTTCCGGATCGACATCAACCATGACGGGCAGGATGATCTCGTCACCTGGTCCAAGCCTCCGCTCGAACTGGCCGTCACGACGCGTTCGGGCAAGGATCTGCGGCTGATCGGCGTTCACGCGAAATCCAAGGCACCGCACGGGGCGACCGGACCGGCGGATGCGATGCGCATCGCGATCG
Source organism: uncultured Rubellimicrobium sp. (assembly GCA_964443055.1). Taxonomy (GTDB): domain Bacteria; phylum Pseudomonadota; class Alphaproteobacteria; order Rhodobacterales; family Rhodobacteraceae; genus JADYZU01. The sequence continues at coordinate 11,569 of CAYUBT010000026.1, forward strand.
AGAACCGTCGCCGCCAGCTTGCACAATGCGTCTGGCTGCGCGCGCGGGTCGATCAGCATCTGGAGGCAGGGGAATCGCTCATCGTGATGGGCGATTTCAATGACGGGCCGGGGCTCGACGAATATGAGAAGCTGTTCGGCCGTTCGAGCGTCGAGGTCGTGGCAGGCGATGGCAACCAGATCCCGATGTATGACCCCAATGTGCATCGTGCGCTCAGCCGCCGCTTTACCGCGCCCCCGGTGACCTCGCGCTTCACCCTGCCCACCGGCGAGGTGATGTCGGCGCTGCTCGACTACATCATGATCTCGCCGGAACTGCGCGAACATCTGCCGCGCTGGATCATCTGGCACCCCTGGGACAACCCCGCCTGCGTGACCACGCCCATGCTGCGTGATGCGCTGCTGACCGCGTCGGATCACTTTCCGCTGATGCTGGATATCGAGATCTGAGGGCGCCCCCGGCCCGGGGCGGCCTCTCACTCCCGCAGGGTCAGCCGGACATCGGCCTCCATCGCCTCGCCGAGCGCCTGGAAGCGAGCGTTGGCGACCTCGCCCCAGAGGGGCTCCGCGCGCGATTCGAGCACGAGCTCCAGTTCCCGCTGTGCGGGTCGCCAGATGAAGGCACCCGGCGCATCATGGGCCCCGAGCCAGAGCATCGCCCCGAGGCGCATCGCCCGGCCCAGAACCTCGGCCGCGCGGCGGCTCTCGGGCGGGAGCAGCGCGAACAGGGGTTCATGGCGCGGCACGCGGCGTCGGCTCGAATAGCGGTGCATGAGCGCGAGGCCGAGGAATATCCGCTCCCTGTGCTTCAGCCCGCCGAGATTGGCGCGGGTCACATTGTCGAGACAGGCTTCGGCGCGATAGTCGGGATGGGCGCGCCAGTTCACGTCATGCAGAAGGCAGGCCGCGCGCATGATGCGCAGATGCTGCCATTCGGCGTCGGGAAAGAGCGGGCGGACGAAATCGAACAGCACGCTGCCGAAGCCCGGCATCCTTGCATCGCGGATTTCGGCGAAGCGGCAGCTTTCGATGAGCGGGTCGGCAGCCCGCAGGTCTCGCGGCATGCGTTCGTAGAGCATCCCCTCGCGCAGGCCATAGGCCGACAGCGCAATGTCGCGAGGGCGGAAGCGGTGGACGAGTTCGTCGAGAACCCGGATCGCGGCGGGGACGACGGCGAGACGGTCCTTCGACAGGTTGATGCGTGCGCGCAAGGCCGCCTCGTCGGCGGCCTCGATATAGGCACGGGTCGCGACCACCGCCTCCATGTCCATGCGGTATTCGTGGATGACGGTCAGCGGCCATTGCCGCCGCTCCATGTCGATCCGGGCGATGGCGCGCCAGGCTCCGCCGACGAGAAAGAGCCGCCCGCCCTCGGGGTTGCCCATCTCCTCGTGAAGCTGCGCGATCTCCCGGGCGACCAGTGCGTCCTGTGCCTCTTCCCCGCCCGGCATGTCGCGCAGGTGCAGCGGCCCCAGCGATGTGGTGGTGCGCTTGCCCACCTCGCCATGCGACAACTGCGCCAGTTCCAGCGACACGCCGCCCATGTCGCAGACAAGGCCGTAGCTTCCCGGCCAGCCCAGCAGCACCCCCTGGGCCGAGAGCCGCGCTTCCTCGATGCCGGGGATGACATGGACCGTGATGCCGGTGCGTTCACGGATTTCCTCGCAGAAGGCTGCGCCGTCCTCGGCCTCGCGCATGGCCGCAGTGGCCACGGCGGTGAGCGGCGGCAGGTTCATTCCGCGCCCGAGCGCCGCGAATCGTGTCAGCGCCGTCATCGCCCGCACGCGCCCCTCGGGATTGAGCTTGCCGGTTTCCGCCAGCCCGCTCCCGAGACCGCACATCACCTTCTCGTTGAAGAAATAGGCGGGACTGCGCGCCGCGCCGTCAAAGACCACGAAACGCACCGAGTTCGAGCCGACGTCGATGACGCCGAGCCGTTCCATTGCGCGGGTGAGCGGGTCGCGCGCCAGGGGTTCTGCCAGCCCGCCCCAATCGGTGCCGGAGATGTCGAGTGCAGCGCCCATCATCGCCCCCCGCTTCCTGCGGCGGGGGTCATGCCATCTTTGGCGATCATTTCCCAGTCCTGCGAATGCGCGAGTTCCGGCACATCGTCGTAACCGGCCGAGCCGCGCCCCGAGAGCGAAGGTGTTTCCAGGAAAAACTGCTGGCAGGAGAAGGGGATGTCGCCCTCGCGCACCGGCGTGCGGCAATAGGTCCCGTCGGGGGCGAGAATCCAGCTTTGCAGCGTGTCGGCCAGATTCGCGGCCATGATCTGCTCCATGATCTGCGCGCGCACCGTGGGCGTCGTGGCCTCGACCAGGGTTTCGACACGCCGGTGCATGTTGCGGCCCATCCAGTCGGCCGAGGACATGAAGATCCGTGCCCGGGCCGAGGGGAGGCCGCCACCGCCGCCGAAACAGACGATGCGGCTGTGTTCGAGGAAGCGTCCGACGATGCTTTTCACGCGGATGTTCTCGGACATGCCGATGACGCCCGGCCGCAGCCCGCAGATGCCGCGCACGACGAGGCTGATCGCGACACCCGCGCGCGAGGCCTCGTAAAGCGCGTCGATGAGTTCCTCCTCGATGATCGAGTTCATCTTGGCCCAGATCGCCGCGGGCCGTCCGGCGCGGGCATGGGCGATTTCCTCCCGGATCAGGCCCAGCAGTTTGGGCTTCAGCGTCAGCGGGGAGATGGCGAGCGTCTCGAGCCCCTCGGGCCGGGCATAGCCGCCCTCGTAGTTGAAGACCTTGGTGACATCGCGCCCGAGCGCGTCATCGCGGGTGAACAGCGACAGATCCGTATAGATCAGCGCGGTCTCGGGGTTGTAGTTGCCGGTGCCCAGATGGGTATAGGTAACGAGGCGGTCGCCCTCGCGGCGCACGACCATGCTCATCTTGGCGTGGGTTTTCATATGAGTGAAACCATAGACCACATGCGCGCCCGCGCGTTCCAGCCTGCGTGACTGGCGGATGTTCGCGGCCTCGTCGAAACGCGCCTTCAGCTCTACCAGCGCAGTGACCGACTTGCCGGCCTCGGCCGCCTCGCAGAGCGCGTCGACGATCGGGGAATCGCGCGAGGTCCGGTAGAGCGCCTGCCGGATCGCCACCACATCCGGGTCGGCCGCCGCCTGCCGCAGAAACCGGACGACCGTGTCGAAACTCTCGTAGGGATGATGCAGGAGCATGTCCTTCTGGCGGATCGTGGCGAATATGTCGCCCTCGTGATCGCGCAGCCGTTCGGGCATGCGCGGCGTGAAGGGCGGCCAGCACAGATCGGTGCGGCCGGGCAGGGTGAGTTGCTCGAGATCGGCGATGCCGATGAAGCCGTCGACCTCGATCACCTCGTCGGCAGTGACGGATAGCTCCTCCATGATCATCTCGCGCAGCGCGGGTGGTGCATCGCGGCTGAGCTTCATGCGCACGACGACGCCCCTGCGGCGGCGCTTCAGTGCGGTCTCGAATTCGCGGACAAGATCCTCGGCCTCTTCCTCGATCTCGATGTCGCTGTCGCGCAGGACCCGGAAACCGCATTGTCCGGTGACCCGGTAGCCGGGGAAAAGCCGGTCGACGAAAAGCAGGATCAGATCCTCCAGCCCGAGAAACCTTGCCTCGCCATCCACGGCCGGCAGCGGCACGAAGCGCTTTACCTGTGGCGGCACGGGCAGGAGCGCACGCAGCGGGTGGTCATCGTCGTTGCGGCCGAGTTCGAGCGCGAGTGCGAAACCCGTGTTGGGGATGAAGGGAAATGGATGCGCCGGGTCGATGGCGAGTGGCGAGAGAACCGGAAAGACCTGCATCAGGAAGAAGGTTTCGAGCGCGGGCCAGTCGGCTTCCGTCAGGTCGTCGCGCGACAGGAGCATGATGCGCTCCTGCGCCAGTGCCTCCAGGAGCGCCCGGAACACCTCCTGCTGATGGTCCATCAGTCGCCGCGCCTCGATGTCGATCTGGGCAAGCTGTTCCTGGGGGGTCAGCCCGTCGATCGAGGGCGTGACATTGCCCGCCCGCGCCAGTTCGCGCAGGCCGGCAACACGGACGGAGTAGAACTCGTCGAGGTTGCGCGCCGAGATTGACAGGAACTGCACCCGCTCAAGCAGCGGCACACGCGGATTCTCGGCCTCTTCGAGCACTCGCCAGTTGAAGGCCAGCCAACTCAGTTCCCGGTTGAAATAGCGCCGGGGCGAGTCGATGTCGAAATCTGCCGGCACAGGCGCGGGGAACCCCCCGCGCAGGAAGTCTGCCGGATGGGCGTCAGGCGGGGCGAGGTCGTCGGCGCGCGGCATGACCTCATTATGATGACCGCCGCGCGTGCTTGTCCAGCGAGAGGCGAGGGGTTTACGAAATTGTCACATATGGCTCGTGCCAGGTGAAAGCCCTGCGCCCCCGTCCTCCCGCAGCAGCACCTCGCGGGCGAAGGCGCGGGTGAGCGTGCGGCCCTCGCTCAGCGCTGCGCGGTCAAGGAGGGTGGCGATGTCGCGCGCCGCCGCCGCCGAGCGTTCCATGCGCAGGACCAGCCAGGGGATCAGCCCCGGCTCGGGCGCAAGTCCGCGGTCGGCGAAGAGCTTGGCCAGCAGCGCGGCCAGCAGCGCGTCGTCGGGCGCGCCGATCCGCACCACCTGCATGGCCTGCAGGCGGCTTGCCAGATCGGGGAGACGGACCGGCCAGCGCGCAGGCGGCTCGTGTGCGGTCAGCAGGATCTGCCCGCCCGTCGAGGCCAGATGGTTGAGCAGGTGAAAGAGCGGCTCCTCGCCCGTACAGGGCAGGGCGTCGGCACCCTCGACGACCAGTGCCGCGCCGGGCGCGGGCAGGGCACCGGGGGCGAGGTCGCCCGCCTGCACCATTTCGGCCCCGCTGTGCGCAGCCCAGATCCGCGCCAGATGCGTCTTGCCCGCCCCCCGGTCCCCCGCCAGCACAAGGCGGCCGTCCGGCCAGGCCTTTCCGCCCGTCACGGCCTCATGCGCGGCGCGGTTCGAGTCCGAGACGAAGAAATCCCCGGCCCCCATGGCCGCGCCGGGCCAGAGTTCAAGGATCAGCTGCCTTGTCATCCGTGTCGTCTGCCTGTCCGAGATAGAGCGCGCTGTCCATGTAGCGCGCCGTCCCGTGGCGGACCAGTACCGCGACGACGGCGGCGACCGGGACCGCCACCAGCAGGCCGGCGAAGCCGAAGAGCGCGCCCATGAGCGAGAGGGCGAAAATCACCCAAACCGGATGCACCCCGACACTGCCGCCCACGAGCCGGGGCGAGAGGATGTTGCCCTCGATGAACTGGCCGACGACGAAGATCACGACGACGATGCCGATCAGCCACCACTCGCCCCAGAACTGCGCAAGCGCGAGCCCTACCGCCACGGCCCCGCCGAGCAGCGCGCCGAGATAGGGGATGAAGGAGACAAATCCGGCCAGGAATCCGGCGAAGAGCGCCGAATCGAGCCCCACCAGCATCAGCGCCCCCGCATAGAGCGCGCCGAGGATCAGGCAGACGAGCGCCTGTCCGCGCAGGAAGGCGGCCAGCGTGTGGTCGATTTCGTTCATGAGCCCCCGGATGGTCCCGGCATGTTCGCGCGGCAGAAGCGCATCGACCCGCTCGATCATCTTGTCCCAGTCAAGGAGCAGATAGAAGGCGATCACCGGCGCGAGCAGCAGCGTCGCCACGACATTGACCGCGCCCATCACCCCCGCGAGGATGCCCTGCAGCATGGCTGCGCCGCTCGTGCGCAGGGTCTCGCCGATGGAGGAGATTCGCGCGCCGACATCCTCGGACGGGCCCGGCAGCCAGGGTTCGATCACCCCGCGCAGCCGTCCGCCGAGTTCGGGGAGGGTGGTCACCAGCGCCCCGACCTCCGAGACGACGGCGGGCAGGATCAGGAGAATCGCCAGCGCGAGGACGAGAAGCACGAGAAGCGCGATGATCGCGACGGACAGGAGCCGGGACAGTCCGGCGCGCTCCATCCTGCGCGCCAGCGGGTTGAAGACATAGGCAAGCGCCGCTCCGAGGAAGAAGGGCACAAGGACATTGCCCAGCCACCAGAGCAGGAACACGGCCAGGACCGCCGTCACCATCCAGACCCGTGCCTGCCAGCCGATCCCCATGCCTCCCCCGTCCGCGATCCGCCAGAGATTATGGAGCCCCCGCGCGCCTGTCCAGCGGGCACAGGCGTCGCCCGGGCATTCAGGCCGCAAGCTTTCCGATACTGCCGTCATTGCGAGGAGGCCGGCGACGCGGCAAACCAGAGACGTTGGAGAATCTGGCCTGCTTCGCTACGCTCGCAATGACGAAAGGGAGGTGACGGAGTCGGAACCTTGAGATTTCGCGCCGGGTTCCGGGGCCGTCCCGCCGTCCGCCCGCGTGAACCGCAGACCGCGCATCCTCACCCGCCGCGCGACTCCTTCTCCTCGATCCCCGAGCGGCCCTCGCGCCGGGCCAGTTCGACCTCGATCTGCGCCAGCGTCACGCCGCTCGCGGCGCACATCACAAGCAGGTGATAGAGCACGTCCGCCGCCTCGGCGGTGAGGCGGTCAGGGTCTCCCCTGACCGCCTCGATGATGGCCTCGACCGCCTCCTCGCCGAATTTCGCTGCGCAGGTCTCGGGGCCCGAGGCCAGCAGCCGCGCCGTCCACGAGCTTTCGGGATCGGCATCCCTGCGCGCGTCGATGGTGGCGGCGAGGCGGGCGAGGCTCATGTCGCGCTGACCGCGATTCCGGCAGATTTCAGATGCGCCTTCACCTCGGCGATGGTGAATATGCCGAAGTGAAAGACCGAGGCCGCGAGCACCGCCGCCGCATGGCCGTCGCGCACACCTTCGACGAAGTGATCCAGCGTGCCGACCCCGCCCGAGGCGATGACCGGCACATCGACCGCATCGGCCACGGCGCGGGTGAGCGGGATGTCGAAACCCTCGCGCGTGCCGTCCCGTTCGAGCGAGGTGAGCAGGACCGCCCCCGCCCCCTTCGCGGCGACCTTGCGCGCGAATTCGACCGGGTCCAGCCCCGCGCCGCGCCTGCCGCCATGGGTAAGAACTTCCCAGTCGTCCGGGCCGGAGCCCCGGGCGTCGATGGCGACGATGATCCGCTCGCTGCCGAATTCATCGGCCGCGCGGGCGATGAGATCGGGATCAGTGACAGCAGCCGAGGCGACCGAGATCTTGCTCGCGCCCGCGTCGAGCAGCGCGCGCATGTCCTCGATGGTCCGGATGCCGCCGCCCACGGTCAGCGGAACGTCGCAGGCCGCCGCGGTGCGCGCGACCAGATCGCGCATCGTCGCGCGGTTTTCATGGGTGGCGTTGATATCGAGGAAGGCGACCTCGTCCGCACCGGCCTCGACATAGGCCCGCGCCGCCTCGACCGGATCGCCGGCATCGACGAGATCAACGAACTTCACGCCCTTGACCACGCGGCCTTCTGCCACGTCAAGACAGGGGATGATGTGGATGTGTGCCATTGGCTTTTCCTCCATGCGGCGCCCCCTATGCGCCTGCAGCAGGCCTCGCGCAATAAAAAACTCACGCCCGCAACAGGCGCAAAGCCTCTCGCAGGTCGAGCGCGCCGTCATAGAGTGCACGGCCCGAGATCGCGCCTGCCAGCACCCCCGTGGCCTTCAGCGCGGCGAGATCCTCCAGCGAGGACACCCCGCCCGAGGCAATCACCGGGATCGAGACCGCACGCGCAAGTGCCGCCGTGGCCTCGACATTCGGCCCCTGCATCGCCCCGTCGCGCAGGATGTCGGTATAGATGATGGCGGCAACGCCCGCATCCTCGAGGCTGCGGGCAAGGCCGGTGGCCTCGACATCCGTTTCCTCGGCCCATCCGCGCGTCGCGACGCGACCGGCCCGCGCGTCGATCCCCACGGCGATGCGACCGGGATAGGCGCGCGCGGCCTCGCGCAGGAGGGCGGGATTCTCGACCGCCACGGTTCCGAGGATCACCCGCGCCACGCCTTTCCCGATCCAGGCTTCGATCTGCCCCATGTCGCGGATGCCGCCGCCAAGCTGCGCGGGCGTGTCGGGGCAGGTGGCAAGGATCGCCTCGACGGCTGCC
>CAYUBT010000027.1:0-19492 GCA_964443055.1 uncultured Rubellimicrobium sp.
TGATCGTCATCGACTTCATCGACATGGATGAGCGCAAGCACAACGCGTCGGTGGAGAAGCGCTTCAAGGACCGGCTGAAGAACGATCGCGCCCGCATCCAGGTGGGCCGCATCTCGGGCTTCGGCCTGCTCGAGATGAGCCGTCAGCGCCTGCGCCCCGGCATGCTTGAGGCGACCACGCAGCCATGCCCGCATTGCCACGGCACCGGCCTGCTGCGTTCGGACGGCAATGTCGCGCTCGCGATCCTGCGCCAGCTCGAGGAAGAGGGTGTGCGTGGCCGCAACCGCGAGGTTCTGGTGCGCGCGCCGGTGGGGATCGCCAATTTCCTCATCAACGAGAAGCGTGAGCATATCGCCTCGATCGAGCAACGCTATGGCCTGGCCGTGCGGATCGAGGCCGATCCGGCGCTGGTGTCACCCGACTTCACGGTCGAGAAGTTCAGGACCGCGCATCGCACCCTGCCCGAGAAGGTGTCCGTCGTCACCGGCAGCGCGAGCCTGATGCTCGAGGTCGACGAGGAGGAGGCGGCCGCAGAGACGATTGTCGAGACGACCCCCGAAAGCGGCAATGACGAGGATGGCGAGCGTCCTCGCAGGCGCCGCCGTCGCCGCCGCCCCTCGCGGCGCCGGAATGGCGAGGAGAACGGGGCCGAGGACGCGAACGGCAGCGCGGCGGACACGGGATCTGATGATGGAGACGATGCCGGGGATGCCGCCAACTCCCCCGACGAGGCTGCGGTCGAGGCCGGGGCCGATGAGGCTCCTGCCGCGCCCGAGGCCGGGGCCGACGCCGAACCCGCCCCGCGCAGGCGGCGCAGCCGGGCGCGGTCGGTGAAACCGTCCGGGGACGAGGAGGCGAAGACGGATGATGTAAAGGCCGCCGAGACGCCGGAACCTGACGCGGAAGCGGTGGCCGAACCCGCACAGGAGGCCGAGGCCGAAGCCGCTCCTGCGCGGCCTCGCCGCCCGCGGCGCAGCCGCAAGGAGCCGGTGGCCGAGCTGGTCGCCGAAGAGGCCGCACCCGAGCCGGAGGCGGAACCCGAACCTGTTGCGGCGGCAGAACCCGCATCTGAGACACTCGCGACTGCACCTGAACCCGCACCCGAACTTGCGACCGAATCGGTTGTCGTCGATGCCGGACCCGAGGTGGTGCCCGAGCCGGAGCTTGCCGAAGTGACGGCCGAGGCCGAAGCTGCGAAACCGCGCCGCCGTGGCTGGTGGTCACGCGGCTGAAACGGGCATGGCCGGGCGACACAGCCCGGCCATGGTGTCGGAGGTGATGACCCTGGACAACGACGCGGGCGGGTGTTCGGTCCGCAGGATCCCCCGAGCCCCGTCATTGCGAAGAGCCGAAGGCGAGGCGGCAAGCCAGTGACGCAGGGAATCCGGGCTGGCCCGCCCTCACTCGCAATGACGAAAGGTGCGATGGATGCGGCACCCTGGCGGTCCGGCCCCGTTTCGGCGCTGACCGAGCCGTGTATGGACGCCCCTCGGGACAGGGCCATCGCGCAGACGTGAGACGGGGCGCGCGCGGATTGCTGCCTCCGGGGCACCCGGGCTTTTGACCGGGCCCGCCCTCGCGCCTATAACATCCATCTGTTGAGAGGGATTCTCCGGCCGGTGCTGCGCTTCATCCTGTCATTCTTCGGCGGCCTCTTCTCGATGCTGACCATGGGCGCGGCGATGGGCGCGCTGTCGCTTGGCGCGATCTTCTACATCTATGGCCGCGACCTGCCGTCTTACGAGACGCTTGCCCAGTATGCGCCGCCGACGATCAGCCGCATCTATTCCTCGGAAGGGACGCTGATCGACGAATTCGCGCAGGAGCGCAGGCTCTTCGTGCCGATTGATGAAATCCCGCCGCTCGTGCAACAGGCCTTCATCGCCGCCGAGGACCAGCACTTCTATGACCATCCCGGGGTGGACGTGCTCGGCCTCGCCTCGGCGTTGCGCGACGCGGCCGGGGGGGCGGTGATGCGCGGGGCCTCGACCATCCCGATGCAGGTGATGAAGAACTTCCTGCTGGATGGCTCGCGCGAGGTCGAGCGCAAGGTGAAGGAGATGATCCTTGCCATGCGCGCGGTGGCCACGCTCGGGCGCGAGCATATCCTCGAACTCTACCTCAACGAAATCTTCCTCGGCCAGAACGCCTATGGCGTGGCCGCTGCCGCCCAGGCCTATTTCAACGCATCGCTTGACGAGCTGACGCCGGGGCAGGTCGCCTATCTTGCCGCGCTGCCCAAACAGCCTTCCGACCTGCATCCGGTCCGCAACTACGATTACGCGGTCGAGCGGCGCAACTATGTGCTCAGGCGCATGTTCGAGGACGGCTATATCGACGAGGCCACCTATGCCGCCGAACGCGAGGCACCGCTGCTGACGGTGCAGTCGGGCGACATTCCCGCCTTCAGGGAAAGCCTGCCGCCGCGCGACTACTTCACCGACGAGATCCGCCGCCAGCTCTCGCGCCGCTATTCCGAAGAGGAATTCTTCAGCGGCGGCCTCTCGATCCGCGCCACTGTCGATGCAGAACTGCAGGTCGTCGCCGCCCATGCGCTGCAGCGCGCGCTCGAGCGAATCGACCGGGGCACCGGCCGCTGGCGCGGCACCGGGCTCACGGTCCCGGCCGAGACGCTCGCGGACGAATCCGCCTGGCGCTCGGCGCTCGCCGGCCTGCGGCCGCCGCGCGACATCACGCTTGACGGGCGCTGGTATCCGGCCGTGGTCCTCGGGGTCGGCGACCAGGAATTGCGCATCGGCATCGAGGATGTCCCCGAGACCGCCGAGGAGCCGCAGGTCGTGCCCCGCCGCGACATCGAATGGATGCGCGGCGACTTCCATGACAATTTCGAGCCTGGCGACGTGGTGCTCGTGCGCCGCATGACCTCCGACAGCGATGGAAGCTTCATCCGCTGGACCCTGCGCCAGGTGCCCGAGGTGCAGGGCGGATTCATGGCGATGGATGTGCATACCGGCCGCGTCCTCGCCATGCAGGGCGGGTTCTCCTATCAGCATTCGGTCTTCAATCGCGCCACGCAGGCGATGCGGCAGCCGGGCTCCTCGTTCAAGCCCTTCGTCTATGCCTCGGCACTCGATTCGGGCTATACGCCCGCGACCATCGTCGTCGACGCGCCGATCGAGCTGAACACGCCGCAGGGACTCTGGACGCCGCAGAATGCCGGGCGCCAATTCTATGGCCCGACGCCGCTGCGCACCGGGATCGAACAGTCGCGGAACCTCATGACCATCCGCCTCGCGCAGGAGGTCGGGATGAACACGGTCGCGGAATATGCCGAAAGATTCGGCGTCTACGACCATATGAACCAGGTGCTCGCTGCCTCGCTCGGTTCGGACGAGACGACGCTCTACCGCATGGTCGCCGCCTATTCGATGTTCGCCAACGGCGGCGAGCGGGTCGAGCCCACGCTCGTGGACCGGGTGCAGGACCGCTACGGCAACACGATCTACCGCCACGGCGACCGCGAATGCACGGATTGCGATCAGCTCACCCTGCCGCAGGGCCAGAGCCCGACCATCGTCTCGCATCGTGACCGGATCATGAATGCGATCACCGCCTATCAGCTCACCTCGATGATGGAGGGCGTGGTCACGCGCGGCACCGCGCGCGGGGTGAGCCTCGGCGTGCCGGTGGCGGGCAAGACGGGCACGACCAACGAAGCGAAGGACGTGTGGTTCGTCGGCTTCACCTCGAATATCGCGGCGGGCTGCTACATCGGCTATGACCGCCCGCGCTCGATGGGCTCGGCCTCGGGCGGGGGGGTCTGCGCGCCCGTGTTCCAGGAGTTCATGCGCGAGGCGGTGGCAAGGTTCGGGGGCGGCCGCTTCCCGGTTCCCGACAATTGCCAGTTCATCCCCATCGACCGTTTCACGGGCTCGCGCCTGCCGGACGGGGCGACCGGGGACAACGTCGTGAACGAGTGCTTCCGCGGCGGCGAGGAGCCGCTGTTCGGCATCACCTTCGACGGCGGCTTCGCCATGGCCGCGGACCTGCCGCTCGTGGACGAGATACAGGCACGTTCGCATAATGTGACCACATCGACCGGCGGCCAGGCGACCGTCGGCCCGAATGCGAGTTTCGGGACGATCACCTCGGGCGGGCTGTACTGAGGCCCGCTTGTCGCGGTGCCGTGCGCACGATATGAGGCGCGCGTGAACGACAGGTGAACGATGCACGCCGAAACCGAAGCCAATATCGACGCGATCGAGAAATCCATACGGCTGCTGAGCCAGCGCATGGGGCGCGAGACTGCGGCCTACCGGCTGGAGGAGCTGAACGCCCGGGTCGAGGATCCGACGCTCTGGGACGATCCGGCGGCGGCGCAGAAGCTCATGCGCGAGCGGCAGATCCTCATCGACAAGATCGCGGCGGTCGACACGCTCGAGCGTGAATTGCGCGACAATCGCGAACTGATCGAACTGGGCGAGGACGAGGGCGACGAGGAAGTCGTGGCCGAGGCCGAAGCCGCGCTTGCCGCACTCGCTGCCTCGGCCGCCCAGCAGGAGCTTGAGGCACTTCTTGACGGTGAGGCAGATGCCAACGATACGTTCCTCGAGATCAACGCGGGCGCGGGCGGCACCGAAAGCCAGGACTGGGCCGAGATGCTGGCCCGCATGTATACCCGCTGGGCCGAGGGCAAGGGGTTTCAGGTCGAACTCCTGTCGGAAACGCCGGGCGAGGAGGCGGGGCTGAAATCCGTTGCCTATCGCATCTCGGGCCACAATGCCTATGGCTGGCTCAAGACCGAAAGCGGCGTCCACCGTCTCGTGCGGATCAGCCCCTTCGGTTCGGGCGACAAGCGCCACACGAGTTTTGCGAGCGTCTGGGTCTATCCGGTCGTCGACGAATCCATCGAGATCGAGATCCAGGACAAGGACATCCGCATCGACACGTTCCGGTCTTCGGGTGCGGGCGGGCAACATGTGAACAAGACCGATTCCGCAGTGCGGATCACCCACCATCCAACGGGGATCGTGGTGACATCATCACTGAAATCGCAGCACCAGAACCGCGACATCGCCATGAATGCCCTGCGCGCGCGGCTCTACCAGCTTGAACTCGACAAGCGCAACGCCGCCATCAACGAGGCCCATGATTCCAAGGGTGATGCGGGCTGGGGCAACCAGATCCGCTCCTATGTGCTGCAACCCTACCAGATGGTGAAGGATCTGCGCACCAATCACGAGACCTCGGACACGCAAGGCGTGCTCGATGGCGATCTCGACGGTTTCATGGCCGCGACGCTGGCGCTGAACCTTGCCGGCAAGAGCCGGTCCGAGGCCAATTCAGCGGACTGATCCCTTGACGCTGGAAAGTTGCCCGCCTTCTCTGGGCGGATGACCAACGTCCGGCCTCCCGGCGCTCCGCCGGAAATCCTGCCGCTGCGGCTGCGTGACGTTCCGGCGGCGCTTGCGGCCGGAATGCGCGGATTGATTCATGCGCCGTTGCGCTCGTTCGCCTGTGGTGCGCCTTTTGCCCTTGGGGTTGCGCTCCTGCCGCTGGCCGGACCGGGGCTGCTGGCGGGCCTCGCCTTTCTGCTGCCGCCCGCCTTCGCCGTCCTGTCGGGCGCGGGCGGTTTCGCGGTGCTGCGGCAACGGGGCGGCGCGCTGCTGGCGCTCGCCTGTCTTGCCGCTCTGGGCTGCCTTGTCTGGCTGCTTGGTGCCTGGGGGATCGCGACGGCCTTTCCCGGTGCACTCGTCAATTGGCGCTGGCTGGTGCTGCCCGAACGGATCATGCTCGCCGGGGCGGAACTGTCGTTCCTGCTGGTGATGGCGGCAGCGCTTCACGCGGCGCTGGTGATGGCGGTGGCGATGGTCGTCACCCATGGAACCGACCCGGTGACGGCGGTGCTGCATTCCGTCTCCGCCCTGCGCGAGAATCTTCCCGCGATGTCGCTCTGGGCCGTCACCTGCGCCGCGCTTGCTCTTGCGGCCTCGGTGCCGCGCGGGGCGGGGCTGGTGGTCGGGGTTCCGCTTCTGGCGCATGCGAATGCGGAGCTGGCCCGCCGGGCCCTGCGCTGAGGGAGAGTCAGGGCCCCGGGTGGGGCCCCGCAGACTGTCTGACGGTCAGCCGCCCTTTGCCGGAGGGGCAGACGGGGTGGTCGGGGCTGCGGTGGCCGCGGGCGCGGATTTGGTGCTGCTGCCTGACGGGTTCAGCGGGTCTTCCTGGCGTTGCACCGAGCCCTCGAAATGGGCACCCGATTCGATGGCGATGGTCTTGTGGATGATGTCGCCCTCGACCCGGGCGGCAGAGGTGAGCCGCACCTTGATCCCGCGCACGCGGCCGACGATCCGGCCGTTGATCACCACATCATCGGCGACCAGTTCGCCCTTCACGACCGCGCCTTCGCCCACGGTCAGCAGATGGGCGCGGATGTCGCCCTCGACCTGACCTTCGATCTGGATGTCGCCGGTGGTGCGCAGGTCGCCCTTGATCTGCAGATCCGAGGACAGGATCGATGCGGGTGGCTTGGCCTTGGGCGCGCTCGGCTGTGTGTCGGCACCCGGGGCGGGCGGGCTCGCAGGCGTCGGCGCGCGTGACGAACTCTCGTCGGGCTTGGGCGCGGGCTCGTTGATCTTGCTCTTAGAAAACATTCTGACCTGCTCTGATGTAAGTCATCGGGTTGACGGCTTCGCCTCCCACGCGAATCTCGTAGTGGAGATGCGATCCGGTCGAACGTCCGGAACTTCCCATATCACCGATGCGATCCCCGCGCGAGACCCTTTGGCCCACGGTTACCCTCATGGCATTGAGGTGGGCGTAGCGCGTCTCGATCCCGAACTGGTGCTGGATCTTGATGAGCCGCCCGTAACCCGACGACCAGCCTGCGAAGGTGACCACGCCATCTGCAGTGGCATGGACCGGTGTGCCGATCGGCGCGGCGAGGTCGATTCCGTTGTGCGAGCGCCCCCAGCGCGTACCGAAGCCCGAGGTGAAGCGATGGCCGCTCTGCACGGGAGTCGTGAAGGGCGTGATCTGGGCGGCGATACGGTAGATGTTCATCTCGTCCAGACGGTTGAGGATTTCATTCGCGCGCAACGTCTCGGCATCGGGCGGACCATGGTTGCTTGTCGAATAGACGATGGGCGTGAACGGGCCGCCCTGTCCCGAATACCCCTGCCGGACCGTGTCGATGATGTGGGACGGGTTGAGCCCGGCCGCGCGGAACATGTTGTCAAAGGGCTCGACCGAGATGGTCAGCGCATCCTCGATCTGGCGGAAAATCTCGTCGCTGCGTTCGGACATGAGCTGCAGGTCGAGTTCGAGATCCGCAATCTGGCTGATCGCGCCCTCGGCGTCTGAGGCGATTCTGTCGCGTTCGGCGGCGGTCTGCGAGAGCGCGGCCGTCAGCACCCCCAGCGTGCCGATCATTTCCTCGCTGGCGCGCAGGGGCGCGCCGGGGTCCACCGTGCCATTGGCCGCGGCGAGAAGCGCTGCGGCCTCGGTTCGCGCGCGGTCGCGTTCGGCGACGGTGTCCTGCAGCGTCGTCTGCAGGATTTCCATGCCGGTGGTCAGTTCGCGCCGCTGTTCCTCGAGCCGCAGAATCTCGCCCTGCATGGCCGAAATCTGCGTGAGCGCCGTCGAGAACCGCTCCTGTGCCGCCTGAGCCTCGCTTTGCCGCAGATCGCGTTCGGCCGAGATGATGTTCAGCCGGTCCTCGTAGATCGCCCGCTCGCGTACGGCCTGGGCGCGGAAATTGCCCGAGCCGATCGAATCCATGAGGATGATCGCGGTCGCGATGATGGTCCAGCCAACGACGAGACCGATACCCGCCCAGGCGATGGCCTGCGTTTCCGGGTGAAGGCGGATGAAGCGGGTCTCGGTATCCGAGCGCAGGAACAGGCGCCGTTCAGGAAAATAACGTGCAAGCGCCTCGCGCAGGGGGGGAATCAGCCTGATCTGCACCGGGTCCGCCTGAAGAAGTCACTGTGGAGAGACGCGGCTGGCGCGTCTTGCCTTGTGTTAGAGGCGTGGCGCTCGCCGGGCAACCGCCAAGCACCCGTCATGCGTGTGATCCCGGTGATCCTGCGGGATTCACGGGATTTTCGGCAAGATATTGCCGATCGCGCCCCTCACAGCGCGTCGAGCGCCGCGAGCACCTCCTCGACATGGCCGTCAACGCGCACCTTGGGCCAGAGCCGCGCAAGCCGGCCCTCGGTGTCGATCAGCAGTGTCGAGCGCTCGACCCCCATGAAGGTGCGGCCATACATCTTCTTTTCGACCCAGAGCCCCCATTCCTCGAGAAGTGTATGATCTTCATCAGAAATGAGCGGCATCCCCAGTCCGTGATTTGCGGCGAACCGCTCGTTCGCGGCGACCGGATCGGGCGAGAGGCCGAACACCTGTGCGCCGCGCCTGGCGAAATCGTCGAGGCCGTCGGAAAAGGCGCAGGCCTCGCGTGTGCAGGTGGGTGTGTCGGCCCGCGGATAGGCGAAGATCACCACCGGCGCACCCCTGAGCGCCGAAAGCGTGACCTCGCCACCTCCGGCCAGCGGGCGGGTGAAGTCGGGCACGATCTGCCCCGGGGAGAGACTCATGTCATGGTCCTTTCCAAATTGTCGCACCATTGTCATGCCTGAGGAGAGCAAGGGGAAGGGCTGGATTGAAGGTGCGGGACGGGACCAAGAGAAAGGGGGGTGCAGGCGTTCGCCGCAGCCCGCGCCCGCTCGTGCGTCTGCGCCGCCTGGCCGGGGGGCTCTGGTACCTGGCGATGCTCCCTGCCGTCTTTGCCCTGGTCGCGCTGCCCGGCCTCTGGCAGCAGGAGATCACTGCGCCCGGCTGGCTTACCGAAAGGATCGAGGAACAGGCAGGCGTGGCACTCGGCGGCGGGGCGCTGGAATTCGGGCGGCTGACGATCCGACTCGGCCGCGACCTGCGGCCCGCCGTGCGCATCGAGGACAGCGAGTTCCGCGACGAAAGCGGCAGGCGCATCGCCAGCGTGCCGCTCATTGAAGTGGCGCTGTCGCCGCGCGGGCTGTTCTTGCGGGGCGAGGCGCTGCCGCAGCGTATCACGCTGACCGGGGCGCGGATCGCACTGTCGCGGGCTGCGGATGGTGCGATCGCCGTCTCGCTTGGCGGGGACGAGGGCGGTCTTGCCGGGATCGAGGTGGCCGATCTGGGCGCGCTGGCGGGGATGGTGGATGACTTGCTCGAACTGCCCGGGCTCGAGGCGTTGCGGCAGGTCGATGTCACGGGCATGAGCATGGACTTCACCGACCTGCGGGCGGGGCGGAACTGGCATGTGGACGGGGGCTCCTTCACCATCGACCTGACAGGCGACATGACGCGGGCCGAGGGCAATTTCGGCATTCTTTCGGGCCGTGCCTGGGCAACGACGCTGGAACTTGCCTACGAGAGCCCGCGCTTCAGCCGCGCCGCGTCATTCGACCTGTCGCTCACCGACGCTGCCGCCGTGGATATCGCCAGCCAGAGTCCGGCACTGGCCTGGCTGGCCGTGATCGACGCTCGGCTGTCGGCCTCGATCCGCGCCCAGCTCGACGATGCGGGACGACTGGCGGCCCTGTCGGCCGCGCTCGACATCGGCGAGGGCTCGCTTGCGCCCTCCGAAGGGGCCGAGCCCCTGCATTTCGACCGGGCCGAGGCGCGCGTGGATTTCGACCCCGCGCGTCAGATGCTCGATTTCCCGCGCATCCTCGTCGTGAGCGACTGGGGAAGCATCGAGGCCGAGGGCAGGGCGCAGATCGCGGCGGACACGGGGCCGATGACGGCGGTGGGGCAGTTCGCGCTGTCGGGCACGGCCCTCAATCCGGCCGGCGTTCTGGCCGCACCGGCCATCCTGCCGCCGACCACGGCGGACATGCGGCTCAGGCTCGACCCGTTCACGCTCGAGATCGGCCAGCTTGCCATCGCCCCGGCCGAGGATGGAGGCAGCGGCCGACTCCTCGCTTCGGCCCGGGTCGCGGCCGATGCGGATGGCTGGCATGTCGATGTCGACGCCACGCTTTCAAGAATTGCCACGGCGCGGTTTGCTGCCCTCTGGCCCGACGGGTTCTATACGCAGAGGCGCGACTGGTTTCGTGCCAATGTCGCGGGCGGGTCGCTGTCCGGCCTGGCCATGGGCCTGCGGGCCGTGCCGGGGGAATGGCCGCAACTGGCGATCACGTCCGATTTCCAGGGCGCGCGAATTGTGGCTGTCGAGGGACTGCCGCCCGTCACCGACGCGGCCGGGCGTCTGGAGCTTGCGCCCGATCTGTTCTCGGTCAGCCTCATCGAGGGCAGAGTCACACCGCCCCGGGGGGGCGTGATCGACATGGCAGGCACCTCAGTCACTTCTCCCGACACCTGGGCCGTTCCGACACTCATCCATGTCGCTCTGGCCGCGACCGGCCCGGCCGAGGCGATGTTCTCGCTTCTCGACGAGCCTGGGCTGCGGCTGATGTCGCCCGCGGGTCTGCCGGTCGATCTGGCTGAGGGCCGGGCCGTGGTGACCGGGACGATCCGCTATCCGCTGGTCTATCCGCTGTCGCCCGCCGATTTCGAGGTCACGGTTGATGCGGTGCTGCACGATGTGGAAAGCACGCGCCTCGTCCAGGGCCGGACCCTGCGCGCGCCGCGAATCGACCTGCAGGCGCGGATGGACGGGATCGAGGTCGAGGGCTCGGGCACGCTCGACGGCCTGCCGGTGACGGCCGAATTCCGCGCGGGTTTCACCGCAGACCCGCCACCTGCGCAGGTCCGGGGCGCGGTCGCGCTGTCGCCCGCGTCGCTTGCGGCCTTCGGCATCGCCCTGCCGGAGGGCACGCTGGCGGGTGCGGCGACCGGAGCCTTCACGCTCGACCTGCCCCGGGGCGGGGCGGGTCGCTATCAGGTGACCAGCGACCTGCGCGGCCTTGCCCTGTCGATCCCCGCCGTGGGCTGGCGCAAGGGGCGTGACGTCACGGGCGCGCTCGAGGTTGCAGGTGCTTTGGGTGAACCGCCCACGGTCGAGACGCTCGTGCTCGATGCGCCGGGGCTTTCGGCCTCGGGAACCGTGACCATCGCTCCCGGCGGCGGGTTCGAGCGCGCCGACCTTGCCCGGGTCCGGCTGGGCAACTGGTTCGACGCACCGGTGTCGCTGACCGGGCGTGGCGCGGGCCGTGCGCCGGCGGTGCGGATCGCGGGTGGCACGCTTGATCTGCGCTTTGCGACGCTCGGCACCGGCGAGGGGGGTGATGTCGGTTCGGGTGGCGGGCCGCTCACGCTTCAACTCGACCGGCTGCAGGTGACCGAGGGGATCGCCCTCACCGGCTTTCGCGGCGAGTTCACCGATCAGGGCGGGCTGTCGGGCAATTTCACCGCCGTGCTGAACGGGCGCGCACCGGTGCAGGGCACCGTCGTGCCGATGTCCGGCCGCACGGCGGTGCGCATCATCTCGGCCAATTCGGGCGAGGTGCTGGCCGCAGCCGGTTTCCTCGACGATGCGCAGGGCGGGGGATTTGACCTCACGCTTCTGCCTGCGGGCGAGGAGGGCAGCTATGACGGCACTCTCCAGATCGAGGGGCTGCGGGTGCGCAACGCTCCGGCGCTCGCCTCGCTTCTCAATGCGATTTCGGTCGTGGGGCTCCTGCAGCAGATGGCGGGGCAGGGACTCGTCTTCGACGAGGTGCAGGCCGATTTCCGTCTGACGCCCGATCATGTCGTGCTGCGCTCGGCCAGCGCCGTGGGGGCCGGGCTTGGCATCTCGCTGGACGGGGTCTACACGCTCGCCAGCGGCGAGATGGATTTTCAGGGCGTGGTCTCGCCCTTCTACCTGTTCAACGCCATCGGCTCGGTGCTTACCCGCAGGGGCGAGGGGCTGATCGGCTTCAATTTCACCCTGCGCGGGCCGATGGGGGCGACACAGGTGACAGTGAACCCGCTATCGGTTTTTACTCCCGGCATGTTCCGCGAGATCTTCCGCCGCCCGCCGCCGATGGTGGAATGATGCAGCTTTCGGATTTCGACTTCGACCTGCCCGAGGGGCTGATCGCCACCCGTCCCGCGCGCCCCCGTTCCGCGGCGCGGTTGCTGGTGGCCGAAGGGGACGGGATCATCGACCGGCATATGCACGACCTGCCCGCGATCCTGCGGCCTGGCGATCTGCTGGTGCTCAACGATACGCGGGTCATTCCGGCGCGGCTGACGGGCGGGCGCGCACGCGGCGAGGCGATGGCGCGGATCGAGGTGACGCTGCTCGCCCCGCGCCCGGATGGTGCCTGGAGCGCGCTCGTGAAGCCCCTGCGCAAGCTGCACGAGGGGGAGCGGGTGGACTTCGCGCCCGGCTTTCATGCGACGTTCGAACACCGCGAGGGCGACGAGGCCGTGCTGCGCTTCAACCTCGAGGGCGCGGAGTTCGATGCGGCGCTCGATGCGGCGGGGCAGATGCCGCTGCCACCCTATATCGCGGCCCTTCGCGCCCCGGATGCTCAGGACCGTGAGGATTACCAGACCATCTGGGCCGCCCGCCCCGGCGCGGTTGCGGCCCCCACGGCGTCCTTGCATTTCGATGAGTCCCTGATGGCGGCGCTGGACGCGCGCGGGGTGAAGACCACCCGCGTCACTCTTCATGTCGGTGCAGGCACCTTCCTGCCGGTGAAGGTCGAGGACGTGGAGGCGCACCGCATGCATGCGGAATGGGGCGAGGTCGGCGAGGATGCCGCCGCTGCCATCGCCGCCGCGCGAGCAGCGGGCGGAAGGGTGGTCCCCGTGGGCACCACCGCGCTGCGCGTGATCGAAAGCGCGGCCGCAGGCGGTGCCATCGCCCCCTTTCGCGGCATGACCGACATCTTCATCCGCCCGGGGTTCGAGTTCCGGGTGACGGACGGGCTCGTGACCAATTTCCACCTGCCGAAATCGACACTCCTGATGCTGGTCTCGGCCCTGATGGGGACCGAACGCATCCGCCGCATCTATGCCCATGCGGTCGCACAGGACTATCGGTTCTTCTCCTACGGAGACGCCTCGCTCCTCCTGCCGTGACGACGACACCCGGCATCAGTGCGAGGAGCCGAAGGCGACGCGGCAAGCCAGAAACGTTGGAGAGTCTGGGTTGCTGCGCTGCGCTCGTAATAACGACAGGGGACCCGGAGCCCCGGTCCCCGGACCGCCGCATTGACCCTTGCCGGAGCCGCCGATAAACGGGGCGGGCTTCCGCCAGTCTCGCACATCCCCCGGGGTCCGCATGAATCTCTTCGCCGATATCCGCGCGCTGGTGCTTGCCAGCATCCGCTCACTGGCGGCGGACGGGGCACTGCCGGGCGATCTGCCGCTTGATGCCGTGGTGGTCGAGCCGCCGCGTGATCCGGCTCATGGCGACATGGCGACGAATGCCGCGATGGTGCTTGCGCGTCCCGCCGGGCGCAAGCCGCGCGAGATTGCCGAGGCACTTGCCGAACGTCTGGCGGCCGATCCCCGCATTGCCTCGGCCGAGGTGGCCGGTCCCGGATTCCTGAACCTGCGGCTGCAGCCCACCGTCTGGCAAGAGGTGATCCGTGCGGCGCTGACCGATCCCGGCTATGGCCGGTCGGGCCTTGGCGCGGGCAGGCGGGTGAATGTCGAATTCGTCTCGGCCAACCCGACCGGCCCCATGCATGTGGGCCATGCGCGCGGTGCGGTCTTTGGCGATGCGCTCGCGAGCCTGCTGTCCTACGCGGGCTACGATGTGACGCGCGAATATTACATCAACGACGGTGGTGCGCAGGTCGATGTGCTCGCGCGCTCGGCCTATGAACGCTACCGCGAGGCCTGCGGCGAGGCCCCGCAGATCGCCGAGGGGCTTTATCCCGGCGACTATCTCATCGAGGTGGGCGAGGCGCTGAAGGCGCAATACGGTGACAGCCTTCTGGGCAAGGGCGAGGATCACTGGCTCGTCCCGATCCGCGACTTCGCCATCGAACGGATGATGGCGATGATCCGCCACGACCTCGCCTCGCTCGGCGTGGTGATGGATGTCTATTCGTCCGAAAGGGCGCTTTACGGCTCCGGCAGGATCGAGGCCGCGCTCGAACGGCTGCGCGCGCTCGGGCTCGTCTATGAGGGCGTGCTTGAGCCGCCGAAGGGCAAGACCCCCGAGGACTGGGAACCGCGCGAACAGACGCTGTTCCGTTCCACCGCTCATGGCGATGATGTGGACCGCCCCGTGAAGAAGTCGGACGGCTCCTGGACCTATTTCGCCCCCGACATCGCCTATCACTGGGACAAGGTCGAACGCGGCTTTGACGAGTTGATCGACGTGTTCGGTGCCGATCATGGCGGTTACGTGAAACGGATGAAGGCTGCCGTGGCCGCGCTCTCCGAGGGCCGCGTGCCGCTCGACATCAAGCTCATCCAGCTCGTGAAGCTGATGAAGGACGGTCAGCCCTTCAAGATGTCGAAGCGCGCGGGCAATTTCGTCACGCTCAGCGATGTCGTCGAACAGGCGGGCGCGGATGTGACCCGCTTCGTCATGCTCACGCGGCGCAACGACATGCCGCTCGAGTTCGACTTCGACCGGGTGCTCGAACAGACGCGCGAGAACCCGGTCTTCTACGTGCAATATGCCCATGCCCGCGTGATGTCGGTGCTGCGCCGTGCCGCCGAGGCAGGGATCGAGGCGGGCGATGACATTCTCGCGAAGACCGACCTTTCCGCCGTTGCCGACGAGGCCGAGCTTGCTGTTGCGCGGCGTATCGCCGCCTGGCCGCGCGAGGTCGAGATTGCGGCGAAGGGCAACGAGCCCCACCGGGTTGCCTTCTATCTCTATGATCTTGCGTCAGATTTCCACGCCTTGTGGAATCGTGGCCATGACGACCCCTCGCTCCGCTTCGTGCAGGAGGGCGATTCGGCAACGTCGCAGGCGAAAATCGCCCTTGCGCGCGCCGTCGGCGTTGTCATTTCATCCGCGCTCGGTATCCTTGGCGTGACTCCGGCGAACGAGATGCGGTGAACCGCGCCCTCCCGGCAGTCGCATGAGGCGAGAGCAGGCCGTCTGCGCAGGCGCAGGCGGATGAGAGGCGGGAATGGCAGTTCTGAGCAATGGGCCGGGCCGCACGGGGTCCGCAGGGCAGGGGTGGCGCATGCCCCCCGCAGTCGAGCGCCCGCAGAGGATCAGGCATGCGGAGGTGCAGGTCGAGGCCGCGCCGCACGGAAGGGGCACGCGATTCGTGGGTCTTGTGCGGCTGGCGGGCGCGGCGGCGTCGCTTGCCCTGATGGTCGGCGTCGGTGTCTGGGGATACAAGCTTCTGGTGCGTGACGTGACCGGCATCCCGGTGGTTCGCGCGATGGAGGGGCCGATGCGGGTTGCGCCCGAAAATCCGGGCGGCGAGGTGGCCGACTATACCGGCCTTGCGGTCAACGCCATCGCCGCCATGGGCGAGGCGGCACCGCCCGAGGATGTGCTCACCCTCGCACCTGCGGCCGAAGGGCTCGCGCCCGAGGATCTCGAGGTCGCCGCCGCGCCCGTCACCGAGGAGCGCGTGCCCCTGAGTGCCGAGGAAGTGCTCGCCTTCGCCGATCAGGTCGCCGCCGGGGTGGAGCCCCTTGCGCCGCTGGCCGAAGAAGAAACTGTCGCAGCCCCGGCCGACGAAGGCACGGCTGCGGCATCCGGCGTGATTTCCGCCGAGATTCCCGGTGTCGTCGTCTCCCTGCGTCCGCTGGCGCGTCCGGGGGGCGTTCTGGCCCGGGTCGAGATGGTGAGCGCGGACACCACCGCGCCCGCTCCCGAAGTTCTCGGCACGCCCCTGCCGGCAGGCACGACCCTCGTGCAGTTCGGTGCCTATGACAGCCCGGCGCTTGCTGCCGAGGAATGGGAACGGCTGCGTGACCGATTCGGCAATTTCCTGGACGGCCATGAGCGCGTGATCCAGGGGGCGGCTTCGGGCGGACGCGAATTCTATCGCCTGCGCGCCATCGGATTCGCCGACATGGGCGAGGCGCGCAGGCTGTGCACTGCGCTCATCGCCGAAGGGGTGGATTGCATCCCGACGATCGAGGGATGAGTGCGCCGCGCGCGGTCATTGTCGGGGTCGAAGGCACAGCGCTGACGCCAGGCGAGCGTGATTTCCTGCGCGATGCCGACCCCTGGGGCTTCATCCTCTTCGCCCGCAATGTGATGGACCCCGGCCAGTTGCGCAGGCTGACCGCCGGATTGCGCGACGCGGTGGGCCGTGATGCCCCCGTCCTGATCGACCAGGAGGGCGGTCGCGTGCAGCGCCTGCGCGCGCCGCACTGGCGCGAATATCTGCCCGCGCTCGAGCAGATGGAGCGGGCAAGTGATCCGATCCGCGCGCAATGGCTGCGCAACCGGCTGATTGCCGCCGAGTTGCACGAGGCCGGCATCGACGTGAACTGTGCGCCACTCGCCGATCTGGTCGAGGAGGACACGCATCCGGTGCTGCGCAACCGCCTCTATGGCAGCGATGTCGATACGGTGGTCCGTGCCGCCCGCGCGGCCGCTGATGCACTCATGGCCGGGGGGGTGCTGCCGGTCGTCAAACATGTCCCGGGCTACGGGCGCGCGAGCGTGGACAGCCATCTGTCGCTGCCCCGCGTGGCCGCGCCTCTGGACGAGTTGCGCCTGCGCGATTTCGCCCCGTTCCGGGCCCTGGCCGATCTGCCGATGGCGATGACCGCACATATCGTCATGGAGGCGATCGACCCCGGGAACCCGGCGACCACATCGCCGCTCGTCATGGATGAGATTCGCTACGGGATCGGCTATGATGGGCTGGTGATGAGCGATGATCTTTCAATGAACGCCCTTTCGGGCACCCCCGGCGCGCGGGCGGCGGCGGTGATCGCGGCGGGCTGTGATCTTGTCCTGCATTGCAACGGGCGCCTGGCCGAGATGGAGGACGTCGCGGCGGCGGTGCCCCGGTTGCAAGGTGCTGCGCTCGAGCGCTCCGAACGGGCGATGGCTGCACGCTCCGCGCCGACTCCCTGTGATTTCAATGCGCTGGAGCGCGAACTTGACGATCTGCTTGAGGGCGTCTCCGCATGAACGGCCCCGCAGAGGTCATTCCGCTCCCGCTGCCCGGCCGGGACGAGACGCTGATCATCGACATCGACGGCTTCGAGGGGCCGCTCGACCTGCTGCTGATGCTGGCCCGGACCCAGAAGGTCGATCTGCGCGAGATCTCGATCCTTGCGCTGGCCGAGCAGTATCTGGCCTTCGTCAATGAAGCCAAGGAATTGCGGATCGAACTTGCGGCGGATTATTTGGTGATGGCTGCCTGGATCGCCTGGCTGAAATCCCGCCTGCTCCTGCCGCCCGACCCTGCGGAAGACGGCCCGAGCGCGGATGAGATGGCTGCGCATCTGGCCTGGCAGCTCGAGCGGCTCGAGGCAATGCGCGACGCGGCGGCGCGACTGATGACGCGGGCGGTCCTGGGCCAGGACCGTTTCGGGCGCGGCCTGCCGGAACAGGCGGATTCACGGCGCATCGTGCAGCACGAGGCGACGCTCTACGACCTGATGCAGGCCTATGCCCGGTTGCGCACGCGTGATGAATTCCGTCCGCTGGTCTTCGACCGCCGGGACATCATGACGCTGGAGGAGGCGCTCGATCACCTGCGCGCCTGTCTGGGAGGCGCGCCCGGCTGGGCCGACCTGCATGACTGGCTGCCCGAGGGTTGGGGGGCGAGCGTACCGCGCCGCCGCTCGGGCACCGCCACGACCTTCGCCGCCTCGCTGCAACTGGTGAAGGAGGGACGGGCGGAATTGCGTCAGGAGGATGCCTTCGCCCCGATCTCGATCCGCAGGCGGCGCGAATGAACGAGACACCGCCGCTGTTCACCCCGCCGCCCGAAGAGGAGCAGGAGCGGATGGTGGAGGCCGTGCTTTTCGCCTCATCCGTGCCGGTCACGCTTGCGGAACTGGCCGGACGTCTGCCCGCAGGGGCCGATCCGGCGGCGGCCATCGCGCGGCTTCGCACCCGCTACGAGGGGCGTGGCGTCGAGCTTGTCCGCGTGGGCGAGGCCTGGGCCTTTCGCACCGCGCCGGATCTGGGATTCCTCATGCGCCGCGAGGTGGTCGAGACACGTCGCCTGTCGCGCGCGGCTTTGGAAACCCTGGCCATCATCGCCTACCATGAACCCGTCACCCGTGCCGAGATCGAGGAAATCCGCGGTGTCGCCGTCAGCCGGGGTACGCTCGACATCCTGCTGGAGATCGGCTGGGCCCGGCTCGGGCGGCGGCGGCAGGTGCCGGGGCGGCCCGTGACCTTCGTGACGACGCGCGCGTTTCTCGACCATTTCGGGCTCGAGACGACGCGCGACCTGCCCGGCCTGAAGGAATTGCGCGCGGCCGGGCTTCTGGATGCAAGCCCGCCGCCCGGTGAGGAGGACGGGGGGCAGGGCTCGCTTTTCGAGGACGAGGACCGGGACGAGGACGAATAGCCATCCGGCAGATCCGGCGCGTCACCCCTGGCGGAACTGCTTGGCGAGCTTCAGCCCCTGGCCCTGATAATTCGAGGCGATCCCCGCGCCATAAAGCCGCTCGGGCACGGCGGCCATCCGTTCATAGACCAGCCGCCCGACCACCTGGCCATGTTCAAGCGCGAAGGGCGATTCATGCGCGCGCACCTCGAGCACCCCGCGCGAGCCCGCGCCGCCCGCCTCCGCATGGCCGAATCCCGGGTCGAAGAAACCCGCGTAATGCACCCGGAACTCGCCCGCCATCGCCAGATAGGGGGCCATCTCGGCGGCGTGATCGGGCGGGATCGTCACCGACTCGCGGCTCATGAGGATGTAGAACGCCCCGGGGTCGAGGATGATGCGGCCGTGTTCCGCATGGACCTCTTCCCAGAAGTCGCGCGCAGGGTAATGGTCGATGCGGTCGAGGTCGATCACGCCCGAATGCGGCTTGGCGCGCCAGCCCGCAAGGGTGGTCTCGCGCGGGGCGAGATCAACGGAGAAGCCCAGCCCCCCGTCGATCAGCGGTTCGGTGTCGACGAGCGGGATCTGCGCGTGAAGCCGCGCGAGTGCGGCGTCATCAAGCCGCGCCTCGCCCCGGCGAAAGCGGATCTGGTTGAGTCGCTGGCCTGCCCGCACCAGCACGGAAAACGAACGCGGGCAGATCTCGGCCCAGAGCGGGCCGGTGTAGCCGGGCGCGATCCGGTCGAATTCGGTGCCGCCATCGGTGATCGTGCGGGTGAGAAGGTCGAGCCGCCCGGTGGAACTCTTGGCATTGGCCACGGCGGAAATGTCCGCGGGCAGGGCGAGGCGTTCCGTCAGCGGCACGAGATAGACGCAGCCTTTTTCGAGCACCGCGCCTTCGCTGAGATCCATCCGGTGCATCTCGAATTCGGCGATCCGTTCGGCGACCGAGCGGGCCTGTCCGGCGAGGAAGGAGGCACGCACCCGGTAGGCGATGTGGCCGAGGCGAAGATCAAGGCTCGCAGGCTGCACCTGGCCTGGCGCAGGATCCGTATCGCCCGCGATGGCACCCGCCGCAAGCAGCGCCTCGATTTCCTGGCTGGGAAGGACACCGTTCGTCATATGCCCCCATACGAAAACGCCCG
>CAYUBT010000028.1:0-19464 GCA_964443055.1 uncultured Rubellimicrobium sp.
CCGCAGCCTCTCGCCCGGGGAAAATTCGGCGACCCGGTAAAGCCCGCTGCCCGTCCCGTCGAAGCGGCCCTCGGGCCCGATCACCAGATGCGGATCGGCCAGGGCGAGCGGGAAATTTGCATCCGGCGCTGACAGGGTGAAGCGCAGTTGCAGCGGCCCGGTCACACGTATGGCCTCGATCCGCGCCAGAACGGGGGCTGCGGGCGAATCGTTCCGATGCAGGGCGAGCGAGGCCAGGACATCCGTCGCGCGCAGGGGCCTGCCGTCATGGAATGTCACACCGGGGCGCAGGTTCACCACCCAGACGCGCGCGCCTTCAGCGGGCTCCCAGCCCGTCGCCAGTTCGCCGACCAGCTCGCCACCGGCGGTAATCTCGGTCAGGGTCTCGTAAACCGCGCCCTGTCCGGCCACCCGCATGAAGGTGCCGCGCGCGCGACGCGGATCCCATGTATCCGCCGTTCCCGTCAGGCCAAGCCGCAAGACCCCGCCGCGCTGGCGCGTGCCCGCAGACACGCCCGAGGCCGAGAGTACACCGGCCAGTACCGCCGCCGAGATCAGGCGACGACGGCTGATGCTTTGCCGGTCACGCAGCATCCGCGTCATGGCATCTCTCTCCGGGCCGTGTCCGCCACCGCCTTCAACAGTTCCGCTGTCAGACCCGGTTCGGACAGGGCATGTCCGGCACGTGGCACCATCTTCAGCCGGGCACCGGGCCATTCCTGCGCCAGCCGCCAGGCCGAGATCGGCGGACAGATCACATCCTGCCGCCCCTGCACGATCACCCCGGGAATATGGGCGATCCGGTCCATCCGCGCGAGGATCTGTTTTTCGGGCGGCAGGAAGATGCGGTTGTGGAAATAGTGATTCTCGAGCCGGGCGAAGGCGCGCGCGTAATCCGCCGGGCCCTGCGGCTGCGTGCCGGTCGAATCGACCGAGGCGAGCGCATTCTCCCATCCGGCCCAGGTGCGGGCGAATCGTCCCTCCTCGACCCGGTCGCCGGAAAACAGACGGCGGTGATAGGCCGCGATCAGATCGTCGCGTTCATCCTCGGGAATCGGTTCGATGAACCTCGCCCAGAGATCGGGCCAGAACCTGCTCGCGCCGCCGCCATAGAACCAGTCGAGTTCCGGCTGGGTGCCAAGGAACACGCCACGCAGGAACATCGTGCGCACCCTGTCGGGATGCTCCTGCGCATAGATCAGTGCCAGCGTCGCGCCCCAGCTTCCACCGAACAGGGCCCAGCGTGTGATGCCGAACCTCTCGCGAATCCGCTCGATATCGGCGACGAGATGCCAGGTGGTATTCGCCTCGACCGAAGCATGCGGCGTGGATCGCCCGCAGCCGCGCTGGTCGAACAGGATGATCTGCCAGAGCGCGGGGTCGAAATAGCGCCGCATCGCCGGCGACGATCCGCCCCCCGGCCCGCCATGCAACACGATGACCGGGAGCCCTGCAGGATTGCCGCTGCGCTCGACATAGACGTGATGCCCGTCACCCATGTCCAGCATGTGCCGCTCGAAGGGTTCGAGCGGAGGATGAAGGCTGACATTCAGTCGCTGTTGCCACGAGACCCGGTCCATGGGACTCTCTATAACCCGTGCTGCGGGCCGGGGCCACGCCGAGAATGGAAGAGATCGCCATGTCGAATGATACCGTCGATCCCGCAGAGATCGCGAAATTCGAGGCCATGGCCGCCGAATGGTGGGACCCGGCGGGCAAGTTCAGGCCGCTGCACCAGATGAATCCTTGCAGACTCGACTACATCACACGCCAGATCGCGAGCGAATACGACCGCGATCTTGATGATTCGCACCCTTTTACGGGGCTGCGCATCCTCGATATCGGCTGCGGCGGGGGGCTTCTGTGCGAGCCGATGGCGCGGCTCGGGGCGGATGTCACGGGCGTCGACGCATCGCCCCGCAACATCGAGGTCGCCAGGGTCCACGCCGCGCAGACCGGGCTCGGGATCGACTATCGTCACGGCACCGCCGAGGCATTGGCCGCCGAGGGCGAAGCATTCGACGTGGTGCTCAACATGGAAGTGATCGAGCATGTCGCCGACCCGCTCGCCTTCCTCATCGCCTGCCACGACCTGCTGAGGCCGGGGGGGCTGCACATCTGCTCGACCCTGAACCGCAATGCCAAAAGCTGGCTTTTCGCGATCGTCGGCGCGGAACATGTCGCCCGCTGGCTGCCGAAGGGCACGCATGACTGGCGGAAGTTCATCACGCCGGACGAGCTCTTCACCCTGCTGTCGCGCGCGGGGCTGAAACCGGTGGACCGCAAGGGGATGGTGCCGGATTTCCTGCGGGGCGAATGGAATCTGTCCGACCGTGACCTCGCGGTGAATTACGTCACCGCCGCGCTGCGCCCCTGATCCTCGAGCGCGAGCAGGCTCAGCCGCAATTCCCGCAGCACCGGCAGGGCCGCGCGCAGCCGTTCCGGACCGATCTGTCCGGCCATGTCGCCGATCAGCGGCAGGATCGCAGCAACCGCGTCGTCCCGGGCGGTCAACCCGGCATCGCTCAGCATCACGAGCTTGCGCCGTGCGTCGTCCCAGTCGGGCCGCACGTGAATCCAGCCTGCGCGTTCAAGCCGGTTCAGCGTGTTGGTCATGGTACTGCGCGTCACATGCAACGTCCGGGCAAGCTGGGCCGGGGTCCGCTCGCCCCCGACATGGGCGAGGTGATTGAGGACGCTGAACTGCGACAGCTCCATCCGTTGCGGCAACACCCGGTCCAGTGCGCCGCGCGCAAGCTGATCAATGGCGAGAATCTCGCTCAGGACAGTGACAGCGATCGCATCCGACGGGGCCATCGTCACGGACCGGAAAATGATCGGTCATGGGTCAGTGCCGGGATGCGTCGCCGCGCTTCGGCCACCCGCGCAAGGTCCAGGTCGACCAGGGTCACGCCCGGCCGCTCCCCCGCGTCGGCCAGAACCTCGCCCCAGGGGGCGACGGCAAGCGAATGGCCCCATGTGCTCCGCTCGGGGGCTTCGACCGTTCGGGGATGCGTGCCGGTCTGGGCGGCGGCCAGGACGAAGGCCCCCGTCTCGATGGCGCGGGCGCGCAGAAGAACCTCCCAATGCGCGCGGCCGGTCGGAACGGTGAAGGCTGACGGACCGAGAATGACCTCGGCCCCCGCCTGCGCCAGCATCCGGTGCAGATACGGAAAGCGCAGGTCATAGCAGATCGTGAGCCCGATCACGCCCAGCGGCGTCCGCACGACGACCGCCCTGTCGCCCGGACGGAAGGCAGCCGATTCGGCGTAGTCCTCGCCTCGGCCCAGCGCCACGTCGAACATGTGAATCTTGTCATAGCGCGCGACAACCCCGCCCGAGGGATCGACAAGGAAACTGCGGTTGGCAAAGCGTCCGTCGCCGCCCTCGACCCGCAGGCCGAGCGAGCCGATGGACAGCCAGACACCCCTTTTCGCCGCCTCGTCGCGCAGACCGGCAAGGACCGGGTCCTCACCCTCGTGACGAAACATCGCCGCCTGATGCGCGCGGTTCAGCGTGACGCAATTCGTGTTCTCGGGCGTGCAGACCAGTTCGGCCCCCTCGCCCGCGGCCTGCGCCACCATCTCGCGTGCTCTCGCGAGATTGTCCGCCGGATCGTCCGAGGACGACATCTGGACGAGCGCCGCCCTCATGCCGCAAGCAGCGGGTCAAGCTTCCCGGCCCGGTCCAGCGCGTGAAGTTCGGTGCAGTCACCCACATGTTGCCCGTCGATGAAGATCTGCGGCACTGTATAGCGCCCGGGCGCGCGCTGCATCATCTCGGCCCGGCGTTCGGGCTCGCGGCCAATGTCGTATTCGGCGAAGGCAACACCCTTGGCCTCGAGCAGGCGCTTCGCGGAATGACAGAAGCCACAGGTCGATCGCGTGTAGATCTCGATTTCAGGCATGGGACATCTCCGGCAGGACCCAGCCCAATCTAGGCATCTTTGGCGACCCGCGCCAGAACCTGAACGAAGACCTCGCCTGCCCCGGCCGCATGGAGTGCCTCGGTCGCGGCGGCGAGCGTCGCCCCGCTGGTCATCACATCGTCGACCAGCAGCACGTCGCGCCCCCGCAGCCGGTCCGCATGGCGCGGATGCGCGCGGATCGCGCCATCGAGCACGGCAAAGCGGGCGTCACGCGAATGGCCTTCAAGCGGGCGCGTCGCCCGTATCCGGATCAGCGCATCGGGCAGATGGTCGAGCCCCGCCTCGGCGGCCAGCCGCCCAGACAGGAGCGCCGCCTGGTTGTAGCGCCGCCGGAACAGGCGCCAGCGGTGCAGGGGCACGGGTACGACGATCATGCCGTCACGGATCATTCCCGCCGCCGCCCGCGCCATCCACGCGCCCACTGGGCGGGCAAGTTCGGCCCGGTCGCCATGCTTGAGCGCCAGCACCAGCCTGCGCCCGACATCGCGGTAGAGAAGCACGGCCCGGCCCCGCACCCAGGGCCGGGCGACGCGCAGGCAGTCATCGCAGAGAATCTCTTCCTCCCTGTCCTCTCCGGGCAGGGGAAGGCCGCAATGATCACAGGTCAGGCCACCGATGAAATGCGCATCGCGCCAGCAGGTGCCGCACAGGGCGAAGTCAGATTCGGCCATCGCGCCACAGCTTGCGCATTGTGGCGGATAGAGCGCGTGGATCACGCTTTGCAACCTGCTCATTTTGCGCCTATCAGGCCCTTCATGTCTGCTCCGCCCCGCCTGATCGACCGCGCGGCCCTGCTGCGGAACCGCGCCCGCGCCCGTCACGCGCCCGCGCTGTTCCTGCGCGAGAGAATGGTCACCGACATCCAGGAAAGACTGGGCGAGGTTAACAGGAGGTTTACGTCGCCTGCGCTCGTGAGCCCCTTTCCCGAACTCTGGGCCGATACGCTGCCCGGAGCCGATATCGCCGCCGATGACGAGATCCTCGCTCTCGCGCCCGGAGCGCATGATCTGCTCGTTCATGATCTCTGCCTGCACTGGGCGGACGATCCCGTGGGCCAGCTTGTCCAGGCACGCCATGCGCTGCAACCGGACGGGTTGCTGATCGCCACCATGTTCGGCGGCCAGACCCTGCATGAACTGCGTACGTCGCTGGCCGAAGCCGAGGTGCGCGAAACCGGCGGCCTCTCTCCGCGCATCGTCCCGATGGGAGAGACGCGCGCACTCGGCACCCTGCTGCAGCGCGCGGGATTCGCCCTGCCAGTGGCCGACAACATCATCTTCCCGGTGAGCTACAAATCACCCCTGCATCTGATGCGCGACCTGCGCGCCATGGGCGAGGGCAACGCTCTGGCCCAGCGCCTGCGCCGGCCTACACGGCGGGCGGTGTTCGAGACAGCGGCTTCCGTCTATGCGGACCATTTCGCCGAGAACGACCGCATCCCCGCAACATTCGAGGTCGTGATCCTTACCGGCTGGGCCCCGCACCCCGACCAGCAGAAGCCGTTGCGTCCCGGGTCGGCCCGGGCGCGGCTTGCCGACGCACTCGGGGTCGACGAGACTCCGCTTGACCCGATGTCCTGAAAGGAGATTCTCGCCGATGACTTTCACGGAAAGCCGCTATTCCACGCCCGCAGCCCCCCGGCCGGGCCGTATCGGCGTATTGATCGGCAATCTCGGGACGCCGGACAGCACCGATTACTGGACGGTCCGTCGCTATCTGTCCGAGTTCCTCTCGGACAAGCGGGTGATCGACTATTCCGCGTGGAGGTGGCAGCCGGTCCTGCAGCTCTTCATCCTCAGCACCCGGCCGCAGGCGACCGGGGCGAATTACCGGCTGATCTGGAACGAGGAGCGCGACGAAAGCCCGCTTCTCACCATCACGCGCGATCAGGTGGACGCCATCCGCGCCGCTCTCGCGGCCGACTACGGCGACAGGGTGCATGTCGATTTCTGCATGCGCTACGGCAATCCCTCGACCGCCTCGAAAGTGCAGGAGATGGTCGCTGCGGGCTGCGACCGTATCCTCTTCTTCCCGCTCTATCCCCAGTATTCCAGCGCGACGACCGCCACAGCCAATGACGCGGTGTTCCGCGCGCTGATGCAGGGCAAGAATCAGCCGACCCTGCGCACGATCGGTGCCTATTACGATGACCCGGCCTGGCTGGACGCGCTCACGTCGTCGGTGACCGAGGCTTTCGCCGGGCGGGAGCCTCCCGAGCGGCTCATCTGCTCCTACCACGGTCTGCCCGAGCGGTTCCTGCCCGAAGGCGACCCCTACTATCACCACTGCCTCGAGACGACCCGCCTGCTGCGTGAACGGCTGGGCTGGGCGGAGGAAACACTCGTTTCTACCTTCCAGTCACAGTTCGGACGCGAGGTCTGGATCAAGCCCTATACGGTCAAGGAGGTGGCACGCCTCGCCCGCGAGGGGATCACCCGGATCGGCATCATCGCCCCGGCCTTCGCCGCCGACTGCATCGAGACGCTCGAGGAGATCCAGGGCGAGATCCAGGATGCGTTCATGGAAGCGGGAGGTCAGGAATTCACCTATATCCCCTGCCTGAACGAGCGCGCCGACCATGTCGCCGCGCTGACCGGGATCATCCGCGCCAATCTTGGCGGCTGGGTATGAGTGCAGCTCCCGTCATTGCGGGAGAGCCTCAGAGCAGCAGAACCTGCGTGCCGACAGTCACGAGGTCGTAAAGCCGGATCGCATGTTCGTTATACATGCCGATACAGCCATCGGATGACCGGCGACCGATCTTGCGCGTGTCATGCGTGCCATGCAGCAGGTAGGCAGGCCAGGTCAGATACATGGCCCGCGCGCCCAGCGGGTTGAGCGGATCGCCGCCCTCGATCACAGTGGGCCAGTCGGGGAACCGCTCGAGCATCGAGGGCGTCGGCCGCCAGGTCGGCCATTCGGCCTTGCGCACAATCTCCGAGCGGCCGCGGCGCGTCAGTTCATCCGTGCGCGGCACCGTGGTCGGTTGCAGCAGATAGACACTTTCGTCCTCGGACCAGAAATGCAGTGCCCGCGCCTCGATGTCACACAGGATGGCACCGTTGCGCAGATTGGGGAAATGATCGCGCCAATCGCGCATGTGCAGCGCCGAGATGTTGTGCGAGACGGATTCGCTCTCCAGCTCGACTGCACCTGCCGTTCCCTGCGCCATCGCGCCGGTCGCCATTCCCGCAGCCGCAGCGGCAAGGAATCCGCGACGGTTGAAAATCTGAGTCACTGCCCGCTCTCCGTCTGGAAGTCCGGCGAGAGGGTGCAGAAATGTCCCGGCCGGAGCAATACCGCAAAGGGTAAGAAGGCCGTGAGTTGTTGCCCCCGGTCGACAGCGCCGGACGATCCTCGCTTCACGTTCCGGTGCGTATGGTGCCCGCGCAACCTCGCGGATATTGACGTGACGCCATGCGCCGGGCACTCGCCTGTGGGCAGCGATCTGCACTTGAACAACCATGTCGGCGGCCCGGGTCGCCGTGATGCTACAGGGGTCCGGTGATGTTGCGACGCAACCTGCTTGTGCTCGGTCTGGCTCTTGCCGGTCTCGCCGCCTGCGGGCGGTCACCGGGCGCGTCCGGGCAGGGCGGCGTGACGGGGTCGCGGGTCTTTCGGATCAGCGACGCCGAGGCGCAGGTGATTCCCTACCGCATGCTCGAATCGGTCAACACGTTGCGCCGCGCCGCCGGGGCACCGCAGCTTGCGCTCGACGCACAGCTCACCGCCGCCGCCGCCACCCATGCGCGCGACATGGCCGTGCAGAATCGGCCATGGCATTTCGGCTCGGACGGATCATCACCGCTCGACCGGCTGCGACGCGTCGGCTATTCGGGCGGGCTCGTGGGTGAGGTGATTTCCGAGAGTTTCGAGGACGACGCCACCACGCTTTCCGCTTGGATGGACCAGCGCGAGACCCGCGAGACAATTCTCGACCCCACGGCCACGCGGCTCGGGATTGCGTGGTTCCAGGAACAGGGCGGCAAGATCTGGTGGACCATGGTCCTCGGTCGCTGACGACCGCCGATCTCAGGCGAGAATGACGACCGGCGTTCCGATCGGCGTCATCGCGTAAAGCTCTTCGATCTCGTCGTTTGTGATCGCGAGGCAGCCAGCCGTCCAGTCGCGCTGGCGACGGACACTGGCCGGCGTGCCGTGGAAGAAGATGTCGCCACCCGGCCTGCGCCCCAGCGCGCGCGCGTAGGCGCGGTCCTGATCGTTCGGATAGGAAACCCCGACGGACAGATGATACGCACTGCGCGGATTCTTGCGGTCTACATGGTAGATCCCTTCCGGCGTCCTGCCGTCGCCCTCGAACTGCTTGTGCCCTTCAGGCGAGAAGCCGAGGTCGAAACGCCACGAGCGGATGATCTGCTCCCCGCTCATCACCGCCATCTGCCGCCGCGCCTTCCAGGCGACGATCCCGGTGACCGGCGGCCCGTCATAGGTAAGGAATCTCGGCCCCGCGTCGCGGGCCGCACATCCGGCGAGAGCCGCTGCTCCCGCAAGAATCATGCTGCGCCTGTCCAGCATTCGTCGCCCCATCTGCCCCGACGGTCTTGAGCCGCCTGTCTTCATGGACTGATTATTGCCCGAAATCCGGCCAAGATCGTGCCACCCGCGTTCACGAGTGCGTGAATCCGGCGACCAGCTCGACATGGGCCGACCAGCGGAACTGATCGACCACAAGCACCGGCGACATACGATAACCGTTCGAGACCAGCATCCCCGCATCGCGGGCGAATGTCACGGGGTTGCAGGAAACCATGGCAATGACAGGCACCTGCGCCGCAGCAAGCGCTGCCACCTGCGCCTCCGCCCCGGCGCGCGGCGGGTCGATCACGGCGGCCTCGAAACGCCCAAGCTCCTCGGGCAGAAGCGGCCGCCGGAACAGATCCCGGGCCTCGCCCGTGACCTGCTGCAGACCCAGCGCATGCCGCCAGCCGGCAAGAAGCGCCTGGATCATGGCCGAATCACCCTCGACCGCATGGACCTCCGCCTCCTCGGCCAGCGGCAGGGCGAAGGTGCCGCAGCCCGAAAACAGATCGACAATCCGTCGGGCCGGGCCCACGATCCGGCGCACCTGCCGCAGGAGCGTGGCCTCGCCCTCGGTCGTCGCCTGCAGGAAGGCCCCGGGCGGCGGCAGCACATCCGCGCAACCGAATCGCTGCAGGGGCGGGGCGTGCAATGCGACCTGTTCGCCATTCCAGACAACCCGCGCAATGCTGTTCTCTCCGGCCCATTGCCCCGCCTGCTCGACAAGCTCGGGCGCAAGGGGACGACCACCCTCAACCGCGACATCAAGCCCGGCACGGCTTGCGGTCACGGTCAGGGAAACCTCGCTCACCCGCGTTGCGGCCAGCCGCACGAGCGTTTCCAATGCGGACAGGGAATCCCTGATCTGCGGCACCAGGATCAGGCAATCGGGAACGGCGGTAATCTGTTCCGAGGCCCGGGCGTGAAACCCCAGCAGCACACCCCCCTTCATCCGCCGTCCCGACAGCCGCGCGCGCCTGCGCGAGCCGGGTGGCGAGGTCTCGATCCCGGAAATGTCTCCTTCGATCCCGCGCGCCGCCAGGGCGCGGCGCACGACATCGGCCTTCCATGCGGCGACGAACTCATCCGACGCGTGCTGCATCGCGCAGCCGCCGCAGCTCCGGTAATGACGACAGGGCGGAGCCACGCGCGCAGGTGACGGCGTGACAATCCGCACACTGCCGTCGGTGCGCGAGTCAACCTCCTCCCCCGGCAGGACACGCGGCACGAGTGTGCCGTCTTCAGCTCGGCCCAGACCCTGCCGCGTGAGGCTTTCGATCCGCATCACCTATTCCGCCGCATCCGGCCTCTCGCCCGTGTCGAGAAACCCGCCCGACTGCCGGTGCCAGTAACGCGCATAGAGACCGCCCTGCTCCAGCAGACTCTCATGCGTCCCCTCCTCGACGATCTGGCCATGATCGAGGACGATGATCCGGTCCATGCTCGCGATCGTCGAAAGCCGGTGGGCAATGGCGATCACCGTCTTGCCCTGCATCGCCACGTCAAGCGCGGCCTGCACCTGCGCCTCGACCTCGGAATCGAGCGCCGACGTCGCCTCGTCCAGCACGAGGATCGGCGCATCCTTCAGGATCGCCCGCGCAAGCGCCAGCCGCTGCCGCTGTCCACCCGAAAGCTTCACGCCGCGCTCGCCAAGCTGCGCCGAATAGCCCTTGCCGCCCATGTGGTCCTGCAGCCCGAGGATGAACTCATGCGCTTCGGCCCTGCGCGCCGCCTCCTCGACCTCGGCATCGGTGGCGTCGGGGCGGCCATAGCGGATGTTCTCGCGTGCCGAGCGGTTGAACATCGCCGTGTCCTGCGTGACCGTGGCGATCTGGCGGCGCAGGGATTCCTGCGTGACGTCGCGCACATCGTGGCCCCCGACCAGCACACGCCCGGTTTCCGTGTCGTAGAGCCGCAGGAGCAGCGAGACGAGCGTCGTCTTCCCGGCACCCGAGGCCCCGACGAGGCCAACCTTCTCGCCCGCAGCGATGCGCAGGTTCACACGCTGCAGCCCCGCCTTCTCGCGGCCATAGCCAAAGGACACGTCATCAAACACGACCTCGCCCGCAGCGGGCAGATGGATGGCGTCGGGTGCATCGGTCAATGAATGCGCCGGGGTGAGCGTGCGCATCCCGTCCTCGATCTCGCCGAGATTGGCATACATGTTCATCAGCGAGAAACTGACCCAGCCCGTCATCTGCGCGATTCGCAGCGCCACGGTGCCGGTGGCGGCGATATCCCCCGCCGTAGCGATGTCGCGCGTCCAGAGCCAGACCGCGGCCCCCACCATCAGCACCGGCAGAAGCCCCGCGATCATCATCAGCCAGAAGCGGAAAGCGGTCGAGACCGAGCCGAAATCAATCGTCGTGTCGCGATAGTTCTCCATCGCGCCGATGGCGACCTGGTCCTCGTAATCCTGATGGGCGAACAGCTTCACCGTACGCATGTTGGTGATCGTGTCCACGACCTGCCCGGTCACGCTCGCCCGCGCCGAGGCCCGCTTCATCGCCCGCGCCCGGATCATCGGCATGGCCACCCGAATATAGGCCAGATAGCCCGCCAGCCACACGACCAGCAGCACCCCGATCCGCCAGTCGATGCTGAGGACGAGAAACAGTGTCGCCACGACCGATGTGAGCGCGAAGACCACGGTATTGAGCATCTCGACCGTGAAATCGGTCAACGCCCGCGAGGTCTGCATCTGCTTCTGGGCGATACGGCCCGCGAAATCATTGTCGAAATAGGTGATCGCCTGACCCATCGTCCAGCGATGCAGGCGCGAGAGGACGAGGACAGAGAGATTCGGCGTCAGCACCACCGATTGCAGTGCCGCATTGGCCCCGAAGGCCAATGGCCGCAGCACGACGAGGAACAGGGCAATGCCGATAAAGGCCATGCCATGGGTGTCGAACACCGCCTCGGGCCCGGCCTCCTGCGCCATGTCGATGACAAGACCGAGCAGCAGGGCCGAGATCACCTCGGCCGAGCCCGCGACGGCTGCGACAATGGCCCCGATGATCAGGGCGGACCCCGACCCGGCAATCGCCCAGCGGACGAAGGGCACGATCCGGCCCGGTGGCGGGCCTTCGGGCCGCCGGAACGGCACGATCCAGCCGCCGATCTTTTGCCAGAACGATCCGGCCGGGGTTGTCACGTTGGGAATCCTGTCTTTCACGCCAGCATGGTCATGGAAATCGGTCCGGGGTGCAACCGTCCGGGCAGATGATTGCCGGGCCCGCGTCTTCAACTCTGCCGGGGAGGCTTCGTTCCGTGATCTTTCCTCAATAGCTCGAGAAGCCCTGCGCGGTCCTTTGCAAAACCATCAGCGATCCACAGGGATTCCAGATGGATCAGAGTCTCGCCGATGGCCTTTCCGGCGATATGTCCCGGCAGATCGGCGGCGCGCAGCGGAAAGACCCGGGCCGCGCCCTGCCGCATCCGGTCCAGCACTCCCGGTTCGATCTCGCGTCCGGCAAGTGCCGCACGCAGGGCCAGCGCGCAGGAGGCATCGGCCTCACCCAGCCGGTAGCCGCTCTCTTCGGGCCCCCAGCTCCGCTCCATCGCGTCGCGCAGACGCTCCAGCCGCCTCTCCTCGGCACGGGACAGGCGCAGCGCCCCGGCCGCGTCCGCTCCGCCCAGCGCAGCCAGACGGCACAGCCAGTCAGGCTCCAGCCCGGCGGCAGTCTCGACATGGACAAGGACGGCGAGCGTCTGCACCCCGGCACCGGGCAGGACGCGCAGGAGCACGCCGGACGCCGACATCGCCCCCACCGCAGGGGCAGGATCGGGTGCGGCCAGAAGCTTGCGCATCTCGGCCCCGACCCTCTCGCGCGACAGCCGGTCGAGCCCGTCGACACCCTCGGCGCAGGCGGCAAGGCCCTCGGCGTCGATCCCGCCCTCAGGGTCGGCATACCACGCGTGGAAACGGAAGAACCGCAGGATGCGCAGATAATCCTCACGAATCCGGGCGCGCGGATCGCCGATGAAACGCAGTCGCCGGGCGCACAAATCGGCCAGCCCCTCGCCCAACGGGTCGAGAACCTCGCCCTCGACCGTCGCATAAAGCGCATTCATGGTGAAATCGCGCCGTGCGGCATCCTCGGCCAGCGATGTGCCGAAAGCCACGGTCGCATGTCGGCCGTGCGTCTCGACGTCGCGGCGCAGGGTCGTGATCTCGAACGGGCGACTGTCGGCAACAATCGTCACCGTTCCGTGGGCGACCCCGGTCGGCACCGCCCGCAGCCTCGCGTCTTCGGCCAGAGCCATGACCCGCCCGGGCAGGGCGTCCGTGGTGATATCGACATCGCTCGCCCCGGCCCCGAGCACGGCATTGCGCACGCAGCCGCCGACGAACCATGCCCCATGTCCGCCGTCCTTCAGAACCGTCATCACGACCTGCACGGCCGGATCATGCAGCCAGTCCGCCTCGATCCGCATTCTATAGGGCCCTTTCGGCCAGTCCGCGCAGGATCCGTGCGGTTGCGCCCCAGATGTAATAGGGCCCCCAGGGCACGACATGGTAATGCCGCATCCTTCCCCCCCAGACCCGGCCTTCGACGCGATACTGGCCCAGGTCGAGCAGATGGTCGAGCGGGACACGGAAGGCCTCCTCGACCTCGCCCCGATCAAGCTTCATGGCAAAGGGCCGCTCGATCAGGGCCACGACCGGCGTCACGTGAAAGCCGGTCACCGTCTCATGCGCGGGAAGTGCGCCGAGAACCGCCGCGCCGCCTTCCGGCAGGCCGATTTCCTCCTGCGCCTCGCGCAATGCGGCGGCAGTGACATCGGAATCGCCCGGCTCCTGCCCGCCGCCGGGAAGGGCGATCTGGCCGGGGTGGTGGCGCAGATGCAGCGCGCGGCGGGTGAGAATCACTTCGGGCCGTTGCCCGGTCAGATCGACACCCACCAACACGCCGGCAGGGCGCAAACGCCCCCCTGCGGCACGTATCAGCCCTGAATCCAGCTCGAAATCGGACGAGGCCGCCCCCGGCCGCGCCAGTGCCCCGGCCAGAAGCCTGTGCGCATCACCCGGCGTCAATGGCGCTGCCTTCGGGCGTGACGCTCGCCTCGAAGCCCAGCGAGCGCGGATCAAAGACGTAATGCATGCCGCAGAACTGGCAGTCGGCCGTCACCGTGCCGTCCTCCGTCGTCATATGGGCAATGTCCTTGGCCGAATAGATCGACAGCGACTGGCGCACCTTGTCCTCGGAGCAGGAACAGCCGAACCGCAGACCCTGCGGATCGAAGACGCGCGGCTGTTCCTCGTGAAACAGCCGGACGAGCAATTCGGTCGGCTGCACCGTCGGACCGATCAGCTCCAGCGCCTCGACCGTGTCGAGATGCAGGTTCACGCGGTTCCAGTCCTCCGCAGCCTCGCCGGTGAGAATTTCGCTATGCCCCGCTTCCTCTCCGCTGGCCGGCATATGCTGCAACATCACGCCGCCTGCGCGCCAGCCCGATTCGCCTCCGGCGAGGCGCGACTGGCCAACCGCGATCTGGAACCGCGTCGGGAGCTGTTCGGACTGCGCGAAATAGGTCTCGGCGCAGGTCGCAAGCGACCCCCCCGCAATGGGCGTTATGCCCGAATAGGGTTCGGTCCCGGCGCCCTGATCCATGAGAATTGCAAAATAGCCTTTGCCGATCTGGTCGAAGGCCGGACCGGCCGTGGCCAGCCGTTCGGGGTCGAAACTCGCCCAGGCGCGCAGACGGGCGGGTTCGCCCTCGGCCTCGGGGGCGTAATAGTCGGTTGCGACGATCCGCACGGGCCCGTCGCCGCGGATCTGCAGCGACAGCTTCCAGCGCAGCTTGATTGCCTGCCCCATGAGCGCCGTCAGCACCACGGCTTCGGCCACAAGCGCCTCGACCGGCGCGGGATAGGCGTGCTGCGACAGGATCTGCCCGAGCAGGCCGTCGAGCCGCGCGACACGACCGCGGATATCGGCAAGATCGAGCTGGAAGGGCAGAACGGTGTCGTCCCACGCGATGCGGGATGCGATGGGCATGTGGAATCCTTGTTCGGGGATGCGGGCGCGCATCAGCGCCCCCGGGTTACCGCGTCCATATGGGGGCGGGCAACCCCGTGGCCAAGACCCCGTCAAAGACGGCGTCGTTCGACCAGTTCCGCATAGAGCATGGTCACCAGACTGGTTCCCGCCAGCGCGAAGAACCAGGTGAGCAGGAGCCGCAGGACCAGCACCGGCCATTGGCCCAGCGGCGCGAAGTCGAGAAGCGCCCCGGCCACCAGATCGAGCGCGACGATGATCGCCCCTGCGCGCAGGATCACCTCGGCCCTCGCGCCGGTCACGCTCCAGCTTTCCGAGACCGTCAGACTGCGTTCGACCGCGACCGCCGGCAGGACCAGGGCGAGCCTGAACCACAGGAAGGCCATGAGGCCGGTCATGAGGAAGGAAAAGCCCAGCCGCACGAGGTCGATCCCGAGCAGGCCGGATATCGTCAGAACCTGCATTCCGACGGCAGAGATCGGGAACAACAGGATGAGCAGCGACAGCGTGATCAGCGTCGAACGCAGCGCATAGGAGCCCGTCCGGTTCCAGTCGAATGCGGGCAGGGCGCCCGGAACCTCGCCCGTCAGGAGAAAGCGATGCCAGGCCAGCGCACTCCATGACGCCACGAAGATCACGATGACGGTGGCCGACGCCAGCGCCGACGCGACCCTGCCGTCGATCAAACCGAACGCGAGCGCAAAAGTCACCGTGTCGATCCCGACGCCGAGGAACCACCAGATGATGACCGACAGCACGGCGGCGAGAGCGAAGGGCGCAAGCGTGACCCTGACGGCCGTTCCAGGGTTGCGCAGGATCGTTGCCAGACTGTTCGCCGCGAGTTTCCAGCCCATGCCTGCCCCCGCCGATGGTCACGACCTCCTGCCCCAGCGGGGGAGCGCAGTCAATCGACAGGACTGTTTCTCGTCACTGCGGGGAGGCGTCGGCCGACGCGGCAATCCGCCGGCCCGGACGTGAAATTGTTTCGCTTTGCTCGCAATGACAGGTTTTCTGTCCCGGTCCGGTCAGATCAGGAACTCGGACAGGGCCGCATCGTCGGTAATGTCACGATATCCCAGCTCCGCTTCGTCCATCCGCGCCATGAGTGCA
The DNA here is from genome assembly GCA_964443055.1 of uncultured Rubellimicrobium sp. GTDB lineage: Bacteria > Pseudomonadota > Alphaproteobacteria > Rhodobacterales > Rhodobacteraceae > JADYZU01. The sequence continues at coordinate 15,580 of CAYUBT010000028.1, forward strand.
GGGAAATTGGCCGGGTCTTTCGTCTCGATCCCGATCAGGACCGAGCCGAAATTGCGCGCGGTCTTCTTCAGATACTCAAACCGGGCGATATCGTCCTCCGGCCCGAGCAAGCCGAGGAAATCACGCAAGGCACCGGGGCGCTGCGGCATGCGCAGGATGAAATGCTTCTTCAGCCCGGCAAAACGCTGGGCGCGCTCCTTCACCTCGGGCAGGCGCTCGAAATCGAAATTGCCGCCCGAGGTGATGCAGACAACCGTCTTGCCCCGGATCACGTCGGGCATTTCCGGCAGTACATCGAGCGACAATGCTCCCGCCGGCTCGAGCACGACACCCTCGATGTTCAGCATCTCGAGCATGGTGCGGCAGACGCGATCCTCGGGAACGAGCAGGACATGCGCGGGGTCGACATCGGCCAGAAGGGCGAAGGGCCGGTCGCCCGTGCGCCCCACGGCCGCGCCATCAATGAAGGAATTGACCCTGTCGACCGTGACGGGATGCCCCGCAGCCAGCGCGGCGGCAAGGCTCGCCCCGCCTGCGGGCTCGACGAAGCGCATCTCCGTCCCCGGTGCCGTTTCACGCAGATAAGAGAGTACACCCGCCGCCAGCCCGCCACCACCGACGGGCAGGATCACCAGATCCGGTACGCAGCCGAGCTGGTCGAGAAGCTCGACCGCGACGCTCGCCTGCCCCTCGATCACATCGGCATCGTCGAAGGGCGACAGAAAATGCGCGCCCTTCTCGGTGCAAAAGGTCTGTGCGGCGGCAAGGGTCTGGTCGAAGTAGTCCCCGGTGAGCCTGATCTCGACATGATCGCCGCCGAAGGTCCGGGTCTTGTCGACCTTCTGTTGCGGCGTGGTCACCGGCATGAACACCACGCCCTGCACGCCGAAATGACGGCAGGCATAGGCCACGCCCTGCGCATGATTCCCCGCACTGGCGCAGACGAACTTGCGCTGCCCCGGAACGGCGGCCAGCGCGCAGCGCATGGCGTTGAACGCGCCGCGCAGCTTGTAGCTGCGCACGGGCGCGAGATCCTCGCGCTTGAGCAGGATTTCGGCACCGTATCTGGCCGACAGGAAATCATTACGCTGCAATGGCGTCTCGGGGAAGAGATCGCGCAGGGCGGCGGTCGTGGCGCGGGCGCGGGCGGCGAAATCACTCATGACCCCGCGCATACGCCTCGGGTGACAAAAGGCAAGGGCTCAGTCGATCGGGCGACCCTCGATCACATGGCCGTAGATCGTGGTGAGGATGGACAGGCCGACCATGAGGCTGACCCAGTTCACCAGCAGGTCGTTGGCGATTCCGTAAAGCACCGTCCCGCCCAACAGCAGCCCGAGCACCGCTGACGCAGCGACATTCAGGACCACGAGGATCAGCACCGCCGTCATGATTGACATCGAGACAGGCGCGGTGGCTGTCCAGCTTTCCCGCAAGGTCATCGGGCGATCCAGCGCCCCGGCCGGCAGGATCAGGCCGAAACGGATCGAAAGCGTCGTCAGGATCGTCCCGAGCACGACAGCGACGATCAGGCTCGCGAGAAACAGGACCGACTGCGGCCCGTCCACGACAGGCATCAGCACCAGCCCGGCAATCAGGCTGAGCGGGATCGCGAACAGGAGCAGCAGGAGCGCGAGCTTGATGGCGCGGCCGATGTAGGACCAGATCGCGCGGCCAGAGAGCGCGGGCAGAAAGCCCGGATATTCCTCGAGCAGGACGAAACGGTGCCAGGCGACAGCGACCCAGGACGAGATGAAGAGCAGGATCAGGGCCGAGATCAGGCCCGCGAAGGCCTTGCCCGCTTCCGCCCCGACCGACGACATGTCACCGGGCATGGTCAGAACCTCGGCACCCCCGCCCAGAAGCGTGGACGGCGACACACCGGCCGCCCCGAAGACAAGCGCCACAAGAATAAGGCCGATGGCATAGGGCCCGACCGAAATTTTCAATGCGTCCGACAGGTTACGAAATACCAGCCGGAAACTGTGCAGAACGATCTGGCCACCCATGGTATCCCCCGGTATGTGCACGCGCAGCAAACACGGGCCGGGCCCACCGGTCAAGCCGCTATTCCTTGCCGCGGCAGGACTCCGGACTCATGTTGCAGTGAAGTCCACGCCTTCCCTCTGAAATGATGTGGTGCCCTCAGGCAGGACGGCGGTGCGGGCGTCCGGGTCGGCAGGATTCCTGCAAGTTCCGTCATTGCGAGAAGGCGGAGCCGACAAAGCACGCCAGAACGTCGGAAAGCTGGCTTGCTTCGCTACGCTCGCAATGACGAAAGGCGTGATGAAGTGGGAGCCCTGTCCTTGCCGCAGGGCCGGAAACCCGCTATCGCGCCGCGGAACCGTTACCGAACCAGTCCGGCCAGAGAGGCAGCCCATGTCCGAGAAGAAATCCGCGCCGAAGAAGGTTGTTCTCGCCTATTCCGGCGGGCTCGATACCTCGATCATCCTCAAATGGCTGCAGACGGAATATGGCTGCGAGATCGTGACCTTCACCGCCGATCTCGGCCAGGGTGAAGAACTGGAGCCCGCACGCAAAAAGGCCCGGCTTCTCGGCATCAGCGAGGAAAACATCCGCATCCTCGACCTGCGCGAGGAATTCGTCCGCGATTACGTCTTTCCGATGTTCCGCGCCAATGCGGTCTATGAGGGGCAATATCTGCTGGGTACCTCGATCGCGCGGCCGCTCATTTCCAAATATCTCGCGGATATCGCCGCCGAGACTGGCGCCGATGCAGTGGCCCATGGCGCGACCGGCAAGGGCAACGATCAGGTGCGGTTCGAACTCGGCGTGGCGGCTCTCGAACCTGATCTGCGCATCATCGCGCCTTGGCGCGAATGGGATCTGACCAGCCGCACCCGCCTGCTGGAATTTGCCGAGGCGCATCAGATCCCCATCGCCCGCGACAAGCGCGGCGAGGCTCCGTTCAGCGTGGACGCGAACCTTCTGCACACGTCGAGCGAGGGCAAGGTTCTCGAAGACCCCGCCATCGAGGCCCCAGATTACGTCGCCCAACGCATCACCCCGGTGGAAGAGGCCCCCGATACGCCCGAGTTCATCGAGGTGAGCTTCGAGAAGGGCGATGCCGTGGCCATCAACGGCGAGGCGATGTCGCCTGCCACGATACTGACCCGGCTCAACGAATACGGCGGCAAGCACGGGATCGGGCTGCTGGACTTTGTCGAGAACCGCTTCGTCGGCATGAAGTCGCGCGGGGTCTATGAAACCCCCGGCGGCACGATCCTGCTCGAGGCACATCGCGGGATCGAGCAGATCACGCTCGATTCCGGCGCGGGACATCTCAAGGACAGCGTGATGCCGCGTTATGCGGAGCTGATCTACAACGGCTTCTGGTTCAGCCCCGAACGCGAAGCGCTCCAGGCGCTGATCGACAAGACGCAGGAGCATGTCACCGGCACGGTGCGGCTCAAGCTCTACAAGGGCTCGGCCCGCACGGTCGCGCGCTGGTCGGAACATACGCTCTACTCCGAACAGCATGTGACCTTCGAGGAAGACGCCGGTGCCTATGACCAGAAGGACGCCGAGGGCTTCATCCATCTCAACGCCCTGCGCCTGCGCCTGATCGCGGCGCGCAACCGGCGCGTGGGGGGCTGAGGGGGGCTTTGCCCCCGGCGCTTTCGCGCCTCCCCCAGGATATTTATGGAAAGATGAAGAGCCGCGGTCCTTTTGCTTTGGCCCGCGGCTTTCTGGAGCCGGCTTGCGCTCACCCGCATTCGCACAACCCGCTCCAGCCTTTCGATTCCGCATGTTCGAGGAGCGCAAAACCGGTTCCCACTTTTGCGCAACATGCTCTAGTCTGGCGCCGTCATTGATCCGGGGGGAGCATGGCCGACACTGCCGCCACGCCGATGATGGCGCAAT
>CAYUBT010000029.1:0-19080 GCA_964443055.1 uncultured Rubellimicrobium sp.
CAGCGTGCCGCCCGAAATGCCACCGGACCGGGTGGTGCCGCCCTCGGGTTTCACCGCGCAACTGACCGTCTTCGCGGCGGCGGCCATGGCCTTTCTCGCCATCTTCGCACTGGCACTCGGCTCCGCCGCAGGGCGGCTGGCCGAACGCTGGGACGCGGAACTCGCCCGCACCGCGACCCTGCGCATCTCTGCCCCGCCGGGACAGGTCGAGGCCCAGACCGAGGCCGCCCTGCGCCTGCTGCAGACCACGCCCGGCATTGCCTCGGCCCACGCCCTGAGTGCCGAGGAGGCGCAGGCACTTCTCGAGCCGTGGTTCGGGCCGGAGCTGCCGGTCTCGATCCTGCCGATCCCGCAACTCATCGAGGTGACGGCCACCGAAGACGGCTACGATCCGGCGGGCCTGCGCGCACGGCTGCAGGGCGAGGTGCCCGGCGCAGTTCTTGACGACCACACCCGCTGGCGCGCGCCGCTGATCGCCGCTGCCGCACGCCTGCGGCTGCTCGGCGGGCTCGCCATCCTGCTCATCACGCTGTCGATGGCCGCGATGGTGACGCTGGCCACCCAGGTGGCGCTTGCCGCCAATGAACGGGTGATCCGCGTTCTGCGACAGGTGGGGGCCTCGGACCGCTACATCACCCGGGCCTTCGTACGCCGCTTCACCCTGCGCGGGCTGGTCGGCGCGGCGGCGGGAACAGCGGCGGGAATGCTCGCGGTCTACTTCCTGCCGGGGGACGAGGCATCAGGCGGCTTTCTCACCGGGCTCGGCTTTCAGGGCGCGGGCTGGTTGATTCCGCTGCTCGTGCCCCCTTTCGCAGCCCTTGTCGCCTGGATCACGACCCGCATGGCCGCAAGGCGCAGCCTGCGCGCACTCACCTGAGAGGGAAGCCGATGTTCCAGTGGCTGCGTTCGCTTGCCTTCACCGTGATCGTCCATTTCGCCATGCTGCCGGTGGGACTCATCTACCTGCCCGCTGCCCTGCGCAGTCCGGCAGGGGCGGTCACGGCCGCCAGGGCGTGGTGCCGGTTCACCCTCTGGCTCGCGCGCTGGCTCGTGGGCATCCGCACCGAAGTGCGGGGGACGCCGCCCGTGGGCGAGGTGATGATCGCGGCCAAGCATCAGTCGTTTCTGGACATCATCCTCATCATCTCGTCAGTCCCCCACGGCAAGTTCATCATGAAGCGCGAACTCACCCGCGCGCCGATCCTCGGCTGGTATGCGTTGCGAATCGGCTGCGTGCCGGTGGACCGGGGCAAGCGCGGGCAGGCGGTGCGCAAGATGCTCGCAGATGTACGCGAGGGGCGGGCCGATCCGGGCCAGCTCATCATCTATCCGCAGGGCACGCGGGTGCCGCCGGGCGAATACCGGCCCTACAAGACGGGGACAGGCGCGCTCTACCAGGAGCTGGGGCAGGAATGCGTTCCGGTCGCCTGCAATGTCGGACTGTTCTGGCCGAAGAAGGGGATCGCCAAGAGGCCGGGAACGGCGGTGGTCGAATTCCTCGACCCGCTGCCGCCGGGGTTGGCGGCCGATGAATTCATGGCCCGGGTCGAAGAGGTGGTCGAGATGCACTCGAACCGGCTCATGGCGGAAGCCGGGTTTTCAGCGGAAGGGAATCGCTAGAACGCTGCGCTCAGGCTGCGAGCCCCTGTGAGCCCATCGACAGGAACTTCTGGCGGCGGTCGCTGCGCAGGGCCTTTGCGCCCTTGCCCTCGAACTCCCCGAGCCATTCGCCGATGACCGCACCCACTCCGGCCATGGCTGCGGCACGGTCGCGATGCGCGCCGCCCACGGGTTCCGTCACCACGCGGTCGATGACGCCGAGCGCGGAAAGGTGCTGCGCCGTCAGTTGCAGGGCCTCGGCCGCCTCGCGCATCTTGTCAGCGTTCTTCCACAGGATCGAGGCGCAGCCCTCGGGCGAGATCACCGAATAGATCGAATGCTCGAGCATCGCGACCCGGTTTGCCGTGGCCAGCGCCACCGCACCGCCCGAGCCGCCCTCGCCGATGATGATCGACAGGATCGGTACGCCGAGCGAGAGGCATTTCTCGGTCGCACGGGCGATCGCCTCGGACTGGCCGCGTTCTTCCGCGCCCTTGCCGGGATAGGCACCCGGCGTATCGACGAGCGTCACCACCGGCAGGCCGAAACGGTCGGCCAGATCCATGAGGCGGATCGTCTTGCGGTAGCCTTCCGGCCGGGCCATGCCGAAGTTGCGCTCGATCCGGCTTTTCGTGTCGTTGCCCTTCTCCTGACCGATGACGACGACCGGACGGTCGTCGAACCGGGCGAGCCCGCCGATGATCGCGTGATCTTCCGCAAAGTTGCGATCGCCCGCGAGCGAGGTGAAATCGGTGAACAGGGCCTCGACATAATCGCGGCAATGGGGCCGGTCGGGGTGGCGGGCGACCTGGCACTTGCGCCAGGCCGAGAGATCTCCGTAAAGCTGGGAGAGAAGCTCGCTTGCCTTGTGGTCGAGCGCGGCGGCCTCCTTCTCGACATCCATTTCCGGGTTGGCACGTGCCATGGCGCGCAGCTCCGACGCCTTGCCCTCGATCTCGGCGAGCGGTTTTTCGAATTCGAGGTAGTTCATCAGGCACTCCGGCAGGCAGGCACAGACCCCGTATATGGCGCTCGGCGCGTTTGCGCGCAAGGTGACGCTTTCCCGACCCGTAACACAACGATTTGCTTGAAATGATCAAGGGCTTCTGCGAACCTCACGAGAATGAGAAGACACGCTGGACGGCGTGCCAAATTCCAATGACTCCAACGGGGAGAACTCCATGTTACGCTCAGTGCTTCCGTCCATTGCACTTGCCCTGTCCTTCGTGTTGCTCCCCGGCCTCGCCGCAGCGGACGACGATTCCTGTCAATGGGCCAACGACGGCGAATGCGACGATTATCGCTATGGCGGCACGGGTGCCTGCGCTTTCGGCACCGACGCGACCGACTGCGCCGCCATCGCCGCCACCGCACAATGCGAACACGCCTTCGACCTCGAATGCGACGAGGCCCGCTACGGCGGCGGCGGCTTCTGCGCAGACGGCACCGACACGTTCGACTGCGCCATCCTCGCCACCGGCCAGACCGACGATTCCTGCATCTGGGCCAATGACGGCGAATGCGACGAACCGCGTTACAATGATCATTTCGGCAACTGCCGCGACGGCACCGACACGACCGACTGCCGTGCGGCCGCCCAGGGCGGACAGGGCGGCCCGGTCATCCCGACCACTCCGACCGCAGGCAACGACTCCTGCGTCTGGGCCAATGACGGCGAGTGTGACGACGCCACCCTCGGCGGAACCGGTGCCTGCGAGCCCGGCACCGACGCCACCGACTGCAGTGCGGCCACGCAGGGCGGACAGACAACAGGCGGCATGGTCCCGCAGGTGCCGTTCCCGCAACTCGCAGGCGACGATTCCTGCCAGTGGGCCAATGACGGCGAATGCGACGAGGCTCGCTTCGGTGGCGGCGGCTATTGCGCCTGGGGCACCGACGCCACCGACTGCGCCGCCATCGCCTCCACCGCACAATGCGAATGGGCCTTCGACTACGAATGCGACGAAGCCCGTTATGGCGGCGGCGGCTTCTGCGCCGACGGCACCGACACGTTCGACTGCGCGCTGATCGCCGCCGGGGTCAGCGACGATTCCTGCCAGTGGGCCAATGACGGCGAATGCGACGAGCCGCGCTACAGCGACGATCACACCGGCTTCTGCCGCGACGGTTCGGACACGACTGACTGCCGCATCCAGGCCTCGGGCCAGTCGGGCAAGCCGACGAAGCCCGGCTCGATCGGCGCGAACTGACCGACGGGGGCCGGGGGGGGGGGCGCGGGGCCCCCGCCCCGCCCGACTGCCCCACCCCGGCCTCGGGCCTGGCGGGCAAGCCGCCGACGCCCGGCGCGATCGGCGCGACCGGCCCGCGGGGGGCCGGGGCGCGCCATGGCGCGCCCCGGCCCGTTGCAGAAGGACAGGGTGACCGGAAATGCCCGCCTTTCCCCTGTTTTCTCTCCCCTCACCATCGGCCCGCTGACGCTGCCCGACCGCGTCACCACAGGGCGGGTCCATGTTATTGGCGGCGCGGCGAAAGCGGCCGAACCTGATGCGAAACGCGCCATCGACCAGGCGGTGCGGCGGGTGCTCACGCCCTGACCCTGGATGGGGGTCGCTGTCACACCACCCCACCCGACCTACCGGAAATCCCCGGATTTGACCCCTGCGAGCCGCAATCGTGCCGAATTCGGACGGCAGATGAGCGGCAGTGTTAATTGCGGAATGTGTCATGGATCGCCTTACGGAAATGGAAGCCTTTGCGATGGTTGTGGATCAGGGCGGCTTCACTGATGCAGCCAAGAAGATGGGGCTCTCGAAATCAACGGTTTCGAAACATGTCTCATCGCTCGAGGCACGGCTCGGGGCGCGGCTGCTCAACCGCACCACCCGCCGCGTCAGTCCCACCGAGATCGGCCTCGCCTATTACGACCGCGCCCGCCGCGTCCTGAACGATGCGGGCGAAGCCGACGCCCTCGTCACCGCCATGCAATCCGCACCTTCCGGACTGCTGCGCATCTCGGTCGCCACCGATTTCGGCGTGAACCACCTGTCGCCGGTGCTGGGGGATTTTCTGCAGGAATATCCCGACATCACCGTGAACATGGTCCTGAACAACCGTTATGTCGAACTCATCTCCGAAGGCTTCGACATGGCCGTCCGCATCGGCGAGCTTGAGGATTCCACATTGCGCGCACGCAAGATCGCCGAAACGACACGCCGGATGATCGCTGCGCCCTCCTACATCCGGCAATTCGGCCGTCCCGAACGGATCGACGATCTCAACGAGCACAAGCTGCTGCACTATTCCAACCAGTCGAGCACGGCGGTCTGGAAGATCACCGCCCCCTCGGGCGAGAAGCGCCAGATCCGCACAGCGGGCTGGCTCACGGTCAATGACGGGCAATCGCTGCTCAATGCCTGCGTCGCAGGGCTCGGAATCGCCCATCTCCCCTCCTTCCTCTATGCCGACGCGATGCGCGAGGGGAAGGTCGAGGAAATCATGCCCGGCCTGCCGGTCGAGACCGAAGGGATCTACGCAGTCTATCCGCCCGGCCGGTTCACTCAGCCCAAGGTGCGCGCCTTCATCGACTTTCTCGTGTCGGCTTTTGCCAACAAGGGCCCGGATGAGTGGTGACCGGGGCGTCGCGGTCAGCCGGTGCCCCTCGCCGCAGGCCGGAAGCGCGGCACGTCACTCGCCCGAAATCAGCACTGCCTCGACCCGCCGGTTCGCCTCGCGGCCCTCGGGCGTGAGATTCGTGGTCGCGGGCGCAAGCCAGCCCACGCCCTCGGCCTGCATCTGGCGGCGCGGGACGGAATGGGCTGTCGCCAGCCGCTCCATCACGCTTTCCGCCCGCCTCCGCGACAGGGTGACATTGGAGTCGAGCGAGCCCTGCGTATCGGTATGCCCGACCAGCGCCACCCGGCGCGCGGGATCGGCCAGGAGATAGGCAGCAAGGGCAGCGAGAGAGGCATAATCCCCCTCGCCAAGCTGCGCCGACCCGCTGGGAAAGCTCAGATCCGACAGGACGACCCGCCCGCGAAGCTCGAGCGCCTCGCCGGGCGTGCCTGACCCGTCATCGCGCGGGGTCTGCGTCGCACCAAGGCGATCCGGTCCGGCGCTCGTCTCGAGCTGCGATCCCTGCGGTGCGACCCGGATGATCTGCACCGAAGCGCCCCGGGCAGAGGCGCTGACGAGGATGCTGACGGCTTCTTCCCCCTCTGGGCCCTGTGCTGCCGCCGAAAGAAAGCGGAACGAGGCGAGATCGACCTGCATCGCTGGCGGCGGCAGGATCTCGGTCGCGAAGCGGAAATCGAAACCGCCGCAGACGCGGGAGTCGCAGTCGAGAAGGACGGAATAGCCCTGCCGCACGAGCTGCTCGCGCAGGGGGCGGATCACCTCGAGATTGCCGATACCGCCGCCCTCGATCCGCCAGGCCTGCCGCGTGACCTCGCCCTCGATCTGCCGCACGGGCAGCGCGCCCTCACCCCACGGGGCCAGAGGCAGGGCATAGCTGCCCAGCGGCGTCACCTCCTCGACCACCAGCTCCGGCGCACCGGGCACGGTCAGATCGAGCGCCTGCAGGGGCAGCGGCGCGGCGAGCGCCGACAGCAGCAGGAGAGCGGCCGCGTTACGCATCCACATTCTCCGGAAGCACCCGGGGTGGCAGCGCCGCGAGCGAGCGCAGGACATCATCGCGGCCCTGCGGCCCGATCATGCAGGGAACAGCGCCGCCAGCCGCGTCACCGCCTCCGCCACGCGCGCGCCCTCCTCGCCTCGGACCACGACATTGGTGCCGAACACGCCGTCGTGCTGGAAGGGATAGGAGCCGATGGAAAGATCGTCGTATTCCTTCGCAAGCTGTGCCAGCGGCGCGGCCACCTCACCCTCGCCGCGCAGGACGCGCCAGGACTGCGACAGGATCGGCCTCCCGCCCGTCAGGCGCGGCAGGAGCGAGGCGACCATCGCCTCGAAGACGGCGGGGACGCCCGCCATCACATGCACGTTCCCGAGACTGAATCCCGGGGCCGCCGTCACCGGGTTCTCGATCAGTTCGGCCCCTTCCGGTATGCGCGCCATACGCTGGCGCTCGGCGGTGAAGCCAGAGCCGATTCGCGCATAATGCGCAGCCAGCAATGCGCGGGCGTCCTCGCGAATGCCGATGGATACACCGAAGGCGGCGGCAATGGCATCGGCGGTAATGTCGTCATGCGTCGGCCCGATCCCGCCCGAGGTGAAGACCTGCTCCACGCGGGCACGCAGATCGTTCACGGCGGCGACGATATCCTCATGCCGGTCGGCGACGAGCCGCGCCTCGACCAGTTCTATCCCCGCGCGCGACAAGGCGCGGGCGAGATGATGCATGTTGGAATCGCGGGTCCGCCCGGACAGGATCTCGTCACCGATGATCAGAATGGCGGCAGTGGGATTCGTCATGTCATGCTCCTTCCAGTCCAGCTATAGGGCGCGCATCGGCCCCGTTCCATCCCCGCGCCGGCTCCCGCACGGGGCTTGCGCTGGATTCTCGCCGCGCGCTCGCCTATCTGGAACGGGGACAGCCGGGACAGGACGACATGGACCATAATCACGCACACGTCACCCGTGACGGGATCCGCATCCACGAACGCGGAGACTTCGCCGGAATGCATGCCGCAGGCGAGGCGGCTGCGCGCATCCTCGACGACATCGGCGAACATGTCTTTCCCGGCCAGTCCACGGGCGAGATCGACCGGCTCATCACCAAAATGGTCGATGACCGCGGCCTGACCTCGGCCACGATCGGCTATCGCGGCTATCGTCATGCCTCCTGCATCTCGGTCAATCATGTGGTCTGCCACGGCATCCCCGGCGACAAGATGCTGCGCGACGGTGACATCCTCAACATCGACGTGACGGTGATCCTTGACGGCTGGTTCGGCGACACGTCGCGGATGTATGTGGCCGGCACGCTCAGCCGCAAGGCGGAACGCCTGATCGAGGTGACGCATGAGTCGCTCATGCGCGGCATCGAGGCGGCCCGGCCCGGCAACACCTTCGGCGACATCGGCCACGCGATCCAGGCCTACGTCGAGGGCGAGCGCATGTCGGTAGTGCGCGACTTCTGCGGCCATGGCCTCGGCCGGACCTTCCATGCGCCGCCGAATGTCCTGCATTACGGCCGCCCCGGCACCGGGCCGACACTCGAGGAAGGCATGTTCTTCACCATCGAGCCCATGGTAAACCTCGGCCGTCCCGAAACGAAGATCCTTGCCGACGAATGGACGGCCGTCACCCGCGACAAGAGCCTTTCCGCCCAGTTCGAGCATGCCATCGGCATCACGGCGGACGGCTGCGAGATCTTCACCCTCTCGCCCGCCGGGCGGTTCAATCCGCTGCAGTCCGGGGGCTGACTCCCGGCAGGGGCGGACCGGAGCAGACGGGGGCTGACAAAGGGACGCGCCGCCTTGCCCGCATGGGGAAAAGCCTGCAATCACTCTTGACCTCAGGGGGGCTTCCCTGTTGATGGCTCCACGCCCGGACCCGAGGGGACGATCCGCATGGACAACCAGAACAAGAACCTCATTCTCGCGACGGCTCTGAGCTTCGCCGTCATCCTGATCTGGCTTGTCCTATTCCCGCCGCCCGCGCCGGAGCCGCCCGTGCAGGACGCGACGACCACGACCGAAACCGCCACGGCCGAGGGAACCGGCGGCACCGTCCCCCAGGCCAACGGCCTCGAATCGGGGATCGAGGAGGCGACGGCCGCGCGCGTGGACATCCTCACACCCAGCCTCTCGGGCACACTGTCGCTGCAGGGCGCACGGCTCGATGATCTGTCCTTGCGGAAATACCAGGAATCCCTCGAACCCGGTGCCGAGGACGTGCGGCTTTTCAGTCCCGTCGGCGAACCCTTTGCCTATTATGCCGTCCACGGCTGGAGCGGCGCGAATCTGCCCGCAGAGGCCCTCCCCGGGCCCGACACGGTCTGGACGCTGGCCGAGGGAGATGTCCTGACCCCCGAAACCCCCGTCGTCCTGACCTGGGACAGCGGGGCGGGTCTGGTCTTCACACGGACGGTCTCCGTCGATGAGGACTACATGTTCACGCTCAGGGACACGGTGGCCAACAACGGCGAACAGCCGGTGACGCTGCAGCCCTGGGGCTTCATCGCGCGGCACGGCCGCCCCGACGTGCCGGGCTACTGGATCCTGCACGAGGGCGTCGTGCGCATGGCCGACGGTATCCTCGACCTGATTTCCTACGGCAAGCTGCCCGACACCGGTACCCTTGCCACCGACGGCAGCCGGACCAATGACGAAACGGTCGTCGAGAACGGCTGGACAGGCTTCACCGACAAATACTGGATGGCGACCCTCGTGCCGACGCCGGGTGAAGGGTTCCGCTCCTCGGTGCGCGTCCTGCCCGATCAGGGCATTTTCCAGACCTTCGCCTGGATGCCCGACGTCCAGATCGCTGCCGGTGGCGAGACCGAGTTCGAGACCGGCCTGTTCGCCGGGGCCAAGGACTGGGAAATCATGCGCCACTACCAGAACGACGAGGGCGTGCAGGGTTTCGTCAACGCCATCGACTGGGGCTGGTTCTCCTTCCTCACCAAGCCGATCTTCTGGCTTCTCCACCACCTGCATTCGCTCATCGGCAACATGGGCTGGGCGGTGATCGGACTGACTTTCGTGATCAAGGCGCTGGTCCTGCCCCTGGCCTGGAAGAGCTACGCCTCGATGGCGCGGATGCGCGAGTTGCAGCCCGAGATGGAGGCGCTGAAGGAGCGGGCGGGCGACGACAAGCAGGCCATGCAGCAGGGCATGATGAAGCTCTACAAGGACAACAAGGTGAACCCGGCGGCAGGCTGTCTGCCGATGCTGATCCAGATCCCGATCTTCTTCTCGCTCTACAAGGTCATCATCGTCACGATCGAACTGTATCACGCGCCCTGGATCGGCTGGATCAGGGACCTCTCGGCACCCGACCCGTCGTCGATCTTCAACCTGTTCGGACTTCTGCCCTGGGGCGCACCACCGACAGGCAGCCTGCTGCACCTGATGTTCCTCGGCCTCCTGCCGCTGGCGCTGGGCGTGTCGATGTGGCTGCAGCAGCGGCTGAACCCGGCCCCGCCCGACCCGACCCAGCGGATGATCTTCGCATGGATGCCCTGGGTCTTCATGTTCATGATGGGCAGCTTCGCGTCGGGGCTGATCCTCTACTGGATCACCAACAACCTGCTGACCTTCGTACAGCAGTATCTCATCATGCGCAGCCATGGGGTGAAGCCGAACGTGTTCGGGAACATCACCGAGATGTTCCGCCGCAAGCCGCAGGCGGCCAATTCCCCGCGCAAGCCCGGAGGCAAGTAGATGGCTGCGGTCGCCTCGCTCTGGCGGCACCCGATCAAGAGCCACGGACGCGAGAGCGTGCCCGTGGCGGCACTGTCCCGAGGCGGCACCTTTCCCTGGGACCGGACCTGGGCGATCCGCAACAGCCGCAGCCGTATCGACCCGGCGGCCCCGGCATGGGGGCCCAAGGCCAATTTCGTGAACGGCATGACGTTGCCGGCCGTGGCCGCCATCGCGTCGCACCTGGACGAGGCGCGGGCTGAAGTCACCCTGACCCATCCGCAGGCGGGAACGATCACCATCCGCCCCGACGACGCCACGGACGCGGGGCGGCTGGTCGACTGGCTCGCACCGCTCTGCCCGCCCGACCGGCCCGGACCGGATTCCGTGGTGCGACTCGACGCGCGCGGCATGACCGACACCGACTGGCCTTCGGTCAGCCTCATCAACCTTGCCTCGAATGCCGCGGTCGGTCTCCTGGCGGGACAGGAGATCACGCCGGAACGCTGGCGCGGCAATATCTGGGTCGAAGGTGCCGGGGCCTGGGTGGAGCGTGGCTGGATCGGGTGCCGCCTGCGCATCGGCGGGGCCATCCTGACGGTGCGGGAACCGATCACCCGCTGCCTCCAGACCGCCGCCAGCCCCGAGACCGGCGAGCGCGACATCGACATGCTGAAAGTACTTACCGACGCTTTCGGCTCCGCCGAATTCGGCGTCTACTGCGAGGTCACGCAAGGCGGCGAGATTCGCCCCGGCAACAGGATCGAGGTGCTGCGGTGACTGTCCTGCCCTTTCCCGTCGCATCCGAACCCGACGCAGCCGCGCGCGAGGCCGGACGCAAGCTCTTCGCCGGTGAGGTCACCTTTCTCAAGGGGGTGGTCGCACTGGCCGGGCTTCCTCCGGCCGACCGGATCGAGGTCTGCTTTGCCGGGCGCTCCAATGTCGGCAAGTCGAGCCTCATCAACGCGCTGACCGGACGGCGACAGCTTGCGCGTGCCTCGAACACGCCGGGGCGGACGCAGGAGATCAACTATTTCATCGCGGGCGACCGGCACTACTTGGTCGACCTGCCCGGCTATGGCTATGCGCAGGCTCCAAAACCCGTGGTCGAGCGCTGGCAGAGGCTCCTGCGTGCCTATCTCGCCGGACGCCAGACCCTGCGCCGGGCCTTCGTGCTCATCGACGCGCGCCACGGCATCAAGCCGGTGGACGAGGAGATCATGGACCTGCTCGACCGCTCGGCCGTCACCTTCCAGTGCGTGCTGACCAAGACCGACAAGATCCGCGAACCCGCGCTCGAGGGGACGCTCCTGCAGGTGCGCGGCGCGCTCGCACGCCACCCGGCCGCCTTCCCCGAGATCGTGCTCACCTCGTCCGACAGCGGCGCGGGGATCGAGACCCTGCGTGCAATCATCGCCACCCTTGCCTGAAAGGTCCATCGCGATGAGGATGCGCGACATGGAAACCGACTGGACGCTCACCGCGCATACATTGTCCGAGGCCCTGCCCTATCTGCAGCGCTATGCCGGCGCGGTGGTCGTGGTGAAATTCGGCGGCAATGCGATGGGCGACGACGAGGCCATGGCCGCCTTCGCCCGCGACATCGTCCTGATGCGACAGGTCGGCGTGAATCCGATCCTCGTCCATGGTGGCGGGCCGATGATCAACCAGATGCTCTCACGGCTCGGCGTCACCTCCGAATGGGTACGCGGCAAGCGCGTGACCGACAGGACCACGGTCGAGGTGGTCGAGATGGTTCTCTCGGGGCTCGTAAACAAGCGCATCGTGCAGGCGATCATGGATGCGGGCGGGCGGGCAATCGGCATTTCCGGCAAGGATGACGACCTGATGGTCTGCGAGGCGGATGATCCCGAACTGGGGTTCGTTGGCCGTCCGGTCGAGGTCAACGTCCAGGTCCTGCGCGATCTCTACGGCGCGGGGCTGATCCCGGTGGTCGCCCCGGTGGCGACAGGCCAGGCCGAGGGCGAGACCTTCAACGTCAACGGCGACACCGCCGCAGGTGCCATAGCCGCCGCGCTGAAGGCGGACCGGCTGCTCCTGCTCACCGATGTGGCCGGGGTCCGGGACGCTGACGGGGCGGTGCTCACCCAGATCTCCCCCGATGAGGCCGCAGCGCTGATAGCCGATGGCACGATCTCCGGCGGCATGATTCCCAAGGTCGAGACCGCACTGGCCGCCGTCGAGGGCGGCGTGCGCGCAACGGTAATTCTTGACGGGCGGCTGCCCCATGCCTGCCTGCTCGAACTCTTCACCGCCCATGGTGCGGGGTCGATCATCCGCTCGACCGAACCGCGGGTCCGCCCGCATCCGACAGAATGAATCTGGTCGCCATCAGCGCAGCCGTCCGACGCGCCGGGCTGTTCATCTCGGGTCATTGCGCGGTGCTGACCGAAGACGGGCTCGCACCCGATGTGCGGGGGGTGGCGCTCCTCTCGCCCGACGAACCCGCCTTCTGGCCGATCCTGACGGCAAGCCCCGAATGGCGGGACAATGCGCCCGACCCGATGGACCGCTGGTCGCGCCGCGTGATCGCGGAACTTGCCGATTCGCTGGGGCTGGGGTCCGCCTTCCCTTTCGGCGGCCCACCCTGGATGCCCTTTCCTCGCTGGGCGCGGCGGAGCGGGCGCTGCCACGAATCCCCCGTGAAGCTGCTGGTCCATGACGAGACGGGGCTCTTCATCTCGTTCCGGGGCGCGCTCCTCCTGCCCGAAGCACCCGCCCCTGACCCACGCCCCTCGCCCTGCGACACCTGCGAGGAAAAGCCCTGCCTATCCGCCTGCCCCGTGGCAGCGCTTGGTCCCCAAGGCTATGATGTGCCCCTGTGTCACGCCTATCTCGACACGCTCGAACCCGGCACCGGCTGCCTGACCGGCTGCCTCGTGCGGCGCGCCTGTCCCGTGGGCCAGGGCCGCCGCCCCGAGGCGCAATCGGCCCATCACATGAGGTATTTCCACCGATGACCCTGCGCCTCATCCTGACCCGCCACGCGAAATCCGACTGGTCGGGGGGCGCGACGACCGATTTCGACCGCCCGCTGAACGCGCGCGGGCGCGACGAAGCGCGGCTGGTGGCCGAATGGCTGCTCTCGCGGGGCTACCTGCCCGGCAGGATCATCGCCTCGGCGGCGCGACGCACGGCCGAGACGGCGGAACATCTCGTGGCGGTGCTGGGCACGGACGAACCCGTCGATGCGCGCGAGGCGCTCTATCAGGCGGATGATGAGGCGCTGCTGACCACTCTGCGGGCCGAGACGGCCCAGACGATCCTGGTCGTCGGCCACAATCCGACCATCGCACATCTTGCCGGTGCGCTGCTCCACGACCACCCGCGCCACCCGCGCTTTGTCGATTATCCGACCGGCGCGACCGCCGTCATCGACTTCGCCCTGCCGCACTGGGCCGACATCGCGCCCGGCGCAGGTGCCTTGCGCGATTTCGCCGTGCCGGACGAGCTGGCCTGAGGATCAGCGGAACGGGGCGGCATATTGCAGCCCGCCCTTGGCCCAGAGCGCATTGAGCCCGCGCGCAAGGCCGATGGGAGTGTTCTCGCCGATATTACGTTCGAACATCTCGCCGTAATTGCCCCCGGCAGCCAGTGCATCGACAGCCCAGTCCTGCGGCAGACCGAGCATCGGCCCGATCCCGCCCTCGGTGCCCAGCAGGCGGTTCACCTCGGGGTTGGCCGAAGGCGTCGCCGCCATCTCGCGGACATTGGCCGAGGTGATGCCGAGTTCCTCGCCCGCCAGCAGCGCCAGAAAGGTCCAGCGCACGACATTGGCCCAGGAATCGTCTCCCTCGCGCACCACGGGTCCCGAGGGCACGCGTGACGCACCGTCATTCACGATCACATGCGCGAGCGGGGTCTCGAATGTTGCGCGGACGGCCGAGAGTTCCGCTGCAGGCCGCGCATAGACGTCGCATTCACCCGCCAGATACATCGCCCGCGCCTGCGCATCATCCGCAGCAGGTACCGCCTGCCATGAAATGCCGTTCGCGCGAAAATAATCGTCAAGCGCCGGTTCCGTCGCCATGTCATTGACGACGCAGATATGCGCCTCGGCCAGTTCCTTGGGAGACGAGACCCCCAGTTCGACCGGCAGGAGAAAGCCGAGCTGATCGTAGTAGCTTACCGCAACCTGATCGAGGCCACGCCTGACATCCGGGCCGATGGACCATGCGCCGCTTCGGGCGATGACATCAACATCGCTCTCGACCAGTTCGCGGTAGCGGCCATCCGCGGGCAGCGCGTGAAACTCGACCAGCGCGGGATCGCCCAGGATCGCGGCGGCGAGGGCGCGGCAGAATTCAATCTCGAATCCCGACCAGACCCCGTTGCTGTCAACAGTGGCAAAACCGGCGAGCCCGGCATTCACTCCGCATTCGAGGACACCCCGCTCCAGAACCCTGGCCAGCGTCGGCGCGGTATCGTCTTGCGCGACCGCCGCGCCGCCAAGCAAGGCCGTCGCCAGGGCCAGTCGTATCACGCGAGTCGCGTCCGGCATTCTCTGCTCCCGTTCCGGCGGCGTCATGCCCGATCATGCAAGCGCATGAAACCGCGCCGCAAACAGAAAGTCACCCCGCCGCACCGCCGCAGCCGTCTCGGCCTCGGCATCCCGGCCCCATTGCGCCGCCTGCCAGTCCTCGTCAATGCGCGAAAGCTCCCAGGCGAGCTCCGGGTCGCGCACACCGTGAACAACGGCAAGGGCGATGATGATCGAGCCGGAGAGTGTCACCAGCTCGTGAAAGGCCGCAAGACGAAAGTCGTCCATCACCGCCACTTCGCACCCCAATCGCACAAGCGCATCTCCATCCTGCCGGATCGGCATGATCCCGGCAGCGACCTGCAGCCGGATACCCAGTGCGGCTGCCCAGTCGATCAGCGGATCCCAGCCCTCGGCCTGACGCCGGACAAGCGCCGCGGGCGCATCGGCCCGGTGGCACAGAAGATCGGCCTCACCATAGGAGACGACGAGCGCGGCCACATCCTCGCGCACCGGCCGCACCTTCTCGATGGCCGAATTAGCAAGGCGCGTGGCGGGCATGTTCTCGGGGCGGATCACCTCTTCCTGCGCCGCCCATTCCGAGGCCACGAGTTCGGCCAGCCCGCGCGTGGGAAGTGTGAGCAGCGCCCGGTTCGGCGTCCGTACGGGGCGACCGTCAAGGAAGAC
Organism: uncultured Rubellimicrobium sp.; assembly: GCA_964443055.1. Taxonomy (GTDB): domain Bacteria; phylum Pseudomonadota; class Alphaproteobacteria; order Rhodobacterales; family Rhodobacteraceae; genus JADYZU01. The sequence goes on from CAYUBT010000029.1 coordinate 15,073, forward strand.
CCCGTAGCCGCCCTCGACCTCGCCGACCGTCACTTCCTGCCAGAAGACGCGCGGCCTCCATTCCGTCATGGCCAGTCCCCCGCCAGCCGGGAAATGAGCGTGGGCAGTTCACCCGCATCATGTGCCACCGCATCGGCGGAAAGGGTCTCGGCGGGGTGGTAGCCCCAGGACACTGCAAGCGCGGCAACCCCGGCCGCGCGGGCCATGTCCATGTCGAAACTCGTGTCGCCGACCATGACGGTACGCGCGGGCGCAGCCCCGGTCTCGGCCATCGCGGCGAAGACCATGGAGGGATGCGGCTTCGAGGGGTGATCATCCGAGACCTGGATGCTCGCGAACATCTCCGTCAGGCCGTGGCCGTCGAGAATCGGCATCAGGCTCTGAAACGACTTGCCGGTTGCCACGGCCAGATGCGTCTCGCCCCCTTGGGCGAGCGATTCAAGCGTCGTGCGAATGCCGGGAAAGAGCGGCGAGCCGCCAAGACCGCTCTCTTCGCGATGGCGGCGAGAGTGGTGGCGGTAGAGATGGGTCAGATGCGCAAGCCTTTTCTCGCCCAGACCGGGATGCAGCCGCTCGAAAGCCACCGGCAGCGTCAGGCCGATGGTGCCCCGCACTGCTGCAAGCGCGGGCGCATCAAGCCCGTCGTCGGAAAAGGCCCGCGACATGATCACCGCGATCTCGCCCGCGCTGTCGACAAGCGTGCCGTCCACATCCCAGATGACGAGCCGCCTGCTCATCCCCGCCCCTCCTCACGGTCAAGTGAGAAGGGATCGACCACCGGATAATCCGCATCCCAGCCGACATAATCCCAGGTCGCGCGCATATGCGGCGGCAACGGAGCCACCACGGTGGTGATCTGCTTCGTCACCGGATGTTCGAAGACCACGGCGCGCGCGTGAAGGTGCAACTGACGCGCAAGGTCGCCACCGATGCCCGCGCCCCAGCCATCGCCTGCGTTTTCCTGTGCCGTGCCGCCATATTTCGTGTCGCCGAGAATCGGATTGCCAAGTTCCGCCATATGCGCGCGGAGCTGATGGGTACGCCCGGTCACCGGCGACAGGCCGACCCAGCTCGCCCGCCCGGCAAGCCAGGCCATGGTGACGAAATGCGTGAGCGCCCTTTGCGCACCGGGCGTCGAATCGACCTCGCGCGGGTGGATGCAGCGCATCTTCTCGTCATGCCGGCCCGAGGGCACGCGCAGAAGCCCGTAACGGATCGCCCCGGCCTTGGGTTCCGGCACGCCGGCAACAGCGGCCCAGTATATCTTCTTGACGTTGCGATGACGCAGGGCCTCGGACAGGCCGCGCGCGACACGGGCGCTGCGGGCCAGTAGCAGCACCCCGGACGTGTCCTTGTCGAGCCGGTGGACAAGGCGCGGCTTCTCGCCCTGCCCATCCGCAAAGACGGCCGAGAGCGCGTCCACATGACGCGCGCCCTGCCCCGACCCGCCCTGCGAGGGCAGGCCCGCGGGCTTGTTCAGGGCAATGATATGGTCGTCCATCCAGATCACGGCATCACGCATCATCCGCGCATCGCGGGCCGGAATCCCCGGATGCTGCGGCACGGGGGCGGGGGCGGACAGTTCGGGTGCGATCGGCGGGATACGCACCTTCTGTCCCTCCTCGACCCGTGTCGCTGGCTGCACGCGACCGCCATCCACACGCAATTCGCCCTTGCGGCACATCTTGCCGATGGCTCCCTGGGTCAGATGCGGGAAATGTCGCCGCAGCCAGCGGTCGAGCCGCTGGTCACCCTCGCCCGGGGCGACCGTCAGGGTCCGGACGCCGCTCATGCCCAGAGCCTCGCCGCCATGACACCCAGCCAGACGGCGGCGAAGGCGAGCACGAGCGAGAGAGCCACGTGGCCAAGGGCGAGCGCCGGAGACCCGGTCTCGACCAGCCGCAGCACCTCGAGCGAAAAGGCCGAGAATGTCGTGAACCCGCCCAGCAAGCCGACCATAAGAAACGGATGCCAGCGTGCTCCGAGCGTGACCCAGACCACGCCGATGGCGAAGGAGCCCAGCACGTTCACGGCGAGCGTCGCAAAGGGAGAGGGCAGGACGAACCCCACGCCCCAGCGCAGGGATGACCCCAGTGCGCCCCCCGCCGCCACGGACAGAAGATCGCGGATCATGTCCCCCCCTGACGTTTGGCACGCAGGCTGGCGAAAAACTCGACCCTCTTCTTCATCTCGCGCTCGAAGCCGCGGTCGACCGGCAGGTAATAGATGCCGCGTTTCATGCCGTCGGGGAAATAATGCTGGCCGGAAAAGCCGTCCTCGGCGTCGTGGTCATAGGCATAACCCTTGCCATAGCCCTGGTCCTTCATCAGCCGCGTCGGGGCGTTGAGGATATGTTTCGGCGGCGGTTCCGAGCCGGTCTTCTTCGCCCCGTCACGCGCCGCGCTCCAGGCGCGATAGGCGGCGTTCGACTTGGGCGCAAGGGCAAGGTAGATCACGGCGTTGGCAAGCGCGAGCTCGCCCTCGGGGCTGCCGAGGCGTTCGTAAGTCTGCCATGCGTCAAGACAGAGCCCCTGGGCCTGCGGATCGGCAAGGCCGATATCCTCGACCGCCATACGCGTGATCCTCCGGGCGAGGTAACGCGGATCCTCGCCTCCCTCGATCATCCGGGCGAACCAGTAGAGCGCCGCATCCGGGTCCGAGCCGCGCACCGATTTGTGCAGCGCGGAAATCAGGTTGTAATGTTCATCCCCCGACTTGTCGTATTTCGCGGCCCGCCGCATCAGCCGCGTGGACAGCGCCTCGGTATCCAGCGGGGCCCCGAGCGTCCAGGCAAGGACCTGCTCGATCAGGTTAAGAAGCGCGCGACCATCGCCGTCGGCCATTGTCAGCAGGGCCTCGCGTGCCTGCGGATCGAGCGGCAGCGCGCGCCCGGCCGCCTTCTCGGCGCGCTGCGCCAGGCGTTCCAGATCGGCCGGCGTCAGCCGGTTCAGCACCACCACCTGCGCCCGGCTCAGAAGCGCGGCGTTCAGTTCAAAGGACGGGTTCTCGGTCGTGGCACCCACGAGGACGATGGTCCCGTCCTCCATATGCGGCAGGAAGCCGTCCTGCTGGGCGCGGTTGAAACGGTGGATTTCATCGACGAACAGCAGCGTGCCACGGCCCTGCCGCTTGCGCAGCCGGGCGGCCTCGAACACCTTGCGCAGGTCGGGCACCCCGGTGAAGATCGCGCTGACCTGTTCGAAATGCAGATCCCTGCCATCAGCCAGCAGCCGGGCGATGGTGGTCTTGCCCACGCCAGGCGGCCCCCAGAGGATGAGCGAGGACAGCGCCCCCGCCGCCAGCATCGCGCCGATCGGCCCCTCGGGGCCGAGCAGGTGATCCTGCCCGACGACATCGGCAAGCGACGCGGGCCGCAGCCGGTCGGCCAGGGGCCGCACTCCTGCGGGCGCATCTTGCCCCTCCCCGGCATGGTCGAAGAGATCAGACATGGCGGCAGTCTACCTGCCGCCGGAAGCGATGGGAACGGGCCACAGGCACCGGACAGGTGCGGGCACCATCTCGCAATGACGAACGGGTGTAGCTGCACCAGCACCAGGACATCCGAAAAGAGAACGGGGGGCCGCAGCCCCCCGCAAACGTCCGGATGCAGGCCGGCACGCTCAATCCGCAGCTTCTTCTGCGGCGAGACGGGCGCGGTCGGCGGCACCCTTGGCCTCGGGATCGCGGTCCACGAGTTCGATCACCGCCATCGGGGCCATGTCGCCGTAGCGGAAACCGGCCTTGAGGACACGGCAATAACCGCCCTGGCGGTCCTTGTAGCGGGGGCCCAGCACCGAGAACAGTTTGGCGACATGCTGATCCTGCTTGAGCTGCGCCGCGGCAAGCCTGCGCGCACTCAGGTCGCCGCGCTTGGCCAGCGTGACCAGCCGGTCGATGATCCGGCGCATTTCCTTGGCCTTGGGCAGGGTGGTGCGGATCTGTTCATGCTCGATGAGCGAGCCGGCCATGTTCGCGAACATCGCCTTGCGGTGTTCGTGGGTGCGGCCG
>CAYUBT010000030.1:0-1715 GCA_964443055.1 uncultured Rubellimicrobium sp.
CAGGGCCGGGAGCGGCGGCTTGGCCCGCACCTCGCCGCGCTTGCCTTCAAGCGAATTGAGCAGAGATGTCTCCTCGCCGCAGATATAGGCCCCGGCACCCACGCGGATCTCGACATCGAAACCGGGTGTCAGTCCGGCCTTGTTCCACAGATCGGCTGCAGCGCGCATGATGGCGATGGCATCGGGATATTCCGAGCGGAGATAGACATAGCCCTTGTCCGCACCCACCGCATGGGCCGCAATCGCCATGCCCTCGATGAGGCAGAGCGGGTCGCCCTCCATCAGCATCCGGTCTGCGAACGAGCCCGAGTCGCCCTCATCCGCGTTGCAGACGATGTATTTCTTCGGACCGTCGGCCTCGAGCACGGTCTTCCACTTGATTCCGGTGGGGAAACCTGCGCCACCGCGGCCGCGCAGTCCCGAGTCCGTCACTTCCTGAACCACGGCGGCGGGCACCATGCTCTGCGCCATTTCCAGTCCCACGAGCCCGCCATTGGCGCGGTAGTCATCCAGCGACAGCGGGTCGATCACGCCGACACGCGCGAATGTCAGCCGCGTCTGGCCCTTCATCCACGGCAGATCATCCGTTGGGCCCAGCGCCCTGGGATGTGTGGCCGGATCGGCCAGCAGCGCCGGCACGTCTTCGGGCGTCAGCGGGCCGAAGGCATGGCGCACGCCGTCGATCTCGATTTCAGCCATCGGTTCGAGCCAGACCATCCCGCGTGAGCCGGTGCGCACGAGCATGACCTCGGCCTTTTCCAGTTCATTGGCGACTGCCTCGGAGCCAAGCGCCTTGGCGGCCGCATCCTGGGACAACCAGATTCTCATGCCCCAACCCTCCCGCAGATATCATCCGCTTCCGCACGGGCGACGAGCTGGCCATCGACCATCACCGCCGGACTGCAGGCGCAGAGGCCCAGGCAATAGACATCCTCGAACAGCACGTCCTGACGCCCGGCCAGCCGCTCCTTCACCTCGGATTCGAGCGCACGGCCACCCATGGACTGACACGATTCGGCGCGACAGATGCGCACGACATGTGCGGGGCGCGGCTGACGGCGGAAATCATGGTAGAAGCTGACGACGCCGTGAATCTCGGCCTTGCCGATATTCAGTGCCGCCGCGATGGGAACCAGCGCTTCCTCCGGGACATGGCCCCATTCCTCCTGCACGGCATGCAGGATCGGCAGAAGTGCCCCCTCGAGCGGGAGATGTTCGGCGATGATCTCGTCCAGTCGTGGCGAGAGCTGGCCGGGCTGAAAAGACATGGCTGGGCCTTCCGATGTTTACCTCCACCGGATAGGCCCTGTTACGCCAGAATACAATATTGATATCCCGTCATTCGATAGAGATATTCTATCAGACTTCGGCCATGTGGCGCGCCTCGGCAAGGAGTGCGGCGATCACCGGCGTATGCGGCTCGCGCCATGGCGCGATGAGGCCGACCGCGTGGCGCGCGTCGGGTGCGGAAATGGGCACCGCGGCCAGGTTTCCCTCGGCAAGGAACACTTCCGCCGCCTTGCGCGGCAGGATCGTGGCCCAGCCGCCTTCGGCCACATGACGGGCAAGCACGATGGTCGAGTTCGACTCGATTCCGGGTGCCACGGTCACCCCCGCCTCGGCCAGATGTCCGCCGATGATTCGCCGGTTCTGCATGTCGGGCGTGAGCAGGCACAGCCTGAGCGCGCCAAGGTCGGCCCAGCGGATCGAACGCC
>CAYUBT010000030.1:1725-18977 GCA_964443055.1 uncultured Rubellimicrobium sp.
CGAACGCCGCGCGGCTTCGGGCGCGGCGTGGCGCACCAGAAGGACATAGGTCTCCTGATAGAGCGGCACGGTGACGACGCGGCCCAGGGGCTCGTTGTCGAGATAGGAAAGTCCCACGTCGATCTGCAGCCCTTCGAGGCTTTTCAATATGTCGATGGAGTTGGAAGACATGATCGAGAAGCGGACATTCGGATGGCTTGCAGCGAACCGGGCGGTCAGGGTCGAGGCAACGGTGAGCGCCGTCGGAATGACCGCGAGCCGCACGGTGCCCGAGAGCCCCATCCGCGCCGCGCGCAATTCCTCGCGCATGGTCCGCGCGTCGCCCACGATCTGCCGCGCCCATTCGAGAACGCGCACCCCTTCGGGCGTGAGCCCCCCGTAGCGGCTGCCGCGCCTGACCAGCATGACGCCGAGATCGGCCTCGAGCCGCCTGATCCCCGCCGATAATGTGGGCTGGGCAATTCCGAGCCGTTCGGCTGCATGGCCGAAATGCTGGGTCTGGGCCAGCGCGATCAGCATTTCGAGCTTGTCGATCACGGCCTGCCTCCGGCTGCGCGCGCGTCCCGCCTCAGTAATCGCGCTCGAAATGGATGCCCAGCCGTGTCTCGCCATCCGCGCCGACGCTGCCGGTGACGGTGATGTCGCGTGTCAGGTCGAGATTGATGTTCACCTGCGTCTCGTCGCCGAGCGTGACATCGGTATAGAGATTCTCGCCCAGATAGCGGCCGAGCCTGAGCCCCGCGCTGCCGTCCTCGCCCGTCACCACGTCGAAATCGTCCACCCCCAGCCCGGTGCGCAGACTGTCCACGATCCCGCCGCCGCCGCGCCCGGCAAGCGTGGCCACCGCCGCCGCGAGCTGCACTGCCTGCAGCGGCGAGATGCTGGCGATGTCGCGGCCGAACAGAAGCTGGGCGAGCACCTCGTCCTGCGGCAGTTCGGGCTGCGAGGAAAAGATCACCTGCGGCGAACCCGCCGGCCCTTCGAGCGTGATCGCCACATCGGTTCCGGTGCGGGCGCGGGTGCGGGCGACCAGATGCAGCCAGGGTGTGAAACTCCCCTGCATGTCGGCCACGCCCTCGCTCAGGACGAAACGCTGCTGCAGGATGTCCAGCCGACCCCGGATCAGCGAGAAGCCGCCCGAGGGAATGATGTTCGCCGTGGTCCCGCCCAGCCGCAGGCTGCCGCCGAGCTCGGCGTCCAGCCCCCGGCCCCGGATGAATACGCGCGCGGGGGCCGACAGCAGGACATCGAGCGTATAGGCCCCGCTGCCACCCGTGTCCGCCCCCGCGCCATTGCTGTTCACCCGGGCGCGGGCAAGCGTCTCGCGGACCTGCCCCGGCGCGCCGACATGCACGACCGGCGGCAGGTCGCCGAGGCCGCCGATATCCGAGGACGGGATGCGCAACTCCGTCTGCCCCAGGTCGATCCGCCCGCCGATCCGCGCCGCGCCCGCCAGCGGGCCGCTGATGCGGATCTCGCCCGAGGCCGTGGTCTCGTAAAGCTCCGGGTCGCGCAGGACCGCCGAACGGATCGTGACGGTCAGATCGGAAGACAGCGCCGAATCAAGCCCGATGCTTCCCCGCGCCGCCACCGTGCCGCCGCCATCGACGGCGCCCTGCAGGTCGAGCATGGCCCGCCCCGACGCGAAAGCGGCACTGCCGCCGATCCCGGTCACATGCAGCCCGAACTCCGGGTCCGCCGCCTCCGCGCCCGAGGTCCGCAGGCTGCCCGTCAACCCTGCGATCCCCGTCTGCCCCGAAAGGCGCAGGTCGAATGTTCCCTCGCCGCGAAGCCGCCGAGGCTCGATGAAGCCGTTGGCGAGGCCGAGGGGCAGGGCACCGCTGGCGCGCAGATCGGGTACGCCTGCCGATGAAATCCCGCCCGAGACATCCGCCCGCATCCCCCCCGGCCCGGTGAGCCCCGCCTGCAACTCCCATGTCCCGGCCCGCATGGTGGCGGTCCCGCTCGCCGTCGCCGGGCCGCTGAAATCGGGCGCAAGCAGGCCGACATTCGCAAGCCGCGCCTCGAAACGGGCGGCCAGGTTCTCGACTGTCCCGCTCGCACTGCCGCTGACCGTGAGATTGGGAAAGCGCAGCGACACATTCTCGGCCGCCATCCGCCCCTCGGTGTCATGCGACAGTCGCGCCGTGACGCGCCCCTCGCCCGCGAGCACCTGCGCCAGATCGGCATTGCCGGGATCGAGATTGCGCAGGGTCGCGTCGATCTCGAGGTCGGCTGACAGGTCCGCGGGCGTCACGCGGCCCGCGACCACGGCCTCGCCCGCGCCGCGCAATGTCATGCCCGCCATCCGGCCGAGCGGGGCTAGGTTCGCCGCAACGACATCCAGCCGCCCGGTGATTCCCTCCATCGGGTCTGGCCCCTCGGCTTCGGCTGCCAGTGTCGCCGTCGCGCCCAGCCCGTCGGCCTGCAGGTCGAGCGCAAGGATTCCGTCCGCATCGCGGCGGATGTCGGCACTGGCCCGGACGGGGCCGGAGGCACCGGACATGACGTTGCGCAATTCGTTCAGATCGAGGGAGACCGTTGCCTGCGCTGCCGCGCCGTCCGTCTCGCCCCGGCCCGAAAGCTGCGCGGCAGGGGTGGCGTAGCGCAGATCTTCGATGCGGAACGGCCCGCCGTCGGTGCGCAGGATCGTGGCGGAAATCTCGCCGGGGCCACGGGTCAGCGGCGCGATCTGTTCGATCCCGGTGTCGATGTCGTGCGTGACGCCGGTGAGGGACAGATCCATCTGTGTCAGATCGCCCGATACCTGCCCGCCCAGTCCGAGTTGCGCGCTGCCTGTCACCGCACCGTCGCTGGTCGTGGCCAGATCACGCAGGTCCAGATCGGCCGAGCCGGTGAAAACCCCCTCGGCGAACATGCCCGCGACATGTGCATCAGCTCCGCGTGCGCTGCCCGCAAGATCAAGCGACAGCGCCCCGTCCGGGGCAAGCTCCACCGTCCCCGCCGCATTCACCTGCGCCGCACCGAGGCTGAGCCGGTCCAGACGCAGCACCTGATCCGCCCCCCGGCTGATCCGCGCGCCCAGCACCGCAAGATCGCCCAGCAGCGGATCGAGCGCCGCAACCCCCGTGCCCGGCGCATCAATCCGCGCGGCAAGCGCCAGATCGACCGCCTCCGTCCCGGCACGGCCCCGCAATGCCAGATCCGCGCGGCCGGTGAGGTCCAGCCCGGCAAGATCGGCGAAAGCGGCCAGATCGGGGATGCCGCCCGTCACGCGCAGGGCGAAATCCTCCTCCTCGGGTGCCTGTGTCGCCGTGATTTCGAGCGCCGCGCCCGGAATCGCGGCCTCGGCCTGCGCTGCGATGCCTGCCTCGTCACGTTGCATGTCGAGAGTGATCACGGCGGTCCCGTCCAGTCCGGAAACCAGCCGCGCCACATTGTCCAGCCGCAGGTCGAACCGCCCCGATTGTGCCGCGCTCGTCAGATCGGCCGAGCCCGAGGCCGTCAGCGCCGTGGTGCGCGCATTGAGCCGCTCGACGCGCAGCCCGGCCTCGTCGCGCGTGGCGGCGAGGCTGACCAGCCCCTCGCCCGCGAGCAGCGGATCGACCGCTCCGATGCCGAGCGCCAGATCGCGTGTTCCGCCGGTGGCGGTGAGCCGCAGCGAACGATTCAGCGCGCGGCCCGCAAGGCGGATGGCCAGATCGGCCGAACCGCCCAGGTCAAGTCCCACCAGCGTGGCGAACCGGCCCAGATCGCCGGCCTGCAGGGCAAGGCGCAGGTCATAGGCCAGCCTCTCGCCCCCGATCGTGCCCGACAGCGCCGCGTCAATTCCCGGACCTGTCAGCGTGGCCTCGCGCAGGGCGACCACACCGTCGCCCTCGCGCTGCATGTCGATCCGGCCCGTCGCCGTCTCGCCCACCGCCTGCGCAAGGCCCGGATCGTCCAGCGCGATTCCCGCGGCCACATAGGTCATGGCCAGCGAGAAGACACGTTCGGACTCGTCGCCTTCCGTGTCGCCGGAAACGGTGATCCGGCCACCGCCCTCAAGCGTGAGGCGTTCGACGGCGAAACCCTCGCCCTGCAGCCCGTCGATGCCGAACTGTCCGCGCCAGTCCTCGCCCTCGGTGGCATTGTAGTCGAGGGCGAGCGTCATCGCCCCCACCTCAAGCTCCGCCCCCGCGGGCAGCCTGACCGGCGCGCCATCGGCAAGCCCCAGATCACCTGCGAGCGAGAATGCGTCGGGCCAGCCGTCAGGTCCGAGCCGAAGATACCCGGCCAGCCGCAGCGCCTGTGCGCGGATGTCGAGTTCGGGCAGGTCGAGCGCGCCATCCGGCTGCAGGATCGCCAGCACGTGCAGCGCAGTGTCGTCGCCGAAGAATGCGCGATAGTCGGGTGCGAGAAGCGGCGCGACGTTGCCCTCGAGGTCGAGCGCGAATGTGCGTGCCCCGTCCTCCTCCCGTACCCTGGTGGCGAAATGCCCCTCGACCCGGTTCACGCCATCGGTGGCGAGATGGATGTCGGCGGCATAATCGTCGATGGGCGCGGTGCCGGTAATGACGAGGTCGAGCGGCGGCGTGCCGGGAATGCCCAGAAGGGTGGCGGCGATCCCGTCCGCGCCCTCGGACATGGCCAGATCAAGGGCGAGCACGCGCGTCTCGTTCGAGAACGTGCCCGCAAGCGTGATCTCGCCCTCGCCCCCGTCGATCCGCCTTGCGGTGAAGGTGACGTCACCCGCGCCCTGCGCGAGTTCGGCGTCACCCTCCAGCGACAGGACCACCTCTTGCCCGATGAGCGCCTCGCCCAGCATGATTCGTTCCGCGCTGAGCGCGTCGATCTGTACCGAGACGGGCAGGTCGGGAAGGGCGAAGGGCACTGCCTCGGGCTGCGGCGGCGGGCTGTCACCCTCGGGGGCGCGCAGGATCTCGATACTCCCCGCCGCCAGTTCGCTGATGTCGAGGCGGCGCGACAGCAGCGCCGACCGTGTCCAGTCGAGCGACAGATCGCGCGCGATCAGCCATTCGCCTTCGGCATCGGCAATCGAGAGACGCGCCACCGTGGCCCGCGACGAAAGTGCGCCGCGAAAGCCGTCGATGCGCACGATCTGGCCCTCGGTCGAGAGCAGGTCTTCGATCGTGTCCGAGAGGAAGGAGCGGTCGCGTTCCTCCTGCGCCGTCTGTGCCAGCGCGCCCAACGGCAGGACCAGAAGCAGGACAAGGATCAGGTGCCGCATCAGAACGCCTGTCCGATGCCGATATAGACATGCACCGACTCGCCCGCATCCGGCCCCGAGGCGGGCGTCGCAAGGTCAAGGCGGATCTGGCCGATGGCGGTGGCGTAGCGCAGTCCCAGCCCTGCGCCCGCATGCCAGGGCGAGTCGCTTCCGGGCATGGGTTCGAAGTCGATCATGCCGAAATCGTAGAATCCCACGGCGCTGATCGAATCGGTCACCTGCAGCCTGGTCTCGGCCTGAATGCCGATGAACGAGCGCCCCCCAAGGCGTATGGCGGCGGGGCCCGAGCCGAAATCACGGGTCAGATCAAGGCCGAGCGACTGGTAGGGCTGCCCCCGCACGGTGCCGCCGCCGCCCGAATAGAAAAGGAAATCCGCAGGTGCCTCGAAGATGTCGGCACCGACCACCGTGCCGGCCTGCCCGCGCAGGGCAAGGGTCAGGCGGCGCGCCTCGCCGAAACTGTGGTAGAAGCGCGCGTCGGCATGGATGCGCGCCCCGGTGCCCGCGCCCGAGAGTCCGACGAAGGGCGTCGCATGGACATCCGCATACCAGCCGCGCGTCGCGTCGAGCGGCTCGTCGCGGCGGTCCAGCGTTGCCGAGAGAGGTACGGTCGCCAGCACGTAGTCGCGGGTCCGTGCCGGGGTTTCCTCGCGCGCGACGATGAGGCCGAAATCGGCCTGGTAGGTCGCCCCGTACCAGGAATGGCGGGTCAGGCCGACCCGGGCTTCGCTGCGGGTCAGGAGATAGGCGGGCTCATCCAGCCGTTCGACGGCGAGATCGGCGGTCAGGTCGGTGTCGGGGCCCAGCGTCGCCGGTCGGCTGAACGCAACCGCGAAGCGCAGGTCCGGCCCGCTATGGCCCAGTCCGGCGCTGCCCTCGATCCCCGAGATCGACGCTTCGAGCCGCAGCCGCTCGGCCCCGCCCCACAGATTGCGGTGCAGCCAGAAGGCGGTGAGCGAAAGCCCTTCCACCGAGGAAAGCTCTGCCCCGAAGCCCAGCCGCCGCAGGGGCAGTTCCTGCACCTGCGCCGTGACGGGCAGGGTGGCGTTCGGTCCCGGTTCCGCTCCTTCGATCAGTGCGGCCGAGGCGAAGACGCCCGTGCGCCGCAGCCGCAGGGCGGCGCGTTCGACGGCCTCGGGATCATAGATGTCACCCTCGGGCAGGCCGGCGATGGCCGTGATCCGCTCGCTGCGCATGCGTTCGTTGCCCGCCACAGCGAGCGGCCCGAAATTCAGGCGCGGTCCCTCGGCAATGGTGATCGCGGCGTCGAGGCGGTTGTCAGCATGGATCGCGCGGATGTCCTGCGCGGTGATACGGGCAAGCGGGTGACCCGCATGACGCCAGCCATCGACCACGGCCTGCGCCGCCTCCTCGATCAGCGTGCTGCGCGCGACCTCGCCCCGGACGAAACCCTCGGGAAGCTGTGTGGTCGCGACCATCGGGGCCAACGACAGCGCGCCGAAGGTGAAGCGCGGCCCCGGATCGACCACGATTTCGACCCGCTGCAGGTCACGCGGCGCGTCGAGCGGCGCGATCACCGCCGCCTCGCGCCCGTCAAGACGGATCGAGATCGTTCCGGCGTAATGGCCTTCGGCATAAAGAGCGGTGAGCAGCCTGCGGTAATCGGCGCGCGCGGCGGCCACCACCTCGACCGTATCGCCGCCGCCATCGGCTTCGAGCGCATGGACGAGAGAATTGCCCCGTAGCAATGATGCTAGCGCATCGTCGTCGCCCGTGACGGACATGCTCAACTCCTGCGCGGACGCGGGAGCGGTCAGAGGCAGCAGCGCCAGCAGGCAGCAGCGCAGAAAATGCCGTTTTCGTCCCATCAGCCCCCCGGCGCGCATTCCGGTTGACCCTAGCCCAGCCCCGCATGCTTTCCAATGCGCGATGGCGTGTTTCCGCCCGGTCGGCGGGTGCGCGCACTCCGTCAGGCGAAAAGGTCGGAGTCGTAGTTCACATGCGTCAGACAGAGCCCCTCGGGCGGGGCGACCGGCGCGCAGGCGGAGCGGTCGCGGGCTTCGAGTGCCTCGGCCACCTGTGCAGGTTTCCACGCACCCGCGCCGACCCGTTCCAGCGTGCCCGCGAAGGAACGCACCTGGTGATGCAGGAAGGAACGCGCCCGCACATGCATCCTGATCTCGGTGCCGCCGGGGCAGGGGAGTTCCTCGAAACGGATGGAATCGACCGTCTTGACCGGGCTTTTTGCCTGGCAGATCGAGGCGCGGAAGGTCGTGAAATCATGCCGCCCGACCAGATGTGCCGCGCCTGCGCGCATCAGTTCGATGTCAAGCCTGCGCCCCACCCGCCAGACCCGTCCGGCATCGAGCACCGCATGGGGCCGGCGGCAGAGGAACCGGTAGGTGTAAGAGCGTTCGCGCGCCGAGAAACGCGCATGGAAATCCTCGCCCGTCTCGGCCGCGGCCAGCACCGCCACCGGCGCGGGGCGAAGGTGGAAGTTCATGGCCTCGGTCAGGCGGAAGGGTTCCCAGTCGTGCGTGAGATCCGCATGGGCCACCTGTCCGGTGGCGTGAACCCCCGTATCCGTGCGCCCCGCTCCGGCGATGGTCGGGGCTGCCGGGTCGAGCCTGGCCAGCGCGGCCTCGAGCACCGCCTGCACGGTGTCCTGCCCCTCCTGCCGCTGCCAGCCCGAGAAGGGGCCGCCGTCATATTCGATCAGGAAGGCAAACCGCGCCATGGGCGCACTCAGACCGTCTCGATGCGCAGGGCCACCGGCTCGCCAACGACGACGCCGCTGCCTGCAAAGCCCGCGATGGCCGCCTCGAGCGCGCTCTGCGTTGTCCTGTGGGTGACGATCAGAACCGGGGCGGTGGTGTTGTCGTGGCCATATTGGCGCATCCGGTCGATCGAGACGCCCTCGTCACCGAGAATCCGTGCAACCCGTGCTAGTGCGCCCGGTTTGTCCACGAGCATCAGCCGCAGGTAATAGGGCGCGGGCACGGCGGCGCGGGCAGGCCGTGCCTCGCGCAGGGTTCCGGCGGACTGGCCGAAGGTCGGGACGCGGATGCCGCGCGCGATGTCGATCACGTCGGCCATGACGGCGCTGGCCGTGGGGCCTGCCCCGGCCCCCGGACCCCGCAGGACGATCTGGCCCACGTGATCGCCCTCGATCACCACCATGTTGGTGCCGCCCTCGAGCTGGCCCAGGGGCGATGTCGCGGGGACGAGACAGGGCGACATGCGCTGTTCGAGCCCCCGGCCCGTCATCTGCGCCACGCCCAGCAGCTTGATGCGGAATCCCATGTCGCCCGCGCGGCGGATATCCTCGAGCGTGATCTCGGTGATCCCCTCGATCTCGACATTGTCGAAATCGACCCGGGTGCCGAAGGCGATGGCGGACAGGAGCGACAGCTTGTGGCCCGCATCTATCCCGCCCACGTCGAGATTCGGATCGGCTTCGAGATAACCCAGCCGCGCGCATTCCTCGAAGAGGACATCATAGCCCTGGCCTGTCTCTTCCATCCGCGTGAGGATGTAGTTGCAGGTGCCGTTCATGACGCCCATCACCCGGGTGATGCGATTGGCGGCAAGCCCCTCGGTCAGGCTCTTGATCACCGGGATACCGCCAGCGACCGCCGCCTCGAACCGGATCAGCCGCCCGGCCTTTTCCGCTGCGACGGCGAGTGCATGGCCATGATGCGCAAGCAGCGCCTTGTTCGCCGTCACCACATCCTTGCCTGCGGCGATGGCGGCTTCGGTCGCCTCCTTCGCCGCGCCCTCGTGGCCGCCCATCACCTCGACGAACACGTCGATGTCGTCCCGCCGGGCGAGCGCCACGGGATCATCCTCCCAGGCGAGCCCCTCCAGCGAGACACCACGTTCCTTCGTGCGGTCGCGGGCCGAGACCGCGCTCACGGTGATCTTCCGTCCGCTGCGTGCGGCGATCTGGTCGGCGTGGTCGTGGATGATGCGCAGGACACCCGCGCCCACCGTGCCCAGCCCCGCGATGCCGAGGCGCAAATTGTCGGTCATGGTTCACTCCGGCCGCAGGACTAACGTCCGGCCTGTTACCGGGATTGCCCGTGCGGTTCAACTTGTGGTGTCGCCTGGATCAGCCGCCCGCCCGCAGGGCATCGGCCCGGGCGCGGAGCGCGGCGACGCGGGCGGCGAGGTCGCCGGTCGGGGTTGCGGCGTCCGCGGGCCCTGCTGCGGCGAGCAGCGTCTTGACCGGCACGAGGTCCGGCCACGGCGCGGTGTGGTCGGATTCGTCCAGCCGGGCGTCAAGCTCGGGGTAGGTGGCGCAGGCCGAGAGGGCGAGAGCAAGGATGGCGAGGTGGCGCATGGGACAAGATTACCCTCGCGGCGCCGTGTCGGGAAGGCGTATCGGCTGCGCCCGCTCAAAAGATGTGCCGCCCGGCAGCCAGCCCGTCATGCTTGCGGGCGGATGAATGTCCCGTTGCCCGTCTCGGTCAGGGGCGAACGGACATGGCCTCGTCGCCTGCTTGCCTGCCCGTGAATGGGTGCGATCACGCGCAGTCAGCAGGTCGCCGTCGTCACATTTCCGTTCTCGCGCGAGTTCCAGCACAGTTGCGGGGCAAAGCGCGGGCGGGTCACGGTATGTTCGTCGAAGGTGAAGGCCGCGATGCCCACATCGTAGATCGGGTGATAATCCACGCGGCTGCGGGTGAGGATCGCGACCTCGCCGCCGGGCATGATCGGGAGGATATGGTCGATCTCGTTCAGCGCCTGCGTCGTCAGTTCCGGCAACCGGCCGATGCCCTGCGACCAGCGGACCTCGTAGCGGTCGCGGGTCGTGTTGTAGCTGTAGACGGTGATCTGCAGGTCACGGGTCTCGCTCGTGTTCAGCAGCGTCCCCTGGAGGCCCGACAGCCCGCTCAGGTAGTTGTTCGTCACGTAGCCCGTCTCGCGCGAGAGGGCGTCGCCGATCGTGTAGCTTGCCTTGACGTTGATTGCCTGCACGCGGAACACGTCGAAGAACACGTAGATGGCGATGAAGGCCCAGAGCAGAAGCGGGATCATGATGACCGTCTCGACCGTGACGCTGCCCGTCTCGTCCGTGCGGAAGGCAGCGGCGCGGCGGTGCAATGTCCGCAGCAGGGCAAAGCGCGGGCGGGCCATCAGATCGGCTCCACCACATAGGCCGTCATTGCGACGATCGCATATGCGCCGCCGCTCTGGCGCGGGATCCTGCTGCCGAGGCCGGTGGTCGGGAACAGCGGATCGAACAGCGAACAGGCCCTGAGCACGACCAGTTCGTTCTGCATCCCCGGCTCGAACCGGCTCGGCGGCTGGGCCTCCTCCTCGCGGTCGATGCAATCGGCGGCCTGATTGAAGCCGCTCCACGAGCGCAGGTCGCGGCGCGCCATTTCAAGCTTGAGCTGGTTGCGGCAGTCGGGAATGATGACGGCCCCCTCGCAAATGGCCTCGACCAGGCTGTCATGCGTCACCGGGTCCATGGCCCCGATGCGCACCTGCCGCACCGCGAGGTCGATCCCGCGTTCGAGCATCACCTCACGGGTCAGATAGATGCCCAGCTCGATGGTCGAGAAGAACAGCAACATCATCAGCGGCACCATCAGCGCGAATTCGAGCGTCGCCGAGGCGTCATCATCGCGCCGGAAGCGCCGCAGGAAGAAGTGGAGCGTTCGCATCATTCCACCAGGCGCAGGCGGTTGATCTGGGCGGCGATGGCGCGGAAGGCTTCTTCGATCTCGAGACCTGCGGCGTTGAAGTAATGGCTCGGCGAGGAGGCGCATTGCGACAGTTGCAACTGGGCGTTCGACGGCGCTTCGAAGGCGATGGTGAAGACGGTGATCTGATTGCTCACGGCCATCTGGCACATGGACTGCAGTTGCGAGTCCATTGCGCTGGTGCTTGTCAGCGTGCGCATGTTGTTCACGGCGTTGTTGTAGCTGCTGATGCCTGCGCGTGCGTAAAGTTGCTGGGCCACCCATTTCAACCGCACGCGCGACCAGACCTGTTCCCAGTTCTGCCGTGTGGTCCCGCTGATGTTCGTGCTGCCGGTCACGATTCCGGGGTCGTAGCAGGCAGGGTTGCGGCTGGACCCTGTAGGCGGGTTTGAGCCGTTCCAGGGCTGCAGGTGCCACTCGCCTCGATGCGGCACATAGAAGGGGCGGCTGTCGCAGATCGTGGTGGAGTTGCGGTTGTCCACCCGTCCGGCATGGAAAATCGAATAATGGCCACTGCTGTTGTCCGAGCGCCAGATCGGTGACTGCCCGGCGCGGAAGCCGTCGTTCACGCGTTCCTCTTCGAAGTTCTCGCCGTCGGACATCAGCACGATCACCTTGAGCGTGTCGTCGCGGTTGTAGGCGAACGGCCGGTCCGAGAAGGAGGCCGGGATCAGCCCCGCCTGCGCGAGGCTGGCGAACATCGGCTGCGAGCCGGGATCGAGAAGCTCGATTCCCCAGCGCATCCCCGCATTGATCGAGGTGGCGCCGATGGCGGTGAAGCCGTTGATATGGGCCTTCAGCGCCGTCTCGTTGCGGGTGGGCAGGAGCACGGTGTTCTCAGGATTGGGCGGGCACCAGACATTGGTGTTTGCCGGACCGGACGAACTGATCTCCGTATAGCGGTTCGAGGTGGATGTGCTCGAAAATGTATCGGCGATCGAGGTCATCGGTATCGGCAGCGATGTGGAAAGATCGGCCGTCACATAGGCGGCGGGCGGCAGGTCCAGGCAGTTCACATTGTTCGTGCCGTGATTGTCGAACGTGTTGTATTGCGAGCGCAACTGCGGCCCGAGGTTGATCTGGCCGTTGAAGGGCACGATGCCAATCGAAATCCGTTCCTCGCTGTCGGCCTGCAGGATCGTGGTGACGAATTCGTTGGCCGCGCGCTTGAGATTCACGAGCCGGTTGTTGCTGCCCATCGAGCCCGAGACGTCGAGGACCAGCATGATCTCGATGTCGCTCACGCTCTCCATGGCGGTGCCGTGCGCGGGGGCGTTCAGGTCGGGATAGCCGATCATGTGCATGAAGATCGTGTTGAGCTGCATTCCGGCCCGTGCCTGGACCGAGCGCGAGTTCATCGTCTCGATCACCTCGATATGGGTCAGATGCTCCTGAAGTTGCGACTTGGCGAAATAGTCGAGGACGACGCCTTCGGGATTCAGCCGCTGGTCAAGGTCGGCAGCCGCCAGAACCGAACGGTCGAGCGTGGACTGCAGCCGCGCCCGCGTCGCCTCGAACCGCATGAGGTCGACCGCCATCCCGCCGACCATCAGCATGATGACGAAGAGGAAGAGGGCGAAGACGATCATGCTGCCGTCCTCGGCACGACGAAAGCGGGCGAGCCTCGCTCCGGGCACGCGCCGCCGGGGTGCAGAATCGTTCATGCCGACCATCCCGTAACCATCCGCCAGCTTGCAGGCTGACGGGATTCACCAAACCTGGGTCATACTGGCCGACCACGATGGCAGGATTTTGGCGGATCGGATGCGTATTTGCCCTGATTGTGGCGGCGCTCGTCACAATCCCGCGGTGTCGCTGCTGTTGTGGCGACAATTGCCAAGGTCTCCGCGCCGCGTGGCCCGCGGCCGCGAATCACCATGAACGCCGGGTCGCAATCCCGGACCCGCGTGCAGGGGGCCTCGGCGGCGCGGCGGGGAAGACTTCCGCCCCGCCGTCAGCCTGCCCGCGAGATCGTGACGCTTTCCATCACATCAGGGGTGTGCAGGACGATATGGGGATCGATTCCGCGCCGCAGCTCGTCGGTGTTCTGCGCCAGCAGCGGAAAGGTGCGGTAGTGGCAGGGGATCACGTTGCGGAAGTTGAAATACTTGCGGCAGACGAAGGCCGCCTGGGCCATGTCCATCGTGTAATGCCCGCCCGCGCTGAGGATGCCGATATCCGGCTTGTGATATTCGGCCATCCATTCCATGTCGGCCATGATGCCGGTGTCGCCGCTGACGTAGATCGTGTGATCTTCGCCCGAGATCATGAAACCGGCCTCGCGGCCCGCCGGGTGTCCGGGGCTGCCGTCCCAGTCGATCGACGATGAATGGCAGGCGGGCACCATCGTCACCGCCACTTCGCCGATCTTCACCGTGCCGCCCTGATTGAATCCCTCCGCCTTCGCGCCCTTCACCGAGGCGAGATAGCTCGCAAGTTCATGCACGGCATGAATTGTCGTGTCTGTCTTCGCCGAAAGCCGGGGTGCATCGGCGGCGTGATCGCTGTGGCCATGTGTGAGCAGGATCGCCGTTGCCCCGGCAACGGCCTCGTCCTCGCGCTCTTCGGGGAAGACCGGGTTGCCCGTGAACCACGGATCGACGAGCAGGACCTGGTCCGCGATCTCGATCCGGAAGCCGGAATGGCCGAGCCATGTGATCTTCATCGGTGTCTCCTTACCTTGCGGGCGCGGACAATAGACCCATTGCCGGAGAATGACAGCCGTGCAGCATGGAATTTTGCTGCACCTGCATCCAGCGTCTCCGCTGATGCGCCGTCGTTGCGACACGGCGGTGCCGGCGCAGCATTCCACCCGGTGGAATCCGGCCCGCCGCGCCTTGCGGGATGCGGACTGGACGGGTAAATGCTGCCCGTCCATTTGATGAACGGTGAGGCCCATGCCGATTGACATCGCCACCGCGCGCCGTGTCGCGCGCCTTGCCCGCATCGGCGTCGAGGAAGATGATCTCCCCGGCCTCGCGCGGGAGTTCGACGCGATGATCGCCTTCATCGACCAGCTGAACGAAGTCGATGTCGAGGGTGTGGAGCCGATGACCAGCGTCTCGCCCATGCGCCTTGCCATGCGCCCCGACCAGGTGACGGACGGCGACATGCAGGACGCCGTGCTGACGAACGCGCCCGATGCGCGCGAAGGGTTCTTTGCCGTGCCGAAGGTGGTGGAATGAACGCGCTCAACACATTGACGGTTGCCGCCGCCCGTGACGGGCTGCGCAGGGGCGATTTCACCGCGCTCGACCTGACCGACGCCTGTCTCGCGGCCATGGACGGGGCCCGGGCCCTCAACGCCTTCATCCACGAGATGCCGGACGAGGCCCGCGAACAGGCCCGGGCGGCGGATGTGCGGCTTGCTGCCGGCGACGCCCCCGCGCTGGCCGGAATTCCGCTCGGGATCAAGGATCTGTTCTGCATGAAAGGCGTGCCGACGCGTGCCGCCTCGCGCATCCTCGAAGGATTCCGGCCGGAATATGATTCGACCGTGACGGCGCGGTTGCAATCATCGGGCGCGGTCATGCTCGGCAAGCTCAACATGGACGAATTCGCGATGGGTTCGTCGAACGAGACCTCGGCTTTCGGTCCTGTAATCAATCCCTGGAAGGTGGACGAGGCGCAACTGACGCCCGGCGGCTCATCGGGCGGTTCGGCTGCGGCGGTGGCGGCCGATCTCTGCCTGGCGGCGACCGGCACCGACACCGGCGGCTCGATCCGCCAGCCTGCGGCCTTCACCGGGCTCACCGGACTCAAGCCGACCTGGGGCCGGGTGAGCCGCTGGGGCATCATCGCCTTCGCGTCCTCGCTCGATCAGGCGGGCCCGATCACCCGCGATGTGCGCGACGCCGCGATCATGCTGCAGGCCATGGCCGGGCATGATGCGAAGGATTCGACCTCGGCGGATATTCCGGTGCCCGATTTCGAATCCATGCTGACGGGTGACATCCGCGGCAAGGTGATCGGCATTCCGGACGAATACCGCCTTGACGGGATGCCCGCCGACATTGCCGCGTTGTGGGAGCGCGGGGCGGAAATGCTGAGCGATGCGGGGGCCGAGATCCGCGAGATCAGCCTGCCGCATACGAAATATGCCCTGCCGGTCTATTACGTGATCGCGCCTGCCGAGGCCTCGTCCAACCTCGCCCGGTTCGATGGCGTGCGCTTCGGCCACCGTGCGAGGCTCGGTCCAGGCGACGGCATCTACGACATGTATGAAAAGACTCGCGCCGAGGGTTTCGGTCACGAGGTGAAGCGGCGGGTGATGATCGGCACACATGTGCTGTCTGCGGGATTCTACGACGCCTATTACAACCGTGCCCGCAAGGTGCGCACGCTGATCAAGCGCGATTTCGAGGCAGCATTTGCAGATGGTGTCGACGCGATCCTCACCCCGTCCACACCGTCTGCGGCCTTCGCGCTGGGCCAGTCCGAGACGATGGACCCGGTCGAGATGTATCTCAACGACGTGTTCACCGTGACGGCGAGCCTTGCCGGCCTGCCGGCGATCTCGGTTCCCGCCGGCCTGAACGGGCGCGGCCTGCCGCTCGGCCTGCAGCTCATCGGCCAGGCCTGGGGCGAGGGCGATCTGCTGAACACGGCCTTTTCACTCGAACGTGCAGCGGGATTCGTGGCCAGCCCCGCGCGCTGGTGGTAAGGGCGGGAAAACCGTGGCGGAGCGGGTGATGACAAGGCTGGTTCTTCTGGCAATCGCGGGGCTCGCGCTGGGAGCCTGTTCGACGCGGCCGCCGGTGAGCAACCCCGGTGTGGGGTTCGGCGACTATTCCCAACATGCCGGACAGAACATGGCGACCGCCCCGACCTCGACGCTCGCCGCGCCGGTCACGGTGACCGGGGGGGCCATCGGCCCGGGTGAACTGGCTGCTGTCGGGATCGGTGGTGCGCCCGCCGCATCGCCGTCGGCGCAGGCACCTGCGGCAACTGCGGGACAGGGCGCGCCGCTGGTGATCCAGTCCTCGGGCATTTCCGACGAACAGGATTTCGACGCGGTCTCGGAGCGCGAAACGATCGAATCCGACGCTGAACGCCTCGCCCGTGCGGCCGAAGCCTATCAGGTGATCCAGCCCACCGCGCTTCCCGAACGCCCGGCCGATACCGGCCCGGACATTGTCGCCTATGCGCTGGGTGCGCCGAACCGCATCGGCCAGCCCTGGTATTCGCGTTTCATGTTCTCCGGCCAGCGCCGGTTCGAGCGCAACTGTGCGGGCTACCGCAGCGCCGAGGAAGCGCAGCGCGATTTTCTTGCGCGCGGCGGGCCGGAACGCGATCCGCGCGGCATTGACCCCGACGGCGACGGATTCGCCTGCAACTGGGATCCGGCGCCCTATCTGGCCGCCGTCGGCCGGAGCTGATCCGCGACCACCCATCCCCGAACTGCGGCGCGCGCCGGGATGGACAGCGCCCCGATCTGGTGGTGCTCCATTACACGGCAATGGACAGTGCGGGTGCGGCGCTCGAGCGGCTCTGCGATCCGGCGGCCGAGGTCTCGGCCCATTACCTGATCGACGATGATGGAGCGATCCTGCGCCTGGTCCCCGAAGACTTGCGCGCTTGGCACGCAGGCGCGGGTCGCTGGGGCGGGGTGACGGATGTCAACTCGCGCTCGATCGGGATCGAACTGCAGAATACGGGGCAGGGGCCCTATGCCCCTGCGCAGATGCACGCACTCAAGCGCCTGCTCGAGGATATCCTCGCCCGCCACGCGATCCCGCCCGAACGGGTGATCGGCCATTCCGATATGGCCCCCCTGCGCAAGACCGACCCGGGCCCGTGGTTCGACTGGCGGGCGCTGGCCGGGGAGGGTCTGTCGGTCTGGCCCGAACCGGGAGAGGCGGGCGATTTTCGCGCGGGTGCCACCGGCTTCGGCTATGATCCCGATGTGCCCGACGATGTGCTTCTCGCCGCCTTCCGCCTGCGGTTCCGGCCGTTTCACACGGGTCCGCCGGACGAGACGGACGCCGCATTCGCCATGATGCTTGCCGCCCGCTGGCCGGTCGCCCGGGAGTGAGCGACGGGGCACCGCCAGCATCAACCGTCATTGCGAGGAGCCGAAGGCGACGCGGCAAGCCTGAGACGTGGGGATTCTGGCTTGCTTCGCTCGCGCTCGCAATGACGGGGGCGCGCGAAACGGTTGACCGGGCCCCCTCGCGTCCCTATCTGCATGGGGCGGATGGCCGGACGGCTGCGGGGGGCGATATGCCGCCCGAGGAAAGTCCGGGCTCCACAGGGCACGGTGCCGGGTAACGCCCGGCGGGGGCAACCCCAGGGAAAGCGCCACAGAGAACAAGACCGCCACGGGTCCGCCCGTGGCAAGGGTGAAACGGTGGGGCAAGAGCCCACCGCGGGACGGGCAACCGGACCGG
>CAYUBT010000031.1:0-18605 GCA_964443055.1 uncultured Rubellimicrobium sp.
GTAAAAGGCGATCGCGCGCGGATTGTCGTCATAGACGGCAAGCCGGATGAACCCGGCACCCCAGCGACTGTGCGCCTCGCGGGCGGTGGCGGCAAGAAGCCTTCTTCCCAGTCCGGCCCCGCGCGCATGCTCCGAAACCCAGAGGTCCGAGACATAGGTGCCCGGCCCGCCCAGAGTGGTGGAAAAGATCGGAGTGAAGATCGCCGTGCCGACGGGCTCTCCCCCCCGAAGTGCGAGCACGGCGGCAAATGCCCCGTCATTGCCGAACCCCGCGCGGCGCAGATCCCCGGCGCTGGCGACATGGGTGTCGCCCAGATCGCGCGACAGCGCCCGGAGCGCACGGTCCAGATGCGCGATATCCGTCGCGCACGCCGCGCGGATGGTCACATCCTCCATCAGAACGCGACCTTGTCCGGGCCCTTCAGGCCCAGCATGGCGCGCGTCTCGTCCGGCGTGGCCGGGCTTCGGCCCTCTTCCTCGACGGTCTCGCGTACGCGGGCGACCTGTTCGGCGTTGGAGCGCGCGAGCACCCCCCGGTCGATATAGAGATTGTCCTCGAGCCCCACGCGCACGTGACCGCCCATCCGCGCGGCCAGCCTCGCCATCTCCATCTGCCGCCGTCCGGCGGCGAGGGCCGAGAACTGATAGCCGTCGCCAAAGAGCCGGTCAGCCGTCGCCTTCATATGCTCCAGATGTGCCGGTTCGGCCGCAATCCCGCCCAGGACGCCCATCACGAACTGGATGAAGACCGGCGCGCGCACGAGTCCGCGATCCATGAAATGGCGCAGCATGTAGAGATGGCCGATGTCGTAGCATTCGAACTCGAACCGCGCGCCGCGCTCCTCGCCCATCTGCCGAAGGATTCCGGCGATGTCGCGCGGGGTGTTGCGAAAGACGAGATCGTCGGAATTGCGCAGGAACGGTTCTTCCCAGTCATGTTTCCATTCCCGCTCGCGGGCGAGCATCGGATAGAGCGCGAAATTCATCGTGCCCATGTTGAGCGAGCACATCTCGGGCCGCAGGACGAGCGGGGCGGCAAGCCGCTGGTCGAGTGTCATCACCGCGCTGCCGCCGGTGGTGAGATTGACGATGGCATCGCAGCCCGCGCGGATCTGCGGCAGGAAGCCCAGGAAATGTTCGGGCAAGGATGATGGCCGCCCGTCCTTCGGGTCGCGCGCGTGCAGATGCAGGATCGCGGCCCCTTCCCGCGCCGCCGCCAGCCCCTCGCGCGCGATCTCGTCCCCGGTCACCGGCAGATAGGGCGACATCGACGGCGTATGGATCGAGCCGGTGATCGCGCAGGAGATGATGATTTTTGCGGTCATGTCCAGAGTGCCACGTCATTGCGGGGAGGCGCGGCCGGTGCGGCAATCCGGAACGTCGAGCTTCCGGGTTGCTTCACATACGCTCGCAATGACGGCAGGCGGTGCGGCTGCATGGCCCCCTTGCCCGCCATCCGGCCCCGTGCTTGGCTGGCCGTGCTTTCCCATGGGAACCTCGCGATGCACCATTTCCCTGCCGCCCCGGCCGACAGCGGCCTGCGCCCCTTCGTGAAGATGCACGGGCTGCGCAACCATTTCGTCATCTTCGACAGGCGTTCGGACCGTCGCCCGTTTTCGGCCGCCGAGACCATCCGCATCTGCGATGTCGAGACCGGCGTCGGGGCTGAACAGCTCGTCACGCTCGAACATCCCACGCAAGCGGGTGCGGATGTGCAGATGCGGCTATTCAACGTCGACGGGCGTGAAGTCGGGGCCTGCGGCAACGCCACGCGCTGTGCCGCTCTGCTGGCCATGGATGACCTGGACCGTGACGAGGTGGTGATCGAGACTGCGGCCGGCCTCCTGCCCTGCCGCCGCACGGGCGCATATGAGGTGAGTGTTCGTCTTGGCCCGATCTCGCTCGACTGGCGCGAGATCGGTGCGTCGCGTGAGGTGGACACGGGGCATCTGCCGATTGAGAGCGGCCCGTTGCGTGACGGCACGGCGCTCTGGATCGGCAATCCGCATGTGGTGTTCTTCGTCGAGACGCTGGACGTCGCGGAACTCGTGCAATACGCCCCTGCGATCCAGAGTGATCCGCTGTTCCCGGAGGGAGTCAATGTCGGTGCGGCCGAACTGGTGAACGAAAGCACCATCCGCCTTGCCGTGTGGGAGCGGCCCGGCATTCTCACCCAGGCCTGTGGCACGGGGGCCTGTGTCGCCGCTTTTGCCGCCCGCAGGCGGGGCCTGAGCACGGCGGACCATTTCACCGTCCACCTGCCCGGCGGCGCGTTGACGATCACGCTAGAAGACGACATGGCCGTCATGGCCGGGCCGGTGGCCTTCTGCTGCACGGGATTTGTCGAGGGCGAGAGAGCGGACGAAGCGTGACACGCCCTGCGGCGGACACGGGCCTCTGGTCCCTGTCGCATCACGAAATCCGCCGTCCCCCGGCGTCGAGCAGGATCGCGGTCGCCGGCTCGAATCCCATCTCGATCATGGAGCCCTCGGCCAGCGCATCACCGTCGATCGGCAGATGCGCGCGAACGACGGCCCCGCCAAGGTCGACCTCGTAGACCGCGGTACCGCCCAGATACGAGGTCGAGAGGATCTTTCCGCTCAGCCGGTTGTCGCCAACATTGGCAAGCGAAAGCTTCTGCGGCCGCACGACCAGTGTGACGACATCGCCCGCTGTCAGTTGTGCCGGAGCCATCGCACGCACGGTCTGGCCACAGTCAAGCTTCACCACCGCGTCGCTGCCCTCGACACCTTCGATCCGGCCGGGAATCAGGTTGGCCTTGCCGAGGAAATCCGCGACGAAGCGCGTTGCAGGTTCGGCGTAGACCTCTTGCGGCGTGCCGACCTGTTCCGCCCTACCCGCATTCATCACGACGATGCGGTCGGACATCGACAGCGCCTCTTCCTGGTCATGGGTGACGAAGATGGCGGTGATCCCGGTTTCCTTCTGGATCTTCTTGATCTCGACCCGCATTTCCTCACGCATGTTGGCGTCCAGCGCGGAGAGCGGCTCGTCCATCAGCAGGACTTCGGGCTCGAAGATGATCGCTCGTGCCAGCGCGATGCGCTGCTGCTGGCCACCTGAAAGCTGCGAGGGGAGTTTCCGCTCCGATCCCGGCAGCCGCACCATGTCCAGTGCCCGGGTGACCTTCTGCGCGATCTCGTCCTTGGGCACCTTGCGGTATTTCAGTCCGAAGGCGACATTGTCGAACACCGACTTGTGCGGGAAAAGTGCGTAATTCTGGAACACGAGGCCGATGTTCCGCTTGTAGATCGGCACATCGTCCACGCGCTTTCCGCCGATGGAGATCTGCCCCCTGGCGATCTCGACCAGCCCGGCGATCGAGCGCAGGATCGTTGTCTTTCCGCAGCCCGACGGGCCCAGCAGCGTCACGAAACTGCCGCGTTCGATCGACAGCGAGAAGTCCTGCACAGCGATGAAATTGCCGTAGGCGATGTCGATGTTGCGAAACTCGACAGCTGCCGGGGCTGCCCCGGCCGTGTCCGGCCGGGGCTGTGTCTGCATCATCGTATCATGCACCACGCGAGATCCTGTCCCATTGACGGGTCCATTCATCGTCCTTTTCCGCCCAGTAGATCGGATCGGCGAAGGTGATGGCTTCCATCGTGCCGGTCGGATCGAAGGCGGGCAGGGCCTTGATCTTGTCGGTCAGCTCAACCCTGGTCGGATCAAGCGAGGGCGGATAACCCTGCCCTTCGGCCACGGCGATGGATGTTTCGACCGAAAGCATGAAATTGATCAGCTCTTCGCATTCGGCCATCGGCGCGCCCTTGACGATGAGCATGTCTTCCATCCAGCCGTAGGAATTGGGCGGATCAAGATAGCCAATCGGTGCGCCCTGTTCCTGCAGGGTGGCGATCCGGCCTGACCAGGCATCGGTGACGACCAGTTCGCCTCGTGTCAGCAGGTCCATCAGCTCGGCCCCCGAGTTCCAGAACTTCAGGGCCATGTCGCGCATCTCGCGGACCTTGTCCCAGATCGCGTCGATGTCCTCAATCGCGTTGGGGTCCTGCCCCGTCTGCAACGCACCCATCCAGACACGTGTCGTCATGTCGTGATAGCCGCCGATCTTGCCCGCAAAGCGCGGATCAAGAAGCATGTTCGCGCCCAGTTCGGCTGCCTCTTCGGGGGAAATCACATCGGTATTATAGGCCAGTCCGGTGGTGCCATAATCATAGGGCACCGCCCCCAGTTTGGGCGTGATGTCACGGAAGGGCTGGATCATCGCCTCCATCACATTCGCCATGTTGGGAATGTTGTCTTCGTTGATCTCGGAGTTGAAGCCCGCGTTCACATAGCGGATGTAGTAGTTGATCCCCGAGGAATGGACGACCTGGAAATCGCCCTCGGCCGAGGTCCGGATCTTGGTGATGACCTCTTCTTCGTCCCCGAACGAGCCCTGCACGACCCTGATCCCGGTTTCGGCGGTATAGGGTTCGAAGGCATAGGTGTTGAGCGCCTCCTGCACCGTGCCGCCCCAGCCGTCGAAACGGATCTCGCTCACGCCCTGGGCCAGCGCCTTGCCGCCCCACGGCAGCGCGATGCCGGCCGCCGCCGAGGCCGCGGCGGTGATCGTGAGAAACTGGCGGCGGTCGAGATCGCCGTTGCCATGGGCCTCCTTCAGCCTCTCCAGACGTTTCGTCAGTGAGTTCTTCATGTCTTCCTCCCTTCAGTTGTTCTTGGCCTGGCCCCTGGCGCGGGACAGGCCCGCAACCAGAATGCCACCGATGAGCGGGATGCCCACCGTCACGAGCACCATCAGCGTTCCGAGCGCATTGACCTCGGGACTGATGGAGAATTTGAGCATGGCGAGAATCTGCGTCGGCAAGGTCTCGACCCCGGCCGGTCGCCAGAACAGGCTCGCCGAAGTGTTGTCGAACGAGATGGTGAAAGCCAGAAGCAGGCTCGCCAGAATGGCGGGCAGCAGCAGCGGCAGCACCAGTTCACGAAATGCCGCAAAGCGCGTGGCACCCAGGGAGAGCCCGGCTTCTTCATATGACCTGCTGATTCCGACCAGCCGCGCCTGCACGACAAGCACCACATAGGGCAGGGTGATGAGGATATGCCCGGCCAGCAGCAGTAGCGTGGTGCGTGGCTGGTGCAGCGCCTGAAGCAGCACCAGAAGGCCGACGCCAAGGATCGTCTCGGGGACGAGCGCGGGCATCAGTACCAGCGTACTCAACGATTGCTTGCCGCGAAAGTCGAACCGGACCAGCGCATAGGCCATCATCACGCCCACCGATGTGGAAATGGCCGCCGTCGCCAGCGCGATCCACAGCGAGGTGCGGAAGGCGCTCAGCACCGGCTCGTTCGTCATCAGCTTCTCGTACCAGCGCAGCGAGAAGCCGGTCATCGGAAAGCCGCCGAACATGGAATCGTTGAACGACAGGATGATCGTCGCGATGATCGGCGCGAACATAAAGATGTAGACGAGAATCGTCATCACGCCGGTGACTCGCCACATCATTCGACCGTCGCGCATCGCCCGGTTGCTCATGCGCTCAGCCCCTTCATGATCTGCGACAGGCCGACGTAGCGACTGTAGGCCGCGGCCACCAGGCCGAGCAGGACGAAGAGCACGATGGACAGCGTCGTCCCCATCGGCCAGTTCAACTGGCCCATGATCGTGTCATAGATCAGGTTTCCGAACAGCGCATCGCGGCTGCTCCCGAGGATTTCGGGTGTCACATAGCTGCCCGCCGCGAGCACGAAACACAGCAGAAGACCTGCCCCGAGGCCGGGGATCGACAGCGGCAACGTCACTTCGCGGAACGCCTGCGCCGACGTGCAGCCCATCGAGCGGGCCGCGTCGATCAGGTTGCGGTCGATGCTCTCAAGGCTGACATACACGTTGAGGATCATGTAGGGCAGCAGGAAGTGGATCAGGCCCATGATCACCGAGCCCTCGGTATAGAGCATCCGCAAAGGCGTATCGATCAGGCCGATCTTGATGAACAGCGCATTGATCAGGCCCTGTTCGCCGAGGATGTGAATCCAGGAGAAGGTGCGGATCGTGAAGCTGATCCAGAAGGGCACGATCAGCAGAAGCAGAAGCAGCCACTTGTGTTTGAAGCTGGTGGCCCAGATGAAATAGGCTGGAAAATAGCCCAGGACCGCGCAGATGATCGCCGTCTCCGCGCCGATGCGGAAGGTCTTGAGCAGGAAGCCGTGATAATAGCTGTCGGTCAGGAATTCCGTCCAGTTGGCGAGGGTGAGCGTCGCCGTCTCGACACCTGCGGTCACGAAGGTGAAAAAGGTGTAGACCGACATCAGGATGATCGGAAGCACCAGCAGGCAGATCAGCAGGATCAGCGAGGGCGCCACCAGAAACCAGGCAACGCGCGTGTCGAACAGACGCCATTTCCGGGCCGAAGTCACCGGCATTTTCCCTCCCGGCGGTGTGCCCGCCCTGGTCGGTGACTGGCCGGACCGCGGGCCCGGGCGTCACTCTTGAAGCGAACCCTAAGTGCACGAAACCGTTGGGGCAACTGCTTTGTCCTGATGCTTTGTCGGTTATTTTGTCATATCGCCCGGAATCTGCGCCGATCATGGCGATCAGCCCGCTGTCCCCGTCAGGTGGATCAGGGCCGGCGGGGCCTGCAGCGCCGGAATATCTCATCATCGCGAGCCGGGCGAAACAGCCGGTCCCCGGATTCCCGGGGCACCGCGCCAGCGTCCTCTCTCGGGTCGGTCAGAAGTAGCCGGCACGACCGTGACGAGACCCGCGCCCGGCCGCCAACTGGCAGCCTGCAAGGGAGAAACCATGACGCATCCGCTTGACCTGCCGGTAACGGAGATCGCTCGAGGCATCCGCGCGGGCCGTTTTTCCGCAACCGGGATCACCGGGGAATCGCTTCGCCGCGCTCATCTGGTGCAAGAGACATGCAACGCCTTCATCCTGATCCGCGAAGATCGGGCGCTCGCCGCCGCACGCGCGATCGACGAGGCCGTGGCGCAGGGCAGGACCGGCGGCGCGCTTCTCGGCGTTCCTTTCGCCGCCAAGGACATGACGCCCACCGCGGGCGACCTGCTGACCCTCGGCTCATGGTCCACCGGCGAGCGGGTCGCAGACACGACCGCGCCCTGTATCCGGCGGCTGGAGGAGGCCGGGGCCATCCTCATCGGCAAGACAACCACGCCAGAATTCGCCTTCAGCGGTATCACGACAAGCCCGCGCTGGGGCGTCACCCGCAATCCCTGGGATGTGACGCGCACCTCGGGCGGCTCATCGGGCGGGGCGGGCGTGGTGGTGTCGGCGGGCGTCGTTCCCATCGCCGAGGGCACGGACATGGGCGGCTCGGTCCGCATTCCGGCGGCGTTCTGCGGCACGGTCGGGCTCAAGCCGTCGATCGGACGGATTCCCATGACGATCCTGCCCAGCCAGTTCGACAGCCTGTCGCATTTCGGACCGCTGGCGCGGACCGTCGCGGATGCCCTGGCCTTCATGGAGGTGACGGCGGGCCCGGATGATGCCGACATCTCCTCGCTGCCCGTGCCTTTTGATGTCGATGTAGCCCGGCCCGTCGATCTCGCGGGCCGCCGTTTCGCCTTCTCGCCCGATCTCGGCTATGTCGCCGTTGCTCCCGAAGTGGCCGAGGTCATGGCCCTCACCATCACCCGACTGCGTGAAGAGGGTGCGGTGATCGAAGAGGTCTCCTTGCCGTGGACCCGCGTCCTCAGCGATGCCTGGGATGATCTCTGGAGCGTCTTCATGTCAGGCTTCTTCGGAGACGAGGCGGCGTTCCCGCGCGAACGGATGGATTCCCGCGTGCTGTCCCTGATCGCGCGGGGCGAGGCGATGTCGGCGACGCAATACAAGCGCATCGAGATCCTGCGCAGCCGCATGTGGGACGACCTCGCACCGGTGCTGGCGCAGCATGACGCGCTGCTCTGCCCGACCTGTCCGATCACCCCGCCAGCCGCCGAGGGCGGCTCGTTCGGGCAGACCCTGCCGGACGGACGCTATGCGGGCCTCGAGATGACCAGCATCTTCAATCTCGTGCCGCAGGTGCCCGCGCTGTCGATCCCTGCGGGGCTGGCAGAGGGGCTGCCCGTCGGGCTGCAGATGATCGGCAGGCGGTTCGGAGACGAGCGCCTCCTGGCGCTGGGCGCGGCGATCGAGGCAGTGCTGCCCCCCATCGGCCACCCCCCGGGCCACGCAGGCTGAAAGGGCCGGATCTCCCGTCATCGCGAGGTGGCGCAGGCCCTACCCCGCCTGCAGGAGCGACGCCGCCTCGCGGTCGAGGATCATTTCAACCGCAGCGTGACACCGCAGGAACGACGCCGGACAATCCGGGCCGACCGGCCCCTCGATCATCGCGCGTACCGCCTCGGCCTTGGCCGCCCCGGTCGCGACGATCAGAATGCGCCGTGCGGACAGGATCGTGGCGATGCCCATGCTGATCGCCTTTCGCGGCACGTCCTCGTCTTTAGCGAAAAACCGCGCATTGGCCTGCACGGTGCGCTCGTCCAGTGTCACGACGCGCGTGCGGCTGCCGACACTGCTGCCGGGTTCGTTGAAGCCGATATGGCCGTTGACGCCCAGCCCCAGAAGCTGCAGGTCCATCGGGCCCTCCGCAGCCAGCACGGCCTCGTAACGGCGTGCCTCGGCATCCGCATCCGGGGCAATGCCCGAGGGAATCTCCATCCGCGCCGGATCCATGCCCGCCGGTCCGACAAGATGGGCATTCATGAAATGACGATAGGATTGCGGATGATCGGGCGACAGGCCCACATATTCGTCAAGATTGAAGCTTCGCACCTGCGCCAAGCTCGTCTCGCCTGCGGCGGCAATCGCGGCAAGGCGGGCATAGATCGGGATCATCGTCCCGCCGGTCGCGAGGCCGAGCCGGGCGTCGGGTCTCTCCCGCAACAGGCTCGCGATGACCCGTGCGGCCGCATGCGCGGCAGCCTCGGCGTCGGCATGGATCGTGATCCGCGGTCGGTTCTCGCTGGCGCTCATGCGCGCATCCTCCTGTCGGAATGCGCGGCGGGTCTAGCATCGGCTCCCCGAACGCGACAAGCGCCCTCGGACCGCCTTTCGCGACAGGATCATCACCTGGCCCATTCCCACGGCCGTGTGTAGGCGGCGAGTGCACGCGTGACCTCAGCATCGTCCACGGCCCCGAGCCCCGCGATCCTGGCGACAAGGCCGAGCCGCTTGTCCTCGACCACATTGACGACCTCGGCCGCCACCCCGGCCTCTTTCAGCGCCGCATCATAGACGCGCTGGATGGCGAGTTGCCGCAGCGCCGGCTTGAAGGTCTTGCCCACGGCGGTCTTGGGCAGTTCAGGCAGGATTTCGAGATGCCTGATATGCGCCGCCCGTTCGGGGATGCGCTCATTGGCAAAGTCGCGCAGTTCTCCGGCAGTCGCGCGCGCTCCGTCCACGAGTTCGACATAGGCGCAGGGCACCTCCCCCGCATGGGCGTCGGGCTGGCCGATGGCCCCGGCGAAGGCGACCGCCGGATGCGCGGCAAGGGCCTCCTCGATCACCGCAGGGTCGATATTGTGGCCGCCGCGGATGATGATGTCCTTGGCCCGGCCGGTGATCCAGATGTAGCCGTCGGGGTCGATCCGTCCCAGATCGCCCGTGCGCAGCCACATCGGCGCACCATCGGGGCCGGGGCGGAAGAGGTCGGCGTTGTTCGCCGCCTCGGTATAGGTCTTGCCCGCCCAGATTCCGGGGGAGGAGACACAGATCTCGCCGACCGTATCGGTTGCCACTTCCTCGCCCCTCTCCAGATCGAGGATCTTCACCCGCGTATAGGGAAAGGGGATGCCGATCGAGCCCACCTTCTTCACCCCTTCGGGCGGGTTGATCGAGACGAGGCAGGTCGCCTCGGTCAGGCCGTAGCCTTCGCAGATGACAACACCGGTTGCCTCCTCGAAACGGCGATACAGTTCGAGCGGCAACGGGGCAGAGCCGGAAAATCCGAGCTGCATCGAGGAGATATCGGCATCGACCTTGCGCTGCATCAGCGCCGACATCGCCGTGGGCACGGTGATGAGGAAGGTCACGCGATAGCGTTCGATCAGTTTCCAGAAATTGTCGAACACGCCGTCACCGCGATAGCCGGCAGGTGTCGGAAAGACGATCTCGGCCCCCGAGGCGAGCGATGCCCCCATCGCCACGATGGCCGCAAAGACATGGAACATCGGCAGCGGGCACATGATGACATCGGTCTCGCGGAACAGGAGCCGCGCCCCGATCCAGCCGTTGTAGATGATGCCCGAATAGCGATGTTGCACCAGTTTCGGCAGGCCGGTGGTGCCGCCGGTATGGAAATAGGCGGCGACACGATCACCCGTGCTGTCGGCAAAGGTCAGCTCCCGCGGCTGTTTCGCGACTTCGCTGTTGAAATCAAGGACGCGCGCGTGATGCGTGACCGGGTTCTTCGGACGGATCAACGGCACGACGAGGCGCTTTACTCCGGTCATGTAACGCCGCAGATCGACCTCGAGCACCGTCCTGACGTCCGGGGCGAGCGCCACGGCGGCTGCGGCCTTCTGCGCGACATCGGTTCTCGGGAAGGCGCGCAGGGTCACCAGCACCGTCGCCCCGGTGTCGCGGAGAATACCGGCGATCTGTTCGGCTTCGAGCAGCGGGTTGATGGGATTGACGATCCCCGCGACCTGCCCGGCGATATAGGTCACGACCACCTCGGTACAGTTGGGCAGAAGATAGGCGACGGCATCGTCCTCGCCCACACCGAGCGAGCGGAACAGGTTCGCGGCCTGCGCCACCCGTTCGCGCAGGTCCGCCCAGGTGAGGGTCTCCTTGCGGTCTGCCGCGCCCGAGAGCAACTGAAAGGAACAAGCCGGCCGCCCGCCCCATTTCGCCGCCGTGGCCGAAAGCAGGGTCCAGGTGGTCCGAGGCAGATCGCGCGCGCCCCATGTGGATTCGCGCTCGATCGCCTCGGCGTCGGCAGCGGTGGCAAAGCCCATATCGACCTCCCTTGCCCGGTGCAGCCATGAGGCAGGGAAAGGGCCGCTGTGGCAAGAGGGAGTTAAAGGCGCGTTTCTGTGAGAGGAGGCACGAAGTGACGCTTTATAACATCGTCATTCCGCTTGGGGCTCTCGCAATTGCCGTTGGCCTGGTGCTCATCGTCCACTTCACCGACAAGGAGCGTCACGGCGAATAGCTGCCTGAAGCAGTGCTGCACCCACGCAGGCTGGTCGCAACCTCCTATTCCGCCGCCACCCCTTCGGTGAACTGCAACCGGGCGAGGCGCGCATAAAGGCCGTCCTCGGCCACCAGTTCATTGTGCCTGCCCTGGGCAACGATCCGGCCGTTCTCGAACACGACGATCCGGTCGGCACGCTTGATCGTGGCAAGACGGTGCGCGACGATCAGCGTCGTGCGTCCCTCGGCCAGACGGGCGACGGCCTCCTGCACGGCACGCTCGCTTTCCGCGTCAAGCGCGCTTGTCGCCTCGTCCAGGAGGAGCAGCGGGGCATCACGCAGGATCGCACGGGCGATGGCGATACGCTGTTTCTGCCCGCCCGAAAGCATCACCCCGCGTTCACCGACGAAGGTGTCGTAGCCATCAGGCAGCGCGGTCAGGAAATCATGCGCGGCGGCGGCACGGGCTGCAGATTCGACCTCTTCATCCGTTGCATCGGGACGCCCGAAGCGGATGTTGTCGCGCGCGCTCATGGCGAAGATGGCCGGATCCTGCGCGACAAGGGCCAGCTGACGGCGCAGGTCGGCGCGCGTCACGTCGCGCAGGTCGGTATCACCGAGCAGGATGCACCCCTCCTGCGGATCATAGAAGCGCAGGAGAAGCTGTATCATCGTCGTCTTGCCCGCGCCGGACGGGCCGACGAGGGCCACGGTTTCGCCGGGGCGCAATTCCAGATCGACGCCTGCAAGCGCGGGTTTCTCGGGGCGCGAGGGATAGAAGAAATGCACGCCCTCGAACCGGACAGGAACCTTGCGCAGATCGGGTACGGGCCGCGCGGCAGGCAGGTCGCGCACGTCATCCTCGGCCTGCAGGAGCTCGACCAGCCGCTCCGTCGCGCCCGCAGCGCGCAGAAGCTCACCCCAGATTTCGGTCAGGGCACCCACCGAACCGGCCGTGAGAACGGCATAGATGACGAATTGCACCAGTTCACCGACCGACATCTCGCCCGAGCGCACGTCATGCGCGCCGATCCAGAGCACGCCGACCACGCCGGAAAAGACCAGGAAGATGACGATGGCCGTCATTACCGCGCGGACACCGATTCGGGCACGGGCGACATCGAAGCTTCGCTCCGTGACGCGGGCGAAATCGGCGCGGCTGGGGTCTTCATGCGTGTAGGCCTGCACCGTCTGCGCCGCGAGCAGCGCTTCGGAGGCCGAACCCGAGGAATTGGCTATCCAGTCCTGGTTCTCGCGCGAGAGCCGTTGCAGCCTGCGCCCCATCAGCACGATGGGCACGATCACCGCCGGCACGATCAGCAGGACAAGGCCGGACAGCTTGGGCGACGTGTAGAGCAGCAGCGCCATGCCGCCGATCAGGATCAGGACGTTGCGCAGGGCGACCGAGACCGATGAGCCAATCACCGACAGGATCAGCGTCGTGTCGGTGGTGATGCGCGAGAGAACCTCGCCCGTCATGATCCGCTCGAAGAAGGCGGGGCTCATGCCGATCACCCGGTCGAACACCGCCTTGCGGATATCGGCAACCACGCGCTCGCCCAGCCGGGTGACAAGATAATAGCGAACGGCCGTGCCCACGGCGAGGGCCACCACCAGAACGAGCGCAAGGCCGAAATTCGCATCCAGCAGCGCCGTGCCCGCATCACCCCCCTCGCCGAAGGCGTCGACGACCAGCCGCGCGGCCAGGGGCAGCGCAAGCGAGATACCGGCCGTGAACACGAGGGCCAGAAGTGCGGCGAAGGCCATGCCGCGATAGGGTCGGACGAAGGGCCAGAGCGCGCCCAGAGCATTGAGCCGCCGCGAGGATTCGCGTCTTTCGGCGGCATACCGGTCAGCTTCGGCCATCGCCAGTCCTTTCCCTTGCGCGCGAGGCGCCGAGATGCCCGGCCGCTGCAGGCATCGGGGATGGAGCGGGCGACGGGAATCGAACCCGTATCACCAGCTTGGAAGGCTGGGGTCTTACCATTACACAACGCCCGCGTGCCTGCGCGAGGTAATCCGTCCCGGCGGGCGATGCAAGACTCGGGTGCTTGACCGGCGCAGATGTCGCGGGCAAGAGGCAGCCATGCGCATCTACAAGATCTTCCGTACCGCCGAATGGCTCCAGATGCAGGCGCAGGGCGAGACTCCTGGCGCGCCGGTCGATCTGGCGGATGGTTTCGTGCATTTCTCGACGGCCGACACGGTGGAGGAAACGGCACAGCGTCATTTCGGGGGCGAGGACGGGCTCTGGCTGATCACCGCCGACAGCACGAAGATGGGCGACGCCCTTCGCTGGGAGGTCTCGCGCGGAGGAGCGCGATTCCCTCATCTCTACCGCGCCTTCCGCATGGATGACGTGACCGGGGCCCGGCCGCTGCCCCTGCGCGGCGGGCTTCATGTCTTTCCGGCGCTGTCATGATCGACCGGCTCGGAGCGGCGCTCGTGCGCGGGCTCGACCCTGAACGGGGTCATGCGCTGGCGCTGGCCGCCCTGCAGGCAGGACTCGGGCCACGCGGCGGGGCGTTCACCACGCCTCGCCTGAAATGTTCGCTCGCGGGGCTTGATCTGCCCAACCCGCTGGGCCTCGCCGCCGGATTCGACAAGAATGCCGTGGCGCTCGGGCCCCTGTCGCGCACGGCCTTCGGCTGGGTCGAGGTCGGCGCAGCCACGCCGCGCGCGCAGCAGGGCAATCCACGCCCGCGCCTCTTTCGCCTGACCGAGGATCGCGCCGCGATCAACCGCATGGGGTTCAACAACGACGGGACCGACGTGATCGCGGCCCGCCTCGCCCGCCGCCCTCGGAACATGGTGCTTGGCCTGAACCTCGGCGCGAACAAAGACAGCGGGGACCGCGCGGGGGACTATGCACAGGTGCTGACGCTCTGCGGTGCGCATATCGATTTCGCGACGGTCAATGTCTCCTCGCCCAACACCGAGCGGCTGCGCGACCTGCAGGGGCCGGAGGCTCTGGCGGCGCTCCTCTCAGGCGTGATGGCGGCACGCGAAGGTCTGGCACGGCCGATCCCGGTATTTCTCAAGATCGCGCCCGACCTGGATGCGGGCGATCTGGCCGCAATCGTCCGTGTGGCCGAGGGCGCAGGGATCGCCGGAATCATCGCCACCAACACGACATTGTCGCGCGAGGGCCTTCGCTCGCCCCATGCACAGGAGGCGGGCGGCCTGTCGGGCGCACCGCTGTTCGCGCGCTCGACACGGATGCTCGCACAGCTTGCTGGGATGACGGACCTGCCGCTGGTCGGCGTGGGCGGGATCGGTTCGGCGGAAGACGCCTATGCCAAGATTCGCGCCGGGGCCTCGGCGCTGCAGCTTTATACCGCGCTGGTCTACGGCGGGCTGTCGGTCGTGAAAGATATTCTCGGTGGGCTCGACCGGTTGCTCGCCCGTGACGGATTCGCAACCCTGGCCGAGGCCGTGGGCACGGGCCGGGCCGACTACCTCTGATCCCGCCGCCAGATGCTGTAGAGATCACCGCCCACGGGACGCTGCGCGGCAAGGCTCAGGCGAGGCGCATCTGCGAGGCGGTCCAGCTCAAGGGGTCCGAGCATCGCGTGCCCTTCCGCACCGATGGCAGCCCCGGCGGTGAAGAGATGCAACTCGTCCACCAGCCCCGCGCGCAGAAGCGAGGCGGCCAGTTGTCCGCCACCTTCGCAGAACACCCTTGTGATCCCGCGCGCGGCAAGGGCCTGAAGGGCCGACAGGGGGACGATACCGCCCGCATCCGCCTCGGCCTCCAGCAGTTCGGCACCGGATGCAGACCAGCCCCCCGCATCTGCGCTTCCATCATGGATCAGCCACAGGGGTGCCTCGTCCATGCTGCGCATGAGGGCGCTGTCGCGCGGCAGATCGAGCCGCCGACTCAACACCACCCGCACGGGCTGGCGGCGCGCGCCCATGCCGCGCACGGTCAGAAGCGGGTCATCCGCCCTTGCCGTGCCGCCGCCGACCATCACAGCATCGTGGCGCGCACGAAGGGCATGAACCAGCGCCCGCGCCTGCGGCCCGGTGATCCAGCGGCTTTCACCCGACGCAGTGGCGATGCGCCCGTCGAGTGTCGCGGCCAGCTTCAGCGTGACAAAGGGCCGCGCCTCGGTGAACCGCAGGCAGAAACCCGCGTGATCGCGGCGCGCCCCCTCCCCGTCCAGCCCGGTTTCGACCGTCACCCCCGCCGCACGCAGTCGCGCATGGCCCCGGCCTGCCGTGCGCGGGTCGGGGTCCTCCATCGCGCTCACCACCCGCGCCACACCCGCGGCCACAAGAAGATCGGCACAGGCGGGACCGCGGCGGCTGACATGGGCGCAGGGCTCGAGCGTGACGTAGACCGTGGCCCCGCGCGCGGCCTCGCCTGCCTGTTCAAGCGCCACCGCCTCGGCATGGGGGCGGCCCCCCGGCCTGGTCCAGCCGCGCCCGACGATCCTGCCCTCGCGGACAATCACGCAGCCCACCGCCGGATTCGGCCAGACCTGCCCCATCCCCCGCCGCCCGAGGGCCAGGGCATGGGCCATAGGCGCCTCGTCGTCGCCTGTGGTCACGTCTCGGGCGGAAGCTCGGGGCGAAGCTCGGCCATGAACTTGTCGAAATCGCCCACTGCCTGAAAATTCATGTAGACGCTGGCGAAACGGACATAGGCGACCGTGTCGATCCGCGAGAGCGCCTCCATCACGATCTCGCCGATCTGGCGCGAGGGAATGTCTGTCTCGCCAAGCGATTCCAGCCGCCGCACGATGCCGGACACCATCTGGTCGATCCGTTCGGGCTCGACCGGGCGTTTCTGAAGCGCGATGCGGATCGAGCGTTCGAGCTTGTCGCGGTCGAATTCCTCACGCCGCCCGTTCGACTTGATGACCACGAGGTCACGAAGCTGCACGCGCTCATAGGTGGTGAACCGTCCGCCGCAGGCGGGACAGAAGCGCCGCCGCCGGATCGCGACGTGATCTTCGGCGGGACGGGAATCCTTCACCTGTGTATCGACGTTTCCGCAAAACGGGCAACGCATCGGCCTGTCCTCATGTCTGCCTGCGGTGGCTTGGCCCCGGGTGTCGGCCATCATTATTGGCTAGCAGCAACATGTCGGCAATCGCCCCCCGGATGCAACATGATTTTGTGAGGCGCGCGCAAAGGCACACAACCTCCGTCAGTGCGAATGGCGCAACCGGTGCGGCAACCCGGAATGGGGAGACATCAGGGGTGCTTCGCCGACGCTCGCAATGACGAAGAGACAGCCATTCAGCCGGACTCATCAGGCGGCGGCAGCGCGCCGTCGTCTTCCTCGTCGAAGGGGATCGCGATGCTCTTGCCCGCGCGCGCGCCCAGCTTGCGCAGCTTGTCCGCCTGTCCAACGAGGTTGCCCGAACCGCGCGACAGCTTGCCCATCGCATCCTCGAACGCGCCCCGCGCCCCGGAAAGGGCACGGTCGACCTTGGCCATGTCGTCGGTAAAGCCCACCAGCTTGTCGTGCAGCAGCCCCGCACGTTTGGCGATTTCCCCCGCATTGGCATCGCGCCGCTCGACATCCCAGATATGCTGCACCGTGCGCAGCGAAAGCATCAGCGTCGTCGGAGTCACCAGCCCCACGCCCTTGCCCACGGCGCTGGTTCCCAGGTCGGGCTGTGCGCGCAGGGCCTCGGAGAGAGCGCCCTCGATGGGCACGAACATCAGGACGTAATCGACCGATCCCTCGTCCATCAACCCGTAGCCCTTGGATGCCAGGCCGTCGATATGGCGGCGCAGGGAGGCGAGGTGATCGCGCAGCGCCTGCGTGCGTGCAGCATCATCTTCGGCCGAGACAAGGGCCTCATAGGCGACAAGACTCACCTTGCTGTCGACCACCAGCAGCTTCTCGCGTGGCATCCGCACGATCACATCGGGCCGCCAGCGCGCGCCGTCCTCGTCGGTACGCGACTTCTGGCGTTCGTAATGGGTGCCCTCGATCAGGCCCGATTCCTCGAGGATGCGCTCGAGGATCATCTCGCCCCACGCACCCTGCCGCTGACTGTCGCCCTTGAGTGCGCGGGTCAGCGCAACGGCTTCGGCGCTGATTTCCTCGGAGCGGGTGGACAGCAGGCGGATCTGTTCCGAAAGCCGCGCGCGTTCCTCGTCCGCGCTCTTGTGGACCTGGCGCAACTCCTGCTCGAACCGGCCGACGTGATCGCGAAAGGGAGTGAGAAGGCCGGTCAGCCGTTCCAGATGCGCCTTCGAGAAGTCCTCGCCGGTACGACGCAACGTGGCCTGGGCGAGTTCGGAAAACTCCGCGCGCATCTTCTCGCGCATCTCCTTCATCTCGGCGAGCCGCTCCCCGGCCTCTTTCATGCGACCGGCGTGATCGGCACGCAGGGCCGCATGATCCTGTGCGAGGCGGGCATGTTCCGCATTCAGTGCCTCGAGCCGCTGTTCGGCCGCCGCCAGCCGTTCGCGCAGGTCACGGCGCGCAGCGTCGCCGGCACTCACCTGTTCCTCGAGACTGGCCGAACGCCGCTCGGCCTGCATCAGGGTGGATTCACGCGCGCGCAGGGCCTGGGCGAGCGTCGCCCGTTCGCCCTCGGCCTGCGTGAGCCGCGTCTCGCGTTCCGCAAGCCTCGTGTCCTGCTCGCGGATGTGAAGCTCGGCAA
Source organism: uncultured Rubellimicrobium sp. (assembly GCA_964443055.1). Lineage (GTDB taxonomy): Bacteria > Pseudomonadota > Alphaproteobacteria > Rhodobacterales > Rhodobacteraceae > JADYZU01. The sequence goes on from CAYUBT010000031.1 coordinate 17,776, forward strand.
TGCGCGAGGCGCGGCCCTGCGCATCGAGTTCCGCCCGCGTCGCGGCCAGCGCCCTGCGCGCGGCGAGCAGAAGCGCGGCGAGAAGGACGACCGCAATGCCGAGGCCGATGATGACGGCCTGCACCCTGTCCCCGGCTGCAGCGATCTCGTCGATCACGACGCGCCCCGCTCAGCCCGCGCCCTCACTGGTCAAGGAAGCTGCGCAGTTTCCGCGACCGGGTCGGATGCTTGAGCTTGCGCAGGGCCTTGGCCTCGATCTGGCGGATCCGTTCGCGGGTGACACTGAACTGCTGGCCGACCTCTTCGAGCGTATGATCGGTGTTCATCCCGATCCCGAACCGCATCCGCAAGACCCGTTCCTCGCGCGGGGTGAGGCTGGCCAGAACGCGGGTCGTGGTTTCCTTGAGGTTTTCCTGAATGGCCGATTCCAGCGGCAGGATGGCGTTCTTGTCCTCGATGAAGTCGCCAAGCTGGCTATCCTCTTCATCCCCGATCGGGGTTTCAAGGCTGATCGGTTCCTTGGCGATCTTCATCACCTTGCGAACCTTTTCCAGCGGCATCTGCAGCTTTTCGGCCAGTTCCTCGGGCGTGGCCTCGCGGCCGATCTCATGGAGCATCTGGCGGCCGGTGCGCACCAGCTTGTTGATCGTCTCGATCATGTGGACGGGAATGCGGATCGTGCGGGCCTGATCGGCGATCGAGCGCGTGATCGCCTGCCTGATCCACCAGGTCGCATAGGTGCTGAATTTATAGCCCCGGCGATACTCGAACTTGTCCACCGCCTTCATCAGGCCGATGTTGCCCTCCTGGATCAGGTCCAGGAACTGCAG
>CAYUBT010000032.1:0-18493 GCA_964443055.1 uncultured Rubellimicrobium sp.
CGGCGGCGGCACGATGCCGCCGGTGCCCAGGACCGGCTCGCCGATGAAGGCGGCGATGGTATCCGCGCCCTCGCGCTCGATCAATGCCTCAAGCTCTGCTGCGCAATGGGAAACGAACTGCTCTTCACTCTGGCTCACGTCATCGCGGCGGTAATAATAGGGTGCGACCGTGTGCTTCACCGGATCGAGCGGCAGGTCGAACAGCTTGTGATAGCCCTCGAGCCCGGTCAGCGAGCCGGTCATCAGCCCGCCGCCGTGGTAGCCGCGCCAGCGCGAGATGATCTTCTTCTTCTCGGGGCGTCCGAGGATGTTGTTGTAATACCAGATCATCTTGATGTTGGTCTCGTTCGCGTCCGAACCGCCAAGGCCGAAAAAGACCTTGGACATGTTCTTCGGCGCACGGTCGAGGATCATCTTCGCCAGCGTGATCGAGGCTTCGGTCCCGTGGCCGACATAGGAGTGGTAATAGGCCAGTTCGCGCGCCTGATCGGCGATGGCCTCGGCGATCTCCTGTCGGCCGTAGCCCACGTTCACACAGTAGAGCCCGGCGAAGGCGTCAAGAAAGCGCGTGCCGTCGCGGTCCTCGATATGGCAGCCGCTTGCGGTCCGGATCACGCGACTGGCGGTCTCGCCCCGAGCGTGCTGGGCGAGATGTGTCGAGGGGTGAAAGAAATTCTCGCGGTCCCATTGTCCCAGTTGGTCATTCGTCAGCATCTGTTCTTCCTTTTCCTCATCCCCAGTCACGGCAGATGTATTTGATTTCGGTAAACTCTTCCAAGCCCTGACGCGAGCCCTCGCGCCCGAGACCCGACTGTTTCATCCCGCCAAAGGGAATCGGTGCGCCGGTGACCTTGGTGCGGTTCACCGCGACCATGCCGAATTGCAGCGCCCGCGACAGCCGGTAGATGCGGCGCGGGTCTTCGGTGTGGATATAGGCGACAAGACCGTATTCGGTGTCATTGGCGCGGGCAGTGACCTCGTCCTCGGTGTCAAACGGCACGATGGCCGCGACGGGGCCGAAGGTTTCCTCGTGCAGGATCTTCGCCCCGGGCGGCACATCGGTCAGGACGGTGGCCTCGTAGAACAGCGGCCCGAGCGCGTGACGCTTGCCCCCGCAGGCGAGCTTTGCACCCTTTTCCAGCGCATCGGCCACATGCTCCTCCTGCTTGGCCACGGCGCGTTCATTCATCAGCGGCCCAAGGTCCGGGTCGTCCATGCCGGGGCCGATGGTAAGGGCCCTTGTCGCCTGCACGAAACGGCGGCAGAATTCGGGATAGATGGACCGCTCGACAAAGATGCGGTTCGCACCGAGGCAATCCTGCCCGGTGGTCGCCCATTTGGCCTTCATCACCTCGATGACGGCGTTTTCCATGTCGGCGTCCGCAAAGACGATGGCGGGCGCATGGCCGCCCAGTTCCATCACGAGACGTTTGACCGTATCGGCGGACTGGCGATAGAGCAGCCGGCCGATTTCGGTGGAGCCGGTGAAGGAGAGAGCGCGCACGCGCGGGTCGCCGGTCCAGGGCTCGACCACGGTCGCGGCCTTGCCGGTGACGATGTTGAACACACCCGCGGGCACGCCCGCGCGTTCGGCCAGTTCGGCTAGTGCCAGCGCCGAGAACGGCGTCTCGCCCGAAGGATGGCAGACCACGGTGCAGCCTGCCGCCAGCGCGGCGGCGGCCTTGCGGGTGAGCATGGCAGTGGGGAAGTTCCACGGCGTGATGAGCGCGGCGACGCCCACGGGCTCACGCCAGACTTCGACCTCGGCATCGGCGAGATGGCTGGTCACGCCCTCGATATTCGGGCGGCGGGCCTCTTCGGCGTAGAATTCGACGAAACTTGCACCGTAGTCGATCTCGCCTCGCGCCTCGGACAGGGGCTTGCCCTGCTCCAGCACCATGATCCGGGCAAGATCCTCGCGGTTGGCGGTGATCAGGTCGAACCAGCGGCGCAGGATGGCCGCGCGCTCCTGCGGCAGAAGCCGCGCCCATGCGGGAAACGCCGCCTGGGCGGCATCGACGGCGGCAGCGGATTCCTCTGCCGAGAGACTCACCACCTGACCAAGCTCCTGCCCGGTGGCCGGGTCACTCACGGGAATCGTGCGACCCGAGGCCGCGCCGACCCAGCGGCCGCCGATATAGGCGAAACTGCGCACGAGGCGCTTGTCGGTGATTTCGGGGCGGGCGGAGATGACGCTGTCAAGCATGGCTGGCCCTCATCTGCTGCAGGTGCCCGAGCATCACCCGTTTGCGGCAGAGACGGGGGCCAAAATACCCTGCCCGTGCAGATGATTCATCCAGCAATCACGGCGTGGGCAGGAGAATCATCCACTACCCAGAAGCGCCTCGAACGGAACCGTGCCCGGCGCTTTCACCGGCTTGGTGACGATATAGGTGAAGTAGCGCGCAAGCCCGATCCGTTCGTCCAGCAGCGCGTCGATCAGGCGCTGATAGGCGTCGATGTCGCGGGTGACGATCTGCAGCAGATAGTCGAACCCGCCGCCCAGGGCCCAGCAGGCGGTGATCTCGTCATGGCGGGCGACCGCCGCCTCGAAGGCGCGAAAGCTTGCCGCCGTGTGGTCGGCAATCTCGGCGACGACGAAGACGGTGACATGCGGACCCAGTTTGCGCAGCGAGATCTCGGCGCGATAGCCCTCTATCAGCCCAGCGCGTTCAAGCTTTCGCAGGCGTTCCCAACAGGGGGTCGGCGAAAGGCCGACCCGTCCGGCCAGTGCGGCCTTGGTGATGCGTCCCTCGCGAGAGAGAACCTTCAGGATTTCGATGTCGCGTGCGTCGAGTCGCATGTCAGGCCCGTATCACGATACCCGCATCAGGATGGCGGGCGCGGACATGGGTGGCAATGGCGGTATCCTGCGCGCCGGTGCCGGTGAGATCGCAAATCGTCACGGCATCGGGCGCGGATCGGCCCGGATGGGTGCCGGTCACCACATCGCCCAGTTCCGCGGGCGCGGCCCCGGTCCAGAGCCCGGCGGCCAGCGCGGCCTCGAGTTCGCCCGAGGTCCCGGCCTGGCTGACCCGGTCGCAGACGTAAAGATCCGCGGCGATCAGCGCCTCGGCTGCAATCTCGTTCTTGCCCGGCTGGTCGGCACCCATGGCGGTGATATGCAGGCCCGGATGCAGCCATTCGGTGCGAACCAGCGGCTCGCGCGCTGGCGTCGTCGTGATGACAAGCTGGCTGTCGCGGACAAGCGCGGCGGGGTCGGTGACCGCCTCGGCCTCGACCCCGAGCAGAGCGGCGAGATCATCAGCACAGGCCAGCGCCTTCCCGGCATCGCGGCCATGGACCAGAACGCGCCTGAACGGCCGCACCAGATGCGCGGCCTGCGCCTGCAGCCGCGCCTGAACGCCGGTGCCGAAAATACCCGTGGTTTCCACCTGTGCCGGTGCCAGATGCCGCGCCGCAACAGCCCCGGCGGCGGCGGTGCGGATATCGGTCAGATAGCCGTTGTCAAGATAGAGCGCCTCGACCAGCCCGGTCTTCGCCGAGAACAGGATCATCAGCCCGTTGAGACTGGGCAGGCCGAGTTGGGGATTGTCGAAGAAGCCCGGGCTCACCTTGATCGCGAAACCGTCAAAGCCCGGGATATAGGCGGTCTTCACGTCGACCTCGCCATTCGCCTCGGCCAGTTCCATCGACAGGATCGGCGGCATGACCACGCCGCCCCGCGACAGGGCAGCAAAGGCGGATTCGATCACATCGACAAGCGCAAGGTCGAGATGCACGAGGCGGCGCAGGTCGCTCTCGGTCACAATGCGGATGTCATGCGCCATGGACACGCCCTTTCACGGTCAGATCACCAAGCCGGACATCGCGCCCGGCCATGATGGCGGCATGAGTCGCCATGTCGAGGTTGCGCCCGGTGATGATCGTGGCGGCAGGCCCCTGAAGGTTGGCCTTACCCGACAATATGGCGGCGAGCCCCACGACCGAAGCGCCTTCGGCCACCAGCCCGTCCTCGAAATAGAGCACCTGCATGGCGTCGCGGATCTCCTCTTCGCTGACCAGCACGATCTCATCGACCAGATCGCGGCAGAGGGCGAATGTCAGGCGATTGTCGAGCCCGATCCCGCCTCCGAGACTGTCGGCGAGCGAGGGATATTCGCTCACCTCCACCGGACGCCTGGCGGCAAGCGACGCCTGCATCGCCGCGCCGCGCTCCATCGTGACGCCGATGATGTGGATATGCGGACTGATCGCACGCGCGGCCAGCGCCACCCCGGCCATGAGTCCGCCGCCCGACAGGGGGACGAGGATCGTGGACAGGTCAGGGCGCGCCTCAAGCAGTTCGAGCCCGATGGTACCCTGTCCCGCGATGACATGCGGGTCATCGAAGGGCGGGATTTCGACCAGGCCCTCCTCCGCGACCAGCCGCCCGCTTTCCACCGCCGCATCATCCTGCGACTGCCCGGCGATCAGCACTTCGGCCCCGAGCGCGCGGATGCCTGCGACCTTCGCCCCGGGCACCAGTTCCGACATGCAGACCACCGCCCTCAGGCCGCGCCGCGCGGCCGCCCAGGCTACCGCGCGACCGTGGTTGCCGGTCGAACAGCATGTCACCCCGGCCGCGTCATCAGAAAGTGCGGCCATCGCATTCAGCGCGCCACGCAGCTTGAAGGCCCCCATCGGCTGCGCGATCTCGAGTTTCAGGAGAAACTCATGCCCCGCGCGCGCGGACATGAAGGGCGAGGGGACAAGCGGCGTGTGATCGGCGACGCCCGCGATGACCCGCCGCGCGGCCAGCACATCGGCCAGCACCGGCATCATCAGTCGGCTTCCTTCACCGCCGACAGGAACTGCTGCGTGCGTTCGCGTTTGGGGTTGGTAAAGAACTCTTCGGGCGGGCCCTGCTCCTCGATCCTGCCCTGATAGAACAGGCAGATCCGGTCGGAAATATCACGGGCGAAACCCATCTGGTGGGTAACCATGAGCATGGTCAGGTCGTGTTCGGCCACCAGCTTGCGGATGACGTTCGTGACCTCGCCGATCACTTCGGGGTCGAGCGCCGATGTCACCTCGTCGAACAGCATGATCTTGGGGCGCATCGCCAGCGCGCGGGCGATGGCGACGCGCTGCTGCTGCCCGCCGGAGAGGCGCGAAGGAAACTGGTCCTTCTTGTCGATCATGCCGACCATATCCAGCAATTCCTCGGACCGTTCGCGCGCCTCCGTCTTCTTCATGCCCAGCACCTGCACCGGCCCCTCCATGCAGTTCTGCAGCGCGGTCATGTGCGGGAACAGGTTGAAATGCTGGAAGCACATGCCGATCATCGAGCGCATCTGCCGCAGGTAGCGTTCGCTGGCCGGGACGAGCACGCCATTCTTCGGCATATGGGTGAGCGGCTTGCCATCGACATAGATCACGCCGCCATTGATCGTCTCGAGCGTCATGAGCATGCGAAGCACGGTGGTCTTGCCCGAACCCGAGGGGCCGATGACGGTGACCATCTCGCCCCGCTCGATGTCGAGATTGAGCTGGTCGAGCACGACAAGCGAGCCGTAGCGCTTGGTCACGTTCATGAACCGGACCATCGGACGGTCGTGTTCGGGCAGCTCCAGCGGATAGGCGGACATGTCCATGACTTACATTCCCAGCTTGCGCCGCACCCAGGTCTCGAACGCCCGCATCAGTGCCGCCGTGGGCAACGACAGGAGCAGGAAGATCAGGCCGACGAGTGTGTATGGCTCGAGGAAACGGTAGGTCTCCGAGCCGATGGCATTGGCGGTCTGCATCAGCTCCGCCACGCCGATGACCGACAGCATCGGCGTGTCCTTGAAGATGCCGACAAGGTAATTGCCCATCCCGGCGATGGACGGCGGCAGCGCCTGCGGGATGACAATGCGCACATAGGTGTCGCGGGTCGAAAGGTTCAGCGCGCGCGCCGCCTCCCACTGGCCGCGGGGCACTGCCTCGATCCCGGCGCGGTAGACCTCGGACAGGTAGCACGAATAATGCAGCCCGATGGCAATCATCCCCGAGACCCAGGGCGAGAGCCGGATCCCGAACTGCGGGCCGACATAGAAGACGAAGAAGATCTGCAGGATGAGGGGGGTCGAGCGGATGAATTCGATGATTTCGCGCAGGGGCACGGTCAGCGGCTTCCATCCGGTGCGCAGCAGCAGCGCGAAGACCAGCCCCAGCACCAAGGCGATCGCGTAGCCGATCCCCGAGGCGAGCAACGTGTTCAGCGTCGCCCAGCCGAGTCTCGGCAGGATCGCCCAGGTGAAATCCCATCTCCACTGAAAGCTCATGACCGGCTCAGCCTCCGGCCCATGGCCCGTTCACACCAGCGCATGAAGGGCGTGATCATGAAACGGGCGAGGATGTAATAGATCACCAGCGCCGAGCCGAAGGCCTGCACCGACAGGAAGGTGGAACCGTTGATCTGCTTGGCCTCGAACATCAGGTCGGTGACCGAGATCAGCGCGACAAGCGCGGTGCCCTTCAGCAATTCGATCAGCAGGTTGCCCCAGGGCGGCAGCATGATGACGAAAGCCTGCGGCAGGATCACCCGTCGCATCCTCTTGCCCGGTGACATTGACAGCGCATAGGCGGCCTCCCACTGGCCCCTCGGCACCTGCTGAATCGCGCCGCGCACCAGTTCGGCGCCGTAGGAACCGATATTCAGCCCGACCGAGAGGAACCCGGCGGCGAATTTGGGCAGGGTCAGGCCGAAGAACGGCAGGACAAAGAAGATCCAGTAAAGCTGGACGAGAAGCGAGGTGCCGCGAAAGATCTCGATATAGATGATCGAGACCCAGCGGATCAGCCAGTTCTTCGACAGCTTGCCAAGCCCGGCAAGCAGGGCGCAGGCGATGGCGACAATCGTGGCCAGAAAGAACTGGGCCACGGTGTAGGCCGTCCCGCTCGCCAGCCGCGAGCCGTAGATCTCCAGGAATTCCCAGATCGACATCTCGTCCCCGCTGCGGTTGGCGGGCCGGTGTTACCGGCCCCCCGGGGTGGCGAGTCGCGGCCTGCGGCTGTCACCGCAGGCCGGATGAACTGTGCCGGTCAGCGGTTCTCGCAGACCCAGGCGGTGCTGCGATCACCCGGCAGCGTCGCTTCGGAGTAACCGTATTCGGCCACGGCCGCCATCATCTCGTCCGAACCGAGATAGTCGGCAAGTGCGACGTTGAATGCGTCGACGAAGTCCTGATCCTCGAAGCGGAAGCCGATGCCCGCCCAGTTGAAGGTCTCTTCCGGCATGGCGTTCGGATCGGGGACATCGACGCTGCCGTCCGTGCTGTCGGCAAGCTGTTGCATGGTGAAATAGGTTCCGGTCCCGGCGTCGGCACGACCTGCGACCACGGCCGCGAGGATCTCGGTCGGGCCGGGCACGATCATGATGTCGGCATCGGTCAGGCCGAAGCTTTTTGCGGCCTCGATGTTGGAATAGCCCGCGCCGGTCACCAGTGTTGCGCCCGCGTTCGCAATATCCTCATAGGTCTCGATCCCGAGCGGATTGCCGGGGGCGACGATGAATCCGTCACCGATAGTGGCGATCGGCTCGGAGAAGGCCATGTTCTCGCAGCGCGAGGCGAGGATGTTCATGCCGCCGGTGACGATGTCGAACCGCCCGGCATTCAGGCCGGGAATGAGGCCGCCCCATTCGGTCTGCACCGCTTCGATGTTGGTGTAGCCCATGTTGGCGAGGATCCCGAGGGTCATCACGTTGACGAAACCCGCCGCGTTGCCGTTGTCGTCGGCATAGGCGAAGGGGATTTCATTGGCGAAGCCGATGCGGATCGTTTCGCCGGCCTCGATCCGGTCCATGAGCGGCCCGGCGGAAACGGCAACAGCCGAAACACCCAGGGCCAGGCTGGCGGCAATCAGGGTCTTGACCGATGAGGTCATGTTGTTCTCTCCCGTGTTGTTGGACTGTGGCTTCAGAGCGTGTGTCCGTGCTTGTGCACAAGACGTCACATGATAGGCCGGTTGCGTCAAGAAAAAACCTCTATTACTCGGTTACAGAGGGAATTTCTTGCCGGACCCGAAGTTTCAATATAGCGGTTGTGCACAACACACGCCAGTGGAGCGCGCCATGGGAACGTTCACCATCCCGTTCAGTCCCGAAGAATACACCCGCCGAATCACGAAAGCCCGCGCCGCCATGGAAGAAGCGGGACTTGACGCGGTCTTCGTCACCGATCCGTCGAATCAGGCCTGGCTGACCGGCTATGACGGCTGGTCCTTCTATGTGCACCAGGGGGTGATTCTCACCGGCGAGGGCGAGCCGCACTGGTGGGGCCGGAACATGGATGCACAGGGTGCCCTGCGCACCTGCTGGATCAGGCCGGACTCGATCCACGGCTATCATGACGACTACGTGCAATCGACGGTCCGCCACCCGATGCAGGATCTCGCCCGCATCCTGCGCGACCTCGGCCTCGCGAAGGCGCGGGTCGGGGTCGAGATGGAGAACTACTACTATTCGGCGAAGGCCCATGAAGTCCTGCAGGCGGAACTGCCGGACGCGACGCTCGTCGATGCCACCGCGCTGGTGAACTGGCAGCGGATCATCAAGTCGGACGAGGAAATCGCCTTCATCCGCAAGGCCGCCGCCATTTCCGCAAAGATGGTGCGCACGGCGGTCGAGACCGCACGGCCGGGCCTGCGCAAGAACGATCTCGTGGCCGAAATCTACCATGCCGCCATCACCGGCGTGGGCGAGGACTGGGGCGATTATCCGGCCATCGTGCCGCTCACGCCCTCGGGTGTCGATGCGAGTGCCGCGCATCTGACCTGGAACGGCGCGCCGATGAAATCGGGCGAGGCGACATTCTTTGAACTGTCCGGCTGTTATCGCCGCTATCACGCGCCGCTCTGCCGCACGGTCTTTCTCGGCAAGCCGTCCGATGAGGTGCGCCGCTTCGAGCAGGCACAGATCGAGGGGATCGAGGCCGGGCTCGAGGCCGCCCGCGCCGGCAATCGCACCAGCGATATCGCCAATGCCTTCATGGGCGTCCTGCAGAAATACGGCATCCCGCGTCAGGGCCGGATGGGCTATTCCGTCGGCCTCTCCTATCCACCCGACTGGGGCGAGCGCACCGCCTCGATCCGCACCGAGGACGAGACCGTCCTGCAGCCCGGCATGACCTTCCATTTCATGCCCGCGCTGTGGATGGAGGACTGGGGGCTCGAGACGACCGAGACCATTCTCATCCGGGAGAACGGCCCGGCGGAACCGCTCGCCGATGTCGAACGTAAGCTTTTCGTGAAGGACTGACCATATGAGCAGGATGGGCGAGACCGTCGACCTCCTCGGGCGGCTCGTCGCCTTTCCGACTGTCTCTTCGGACAGCAATCTCGAGATGATCGTGTTCCTGGCTGATCGCCTCTCGTCGGCCGGGGCGCGGGTCGAGATGCAGCAGAACGCGGACGGGACCAAGGCCAATCTCTTCGCGACCATCGGCCCGGAGGAGCCGGGCGGCATCCTGTTGTCCGGCCATTCCGATGTCGTGCCGGTCACCGATCAGGAATGGACGACCGATCCGTTCGCCGTGACCGAGCGCGACGGGCGGCTCTACGGGCGCGGCACCTGCGACATGAAGGGCTTCATCGCCGCCGCCGTCGCCATGGCCCCGCTCTATGCCGACGCCGCCACACGCCGCCCGATCCATTTCGCCTTCACCCATGACGAGGAGATCGGCTGCCTTGGTGCCCAGGCCCTCGCCCCGCTCCTGCGCGAGCGCGAGGCGCTGCCTTCGGTCGCGATCATCGGCGAGCCGACGCTCATGCAGGTGATCGAGGGGCACAAGGGCTGCTACGAATACAGCGTTCATTTCACGGGGCTCGAGGGACATGGGTCAGCTCCCGGCCGGGGCGTGAATGCAGTCGAGTTTGCCGTTCGTTACGTCATGCGGCTCATGGAGCTGACTGAGGAGCTGAAAGCGCGTGCGCCGGCCACGAACCGTTTCGATCCGCCCTGGACCACGATCAACACCGGCGCATTGCAGGGCGGAGTCGCCCACAACGTCATCCCCGGCCGCGCGCGGATCGACTGGGAGATGCGCCCGGTCCAGACGGGTGACGCCGATTTCGTCAAGACCACGCTGCGGGAGTTCTGCGCGGAAGAACTGCTTCCCCGGATGCGCAAGGTCGATCCGTCCGCCGATATCGTCACCGAGGTGATGGGCGAGGTCGACGGCCTCGTGCCGATGGATGAAAGCGAGGCGCGCGATCTCGTCCTCGCCCTGACGGGCGAGAGCGACACCAGCACTGTTCCGTTCGGCACCGAGGCCGGCATCTTCCAGGCGCTCGGCATGTCGGCGGTGGTCTGCGGGCCGGGCTCGATCGCGCAAGCGCATCGGCCTGACGAATATCTGTCGCTTGACCAGCTCGGCCGGTGCCTCGATATGCTCGAACGGCTTGCCGGGCGGCTGGGGCCATAGGGGAAAACGATGCAGCCTGCGGCGCATGTTGAAGACAATGCATTCGTCTCGCTCTTCTGGCGCGCCGCCCCGTTCATCTTCGTGATCTTCTGGTCGGGCGGTTATCCGTTCGGAAAGCTCGGCCTCGCCCATATCGAACCGCTGACGATGCTCGTCTGGCGCTATGGACTCGCGATTGCGGCACTGGCGCTGTTCCTGGCCCTCCGCAAACCCGTCTGGCCCCGGAGCCCGGCGCATTGGGCGGCCATCGTCGTGACCGGGTTCCTGATACAATGCGTCTATTTCGGCCTCGCCTATCTGGCGATGAAGCGCGGGCTGAATGCGGGGACGACGGCAATCATCATGGCGCTGCAGCCTGCCCTCGTCGCCGCCGTTGCGCCGCTCCTGGGCCATGGGCGGGGCAGCAGGCGTCTGTGGGCGGGGCTCGGGCTCGGATTTGCCGGGGTGGTGCTGGTCATCATTGCGGGCGGGTCGCTTGGCCCCGGTCCCGGCGCGGTGATCCTGCTGGCCGTCGGGGCACTGGTCGGCATTTCCGGCGCGACCCTGTTCGAGAAATGGCACGGGACGAAGACCGATCCGGTCCTCGGTGGTCTCGTGCAATATGCCGTGGGCTTCGCAGTTCTTCTGCCGGTGGCCCGGGCGACCGAGACGATGGTTGTCGACTGGCATCCCGAACTCGTCATCTCGCTGGGTTATCTGACAGTGGCCAATTCGATTATCGCCATCGGCCTGTTCATCGTCCTGATCCAGCGAGGTGATGCGACGCGGCTCTCGACGCTCATGTATCTGGTGCCACCCTTCGCGATGATCCTGTCCTGGGCCATTCTGGGAGAACCGATGGGACCGCTGGCCTTCGCCGGCCTCGCCCTGTCGGCGGCGGGGGTGCATATCGTCAACGGGGCGACGAGGCAGACGAATGGACGCTGACCTTCTGCATCCCACCGAAACGGCGCGTGACCGGTTCGAGCGTATCCACCTGACCCTGCGCGACCGGATCTGCCTTCTCGACTATGCGCCCGGCGCCCGGCTTTCGGAACAGGCGCTGGCAGAGGAATTCGGCACCAGCCGCACGCCGCTGCGCCGCGTGCTGGTCCGGCTCGAAGGCGAGGGACTCCTGCGCTCGGTCCAGGGCGTCGGCACCTTCGTGACCGATGTCAGCATCGAGGAACTGGAGCCGATCTACGAATTGCGGGTCGAACTGGCTGAACTCCTCGGCACCCTTGGCGCGCGCCAGCCCGATGCGCGGCTCTGGAAGCAGATGCGGGCGATTCCGGAGCTTCTGGGCGAACTGGCCGATGACGACAGCGCGGGGCCGCGGCGGTTCGGGGAACTCAATCTCGAATTCTTCCGTGCCTTCCACCAGATCACGACCAACGAGCCACTGCGCCAGATCAGCGAGCGGCTGTTTTTCCAGACCTCGCGTATCTGGCTGAAGATCATGGCGTCCGGCCGCCTCAGCGTCGCGGCCGAGGCCAGCGTCTTCCAGAAGGAGGTGAGCGAGGTGCTCCGCGCACTCGACATCGGCGACATCCGCTCCGCGGCGCTGATCCACCGCGCACATATCTCCATGAGCTACCTGCGGATGCGGCGCGGGGCGGCCCCGGACGGCGGTCCGCCATCCGGGACGACCGGACAGTCGCCCGCCCCGCAGGTTCAGTGATCGGCCGGCTCCCGGCTCGGAATCAATGCATTGGCCAACTGGCGCAGGGTGATCGCGCCGACGGGCGCGCCATGGGCATTGGTGACGGTCACGACATCATCGGGCCCTGCGACGATCGCGCCGATCGCGTCCTCGACGGTGGTGCCGCTGGGCACGGTCGCGGCCGACGGCGCGACCCCGCCGTTCAGCGGCGTCATGACCGCATCGACCTGGATCACGCGCCCGCGGTTCACCTCGCGCACGAAGCTTTCCACGTAATCATCGGCAGGCCGCAGCACGATGTCCTGGCTGGTGCCCTGCTGGACGATTTCTCCGTCGCGCAGGATGGCGATGCGATCCCCCAGGCGCAGTGCCTCGTCGAGGTCATGGGTGATGAAGACGATGGTCTTGCGGATCTCGCTCTGGATATCCAGCAGCACCGTCTGCATGTCCGTGCGGATCAGCGGATCGAGCGCCGAGAATGCCTCGTCCATCAGGAGGATCGGCGCATCGTTGGTCAACGCGCGCGCCAGGCCGACGCGCTGCTGCATCCCGCCTGAAAGCTGGTTGGGATAGTTCGTCTCGTATCCGGCCAGGCCCACCCTTTCGATCCAGCGCATCGCCGCCTCGACCTGCTGCTCGCGCGGGACGCCCTGCACCTGCAGCCCGTAGACAGTGTTCTCGAGCACGGTGCGGTGCGGCAGGAGCGCAAATTTCTGGAATACCATCGCCGTCTTGTGGCGGCGGAACGCACGCAGGGCCGTCTGGTCCATCTTGACGACATCCTCGCCGCCGACGAGGACCTGCCCGATGGTCGGGTCGATCAGCCTGTTGATGTGACGGATGAGCGTGGACTTGCCCGACCCGGAGAGGCCCATGATCACCTGAATGCGCCCGGCAGGCATCGAGATGTTGATGTCACGCAGGCCAAGGACATGGCCGTGCTGTTCATTCATCTCGGCCTTGGTCATCCCCTGCTCGACAAAGGGGACCATTGCCTCGGGGTTTGCACCAAAGACCTTGGACAGACCCTTGATCTCGATCCCGTATTCGCTTTCCGGCACTTCAGCCATGGACAACCTCGCGATACTTCTGCAGCCGCTGTCCGAACGACTGGCTGATCCGGTCGAAGATGATGGCGATGGCGACGATCGCGAGACCGTTGAACATGCCCATCGTGAAATACTGATTGTTGATCGCGCGCAGCACCGGCTGGCCCAGCCCCTGGACGCCGATCATCGAGGCGATGACGACCATTGCCAGCGCCATCATGATGGTCTGGTTGATCCCGGCCATGATCGTGGGCAGAGCCAGTGGCATCTGCACGTTTCTCAGCTTCTGCCAGCCTGACGAGCCGAAGGCGTCCGCCGCCTCGAGCACGTCGCGGTCGACGAGCCGGATTCCCAGATTGGTCAGACGGATGATCGGCGGGATCGCATAGACCACAACGGCAAGGACGCCGGGCACCCGGCCGATGCCCAGCAGCATGACGACGGGGATGAGGTAGACGAAGCTCGGCATCGTCTGCATCACGTCCAGGATCGGATTGAAGATCGCCTGCACCCTGTTCGAGCGCGACATGAGAATGCCGATGGGAATGCCGACGACGATGGCGACCACGGTGCAGACGAACGTCATGGAGACCGTCCGCATCGTGTCTTCCCACATACCGAAGAAGCCGATGAGCCCCAAGCTGAGCACGCTGCCGATGACGACCGTCCAGCGGCGGCTCGCGAGCCAGCCAAGCACGGCGACGACCAGCATGAAGATCGGCCAGGGCGTATCGAGAAGCAGACGCTCGGAGTAGATGAGAAAAAGTCGCAACGGTTCGAAGAAGGATTCGATCGGATCGCCCCATGCGCGGGTGAAGACGCGGAACCCGTCGTCGATGGAACGGCGCAATGCGCCCAATGTCAGGTTGTCAAGTTGCGGAAAATTGAAAAACCAGTCCATGCCACTCCCCGTTGCGCATGTCTCTTGCTGCCCGCCCGCGGCCCTGTCGGAACATCATGGAAACGCACAGGGGCGCCGCGTCCGATGATGCGGCGCCCCCGGCTTTCACCTTAGGCGATCAGAGCACGCTGCGAATGGCATCGGCCGCCTCGGGCGTGACCCACTGCGTCCAGATGTCTTCGTTGTTCATGAGGAAGTAACGTGCACCAACCTCACCGGTCGCCTGATTGTCCGTCATCCAGGACATCAGAGCGTTGACGGTGGCGTTGTCCCAGCTGCGGTTCGATAGGTAATCCATCACCTCCTGGTCGACGCGCTCGGCGAACTCGGCTGTCACCACGGTTTCGACGCTGTCCACCGGCCAGTCATTCGGCACCGGGTCAGGACAGTCGCCCTGCGAGGTGCAGCGGTTCCACTCTTCCATGTCGAGGGGGACGCCATGCCCGAGCTTCACCATGTCGTAGCGACCCAGAAGCGCGGTGGGTGACCAGTAGTAGCCGACCCAGCCTTCGCCCCGCTCGTAGGCACGGGCGATCGCGCCGTCGAGACCGGCGGCAGAGCCCGTGTCGACCAGACGGAAACCGGCTTCTTCGGCACCATAGGCCTTGAAGAGCTGCGTCGTGATCACGGTGCCGCCCCAGCCCTGCGGGCCGTTGTAGATCGCGCCGCGGCTTTCATCCTCGGGATCGGGGAACAGTTCAGGATGGGCGAGAACGTCCTGGATCGTCGTGATCTCGGGATGTTCCTCGACCAGATAGGCCGGCACCCACCAACCCTGAAGCGCACCATCCGAAATTGCGGTACCGGTCACGACGATCCGGCCTTCCTCGAGTCCCTGGTTGATCACTTCGGGGACGAGGTCGACCCAGCCTTCGGGCGCGATGTCGGGTGCGCCGCGCTCGACCATCGAGGTGATCGTGGGAACCGTATCGCCGCTGATGATCTCGGCGCTGCAGCCATAGCCGTTGTTCAGAATGAACTGGTCGAGGGCGGCAAGTACTTCGGCACTCTGCCAGTTCATGCTGGCGATGGTCACGTCGCTGCAATCAGCAAACGCCGGGGCAGCAAGCCCGGCAAGCGGAAACAGGACCGCAGACGCCAAAAGATGTTTCTTCATCGGAAATCCCTGTCGCGGCGGTTTTCTTCCGGTATCGGCAGCGCGCCGCTGACACTGCGGACCCGTCAGGCTCGGGGCGATTGTCCTCACCCGCTTGCCATTCACGCTACAGATGGTGGTCCATGCGTGCAACAGCCGATTTCAGGCGACATTGCGCAGGTCAAAACCGACCTCCGGTCGGATTCTCGCCGGTTTTGTTCGGGACAGGACTTGCCCTGCGCGGGGAATCGACCAAACCTTGCGGAGCCAGGACAGGAAAGTGAGTCGGATGTCGAACGACCCTCTGCTGCAGCCATATCAGCTCAAGCATCTGACGCTGCGCAACCGTATCATGATCACCAGCCACGAGCCCGCCTATCCCGAGGACGGGATGCCGAAGGACCGCTATCGCGCCTATCATGTAGAGCGCGCGAAGGCCGGCGTGTCGCTGACGATGACGGCGGGATCGGCCTCGATCTCGCGCGACAGTCCGCCCGTATTCAACAACATCCTCGCCTGGCAGGACGAGGTGGTCGGCTGGCTGAAGAAGCTGGTGGATGAATGCCACGACCATGGTGCTGCGGTGATGATCCAGTTGTCGCACCTGGGCCGCCGCACCCGCTGGGACAAGGCCGACTGGCTTCCTGTCCTGGCCCCCAGCCACGAACGCGAGGCCGCGCATCGCGCCTTCCCGAAGCGTATGGAGGACTGGGATATCACCCGCGTGATTCGCGACTTTGCCGATGCGGCCGAGCGGATGAAGGCGGCAGGCATGGACGGGATCGAGCTTGAGGCCTACGGCCACCTGCTCGAACAGTTCTGGTCGCCCCTGACCAATGATCTCGACGCACCCTGGGGCGGCAGTCTCGAGAACCGGCTGCGCTTCACCTTCGACGTGTTGCGGGCAATCCGCGAACGCGTGGGGCCGGATTTCATTCTCGGCCTGCGCTATACCGGGGACCAGATGCAGAAGGGCGGCATGACCCGCGACGAGGGGCTCGAGGTGTCGCGCCTTCTGCGCGACAGCGGACTGGTCGATTTCCTCAATGTCGTGCGCGGCCATATCGACACGGACCCGGGACTCACCGACGTGATTCCGGTGCAGGGGATGCCGAGCGCGCCGCATCTGGAATTCGCGGGCGAGATCCGCAAGGCGACGCAATTCCCCACCTTCCACGCCGCGCGCATTCCCGATGTCGCCACGGCGCGCCATGCGATTGCCGCCGGGCTTCTCGACATGGTGGGGATGACGCGGGCGCATATCGCCGACCCGCATCTGGTGCGCAAGGTGATCGAGGGTCGCGAGGACGATATCCGCCCCTGTGTCGGCGCGAACTACTGCCTAGACCGGATCTATCAGGGCGGCCTCGCCTTCTGCCTGCACAACGCCGCCACCGGCCGTGAAGAGACGATGCCCCACGACATCCCCGCGGCCGCGGCCCGCAAGCGCGTCACCATCATCGGCACCGGCCCGGGCGGGCTCGAGGCTGCACGCGTCGCCGCCGAACGCGGCCATGAGGTGACCGTGTTCGAGGCCGCCGACCAGGCCGGCGGCCAGATCCGCCTGACCGCACGGGACGAACGTCGGCGCGAGATGATCTCGATCATCGACTGGCGCATGGGCCAGTGCGAGAAGCGCGGCGTGCGCTTTCACTTCAACACCTATGCCGACGCCGACACCGTCCTCGCGACCGATCCCGACGAGGTGATCGTCGCCACCGGCGGGCTGCCGCATGTCGAGGTGCTCGAAGCGGGCAACGATCTGGTCTGCTCGGCCTGGGACATTCTCTCGGGCGACGTGAAGCCCGGGCGAGATGTGCTGATCTTCGACGATGCGGGTGACCATGCGGCCCTGCAGGCGGCCGACCTGATCTCGGCCACGGGGGCCGCGGTCGAGATCGTCACGCCCGACCGCAGCTTCTCGCCCGAGGTGATGGCGATGAGCCTCGTGCCCTACATGCGCAACCTGCAGGCGCGCGACACGACATTCACCGTCACCTGGCGGCTGCTGTCGGTTGCGCGTGAGGGCAATCGTCTGCGCGCGGTGCTGGGCAGCGACTACGGCGACATGCGGCGCGAGCGGCTGGTCGATCAGGTCGTGGTCAACCACGGGACAAGGCCCCTGGACGAGCTGTATTTCGATCTGAAGCCGCTGTCGTCCAATCTGGGTGAGGTCGACTACGAGGCGCTCTCCACCGGACGGCTGCAAGAGGTCAACGGCAACCCCGAAGGCCGGTTCCGTCTGTTCCGTATTGGGGATGCGGTCGCGGCCCGCAACACTCATGCGGCGATCTATGACGCCCTGCGGATCGTGAAGGATCTCTGAGGAGATGGACCGGATGACCAGACCGGAACCCCTGCAGACACTGGTCGACGCCCTGCTGCCCGCATTACGGAGCCGGGCGCGGGACGGAGACTCCCCCGCCTCGGTCGAACGCATGGCCCGCGCGGTTGCGACAACGGGCAGCCCCGGGGCGGCACCCGGAACCCTGCCGGTCTGCGACTGGTTTGAAGAGGCCGCCGCGCGCGACCCGGGCGCGGACGATCTCTCCGCACTTCTCGCCGCCCTGCGCGAGCTTTTCCCGCTGATGATCTGGCGCCGCCGTGCCGGTGGTGCCACCGCCAGCGCGAATTTCCCCGATGCGCATGGCAACGCCATGCTGCTCGGCCCCGGCGGGATCGAGGATCGCCACGATCTCTGGATCGGCATCAGCCTGCTTGCGCCCCATACCCGCTACCCGGACCACAACCACCGACCCGAGGAAACCTATCTGGTTCTCTCGCCCGGCTCGTTCCGCAAGGAGGGGCGCGACTGGTTCGAACCCGGCGTCGGCGGCAGTTTCTTCGTGCCGCCGAATGCGGTTCACGCGATGCGCTCCGGCGATGAGCCGCTGTTCGCGCTCTGGTCGCTCTGGAACAGGATCTGACTCTCCCGGACCGGGATTTGGAGGCGCTCGCCTCATCTGACGATCCCAGGACGAATTTCCAGCGCCATCTGTCAGAGTTTTTCGCAGGCTTTTGAGGCAGCGTGTCGAACTCATGGGGATCGGATCGCCACCATTGATCCGACGGGCACCGCTGTCAGTTTCTTCAACATCTTCCATACCCTCCTCGCTTTCGCCGGGGCCCTGCAGGATCATGGCGTGCGCAAGGAAGACCTTGTGGCCGTACATGTCGATGACGCGATCGCCGGCACTGCGTTGAGGCTGGCGCTGCTTTCGCAGTGCCCGAACTTGCAGGATTATTGCAGCGCGGCCAGATCCAGGAGGCGAATACGGATGCCAAGGAAGCTGGCGGCAGCACTGTCATGGATACTGTTCGATCTGCTGGCGAGACAGGTCTGGCCCACTCCCTGGGTAGTGTTGCTTTGGGAGGCCATGTTTCGAGGTTGAGGAA